>CANGPO010000154.1 GCA_947455705.1 Actinomycetota bacterium | reverse complement strand
TCGGGTGCTCTCTTCGACCCGAATAACGAACGGATCCTCTCCTCATGAACATCGCAGTATGCGCAAAGCGCGTGCCGCTGTCGGGTGGTCGGTGGGAACTCACCGCCGACAACCTCGACATCGACACCAGTGGTGCATCCGTCGGATTCACCACCTCCCCGCACGAGGAGTGTGCCGCTGAGGCTGCCGTCCAATTGGTCGAGCAGCTCGGTGGCTCATCCACCGTCATCACCCTTGGTGTTGCTGACTCAGAGGAGCAAATTCGTTCGCTCCTGGCCGTCGGCGTCGACCGTGGTGTGATCATCGAGACCGATGGTTCTGAATGGGATCCGCAGGCCACCGCGTCGGCACTCACCGAGCAGATCAAGGCGGGCTCTCCTGATGGTGCGTACGACCTGGTCCTGCTCGGAACTGAGGCAGCCGACACCGCTGACTTCCAGGTCGGTATCCGGATGGCTCACGCCCTCGGCTGGCCAGTGGTGACGAACGTCAAGGGCATGACGATCGATGGTGGTGTTGCTCGTTGCGAGCGTGCCGTCGGTTCTGCTCGCGAGGTTTACGAAGTCACCCTTCCTGCCGTCATCACGGTGAAGGATGGCTTGAACATTCCTCGTTACCCATCTGTGCCCGGTCGTATCAAGGCACGTAAGAAGCCGGTTGACACCGTCATCATCGAAAAGCCTGCTGCACGCCTTGAAAAGGTTCGCCTGGACCTCGCCGTCGAAGAGGCTCGTTCAGCGGAAATCCTTGGTACTGGCGTGGATGCAGTACCTGCACTGGTCGAAATCTTCAAGAACATTGGGGTGCTGTAATCATGATTCTCGTTCTTGTTGATCACGATCGTGGCGTGCTTGATGCCACCTCCGTCCAGGCACTCACCGCCGCCCGCGCACTCGACTCTGATGTGGAGGTTTTGCTGGTCGGTGCCGCTGGTCGGGACGCCGTGGCTGAGTTGGCGACGTATGGAGCCGACACAATCCACCTCGCCGTCCACGACACGCTGACGGACTACGCACCACTTGCGTCCGCAAAAGCCGCATTAGAACTGGTTTCCTCACGTTCACCGCGAGGAATTTTTACGACCGGAACTCCGCGCGGAAATGAGGTTTTGGCGCATATTGCGGCAATCCTCGACGCACCGATGGCCGCCGAAGTTCTCTCCGTCACCTTCGGAGATGCTGGTGTTCATGAGGTTGTCCGCAACCGCTGGGGTGGCAACCTCACCGAGACAGCGCGGGTGCACAACGATCTTCTTCTCGTGGCATTCGCACCCCACGCAATCCGGGCAGAAAATGCAACAGGGGCAGGCAATGTAAACGAGTTCACACCCAATCTCGATGCCGCCGACACTGCAGTCCGCGTGATCGACCGGACCGGTGGCGCTGCTACCGGTGTCGGCCTGGCCGAGGCTCGTGTCATCGTTTCCGGTGGTCGCGGTGTTGGTGGGCCAGAGGGCTTTGACGTCATCGAACAGCTCGCTGACCTGCTCAGCGGCGCTGTTGGTTGCTCGCGTGTAGTCACAAGCAACGGTTGGCGACCACACAGTGAACAAGTTGGCCAAACCGGGACGAAGGTGGCCCCGGACCTCTACATTGCATGTGGGATTAGTGGTGCAACCCAGCACATCGCAGGGTGTAGAACTAGCAAGACAATCATCGCCATTAATACCGACAAGGACGCTCCGATCATGGGCTACGCGCACTACGCCGTGATCGGTGACGCCCAGACCATCCTGCCCGAACTTGTGGCCGCCACCCGTGCGGCGAAGGAGTAACGAAGTGCCAAGCGATATCGATATTGCCCAAGCCGCGGTACTCGAGCCGATCTCAAAGATCGCCGAGCGCCTTAACCTGCCCTACGAAGCAATTGATCCCTACGGCCACTACAAGGCCAAGATCAGCCTCGATTACTTGGACTCCTTGCCCAAGAAGGAGAACTCACACCTGATCCTCGTGACGGCGATCAGCCCCACCCCAGCCGGTGAGGGTAAGACCACCACAACCGTGGGTCTTGGTGACGGTCTTCGCAAGATCGGCAAGAGCGCGATGATCGCACTTCGCGAGCCATCCCTCGGCCCGGTGTTCGGCGTTAAGGGTGGTGCCGCCGGTGGTGGTTACGCCCAGGTCGTTCCCATGGAAGACATCAACCTGCACTTCACCGGTGACTTTGGTGCGATCCAGCTTGCGAACAACCTGCTCGCAGCGCTGATCGACAACCACATCCACCACGGCAACGAACTCGGTATCGACACTCGTCGCATCACGTGGAAGCGCGTTGTTGACCTTAACGACCGCGCCCTGCGCGACATCGTCGTAGGCATGGGTGGCCCGGGTAACGGCTACCTTCGCGAAGATGGTTTCGACATCGTCGTTGCCTCCGAGGTCATGGCGATCTTCTGCCTGGCCACCTCACTTGAGGACCTCAAGCGTCGCCTCGGCAACATCGTCGTCGGTTACACCCGCGACAAGGCACCGGTTACGGCTCGCGATCTTCAGGCCGAAGGCTCCATGGCCGTTCTGCTCAAGGACGCGTTCCGCCCGAACCTCGTGCAGACCCTCGAGGGAACTCCTGCATTCGTTCATGGTGGTCCGTTCGCCAACATCGCCCACGGCTGTAACACCGTTGTTGCCACGGCTTCAGCATTGAAGCTCGTCGACTACGTCGTCACTGAGGCTGGCTTCGGCGCTGACCTGGGTGCGGAGAAGTTCGTCGATATCAAGTGCCGCAAGTCGGGTCTTCGTCCCGATGCTGCTGTGATCGTCGCAACCGTCCGTGCACTCAAGTACCACGGTGGTGTCGACCTCAAGGAACTCAACACCGAGAACCTTGACGCAGTGCGCGCTGGCTTTGCCAACTTGCAGCGTCACATCGAGAACGTCTCAACGGTGTACGGCATCCGTTGCGTCGTCAGCATCAACCGCTTCATCTCTGACACCGATGCAGAGCTCGAGCTCATCAAGGAGCTCTCGGCTGAGTTCGGTGCCAAGGCTGTTATCGCGACGCACTGGGCAAACGGTGGCGATGGTGCCTCCGAGCTCGCCGAGGTCATCGTCGAAATCTGTGAAGCGCCAACACCGATGACGTTCGTGTACGAGGACAGCGCAACTCTGTGGGAGAAGATGGAGGCCATCGCCAAGCGTGTTTACCGCGCCTCGGAGATCACCGCTTCATCTGCAGTTCGCGCTCGCATCAAGGAG
>CANGPO010000153.1 GCA_947455705.1 Actinomycetota bacterium | reverse complement strand
TCTGGACGCGCATCCTGCGTCGCCCCACCATCCCGGAAAGCGCCAACTACATCATCGAAGACGACGGACGGATCGTCGGCTTCGCGAGTGCCGGCCCGTGCCGCGACGAGGATCGCAGCGGTGCAACGCATTGGGAGCTCTACGGTCTCTACCTCGAGCCGGCAGCGATCGGTTGTGGGCTCGGCGCTGCAATTACCGACCACGCATTCGCCAACGTCCCGGCGCACGTCGACGACATCTCGCTATGGGTGATCGCCGCGAACCAGCGCGCCCGCACGTTCTACGAACGCAGCGGCTTCACTCTCGACGGCCTCGATCAATACACGCAGATCGGCGAGCAGGCTGTGTACGAAGTTCGGTACGTCCGATCGCGCGTGCTGTAGCGGCCAGAGACGTTAGATCGCCGCGCTAGCGGGTCTTATCGCGTTGTGATCGGTAGGCGTCCGTCACGAGGGTGCGCAGTGGGCGCTTACCTACCGCGTTCAATTCCACGAGGAACGCTTTGTACCCATTGAAGTGCTCGATCGTGAAGACACCTTTGATCCCGCTGGCCAGGATGGCTTCCTTCTCGTGAAGATCCGCGGTAGCCAACGCCAAAATCGGTTCGGCGGCAGGCGGTACACCACCGAACCGCTTGAGATCAGCCTTGCTATACGGACGATCCCACGCGAACGCGCGTCCATTAACGAGCCACGTCCGTCTGCCGTGAGGCTCACCCTCGATGGCGTCCTCGAGCCCAGCCATCACTGCTTCCACATCAGCCCACGTCGCCATGTTTGAAGATTATCGGTGGTTCTGAAAATTGATGGAACGTTTTGGTATCCCAATAACGATTAATAGGTGAGGCTAGTCGTCGGGGAGGTGTCAATGAGCGGGGACGTGCGGTCGGCATCTGGACCGACGCCGGACGAAGAGGGCTTTCGTCAGTGGCTCGCCCTTCGTGGCCCGCTGCTTCGACGCAAGGCCTACCTGATGTCAGGTGACTGGCATGCCGCGGACGATATCTGCCAGGACGTGTTCGTTCAGCTCTATTCAAAGTGGGCGAAGGTCGTCAAAGGTGGCAATGTCGACGGCTACGCAAACCGCGTGCTCGTCGGGTGCTATGTCGATACGACGCGACGTCCGTGGCGACGTGAGCGCGTCACTGACACGCCTCCGGAGTTTGCTGATCCGTCCGCTGCCGCCGCGATGAACCGGATCGACGGCGCGGATGAATCGCTACAGCGGGCATTGGCATCGCTTCCAGCGAACCAACGAGCCGTCGTCGTTCTGCGATTCACCGACGACCTCACCGTCGACGAAATCGCACATGAGCTTGGTATTCCTGCGGGCACTGTTAAGAGCCGACTCTCCCGCGGGATCGAAGCCTTGCGATCCGCATTAACTATCCAGCCGCCCGAGTTTGCGGACGGGTCGACGACCGTGCAGACCATGTACACCACCACCGAAATCTTGGATACGACAACGCGCGGATTGGAGTCACTGTCATGACGACTGAGCTTGAACAACTCTTTGACGCCGCTGGCCGTCAAGCACCCAGCCCAGATGGCTGGAACGCGGACGATCTCATCACGCGCGGTGGTCGTCGACGTAATACGCGTCGTGCTCTGACGGCTGCGGGTGCGTTCGTAACGGCCGTCGCTCTCGTCATCGGCGCAACGACGTTCATCCCCAAGGGGAATGTGGACGTGGCTCCCGTTGACGGCGAGCGTACAAATACGTCGCATGATGTTCTCGACGGTCTGGACATTACGACCACCGGGCCGGCGGTCTTACACCTTCGCGACAAGTACATAGTGACGATGGTGGTGAAGAACACGACCTCAACCGAATGGAGGGGTGGCCTGGGTGCAGGCATCTGGCGCTCCGGATACAAGGGCAACATTCTTCAGTTCGGTGATACGAAGATCGATGGACATGCGTTGCCGAATCCAGATGGCCTTACCGAGGGCGGCGCACCTGGTGGTGAGCGCGAGACTTTCCTAACCTGGGGCCCAGGCTCATCGTCTGACACTGCTCCGCTCACAACAATTGCAGCGGGCCAAACCATCACCGTGACTTCTACGGTGAGCCGAACGTTGTTGTCGCAGCCCTTCGAAAATGCATTTGGCTGGATTCCGGCTGTGACTCATCCCGATCAGCCGCTGGCCTACGCCGATATGAAACGACACAGCGCTGTTACGGGCGACCCGGTCACTGGCGATCCGAGCTGTACATCGATTGAGATGACGAGCACCAAGATCTTGAGTTCACGTTGGCGGCTGGCGGACGCCGCCCTCAAAACCGACAACTCCTTGTGGCGCTACGTCGTGGGTGATGGAAGCACTGGATTCGGTCAGGGGCTGGTAATGGGAGACCACTCTTACTTAGTAGATCAACAACTCGTGCGCCTCGGGCTTCAGTCGGCTGGAATTGCTTTAACCGCAATGGATAACTGGCCTAGCCCAACAGCCGAGTTGTCGGCTGTGAACGTCGCACTTGGACACTCGCTCGTGGCCTACAATGGCGCGAAGTTCGTCGAAATCGAGTACGTCGGAAAATGTGTTCCCACTGGAAAGCCGGTCACGGGAATTTACCTTGGCGGGGGAGACACTGAGGTCGGAGTTGTGAACTGTGACATCGTGCCATCGAGCGGAACGTCGTTGGAAATCAACGCCGCACTCTGGTGTCCGACTGGAACGGTGGCCAGGAAATATGGCAAGCCTGACGGCTTTATGCCGGGCGCCATCCAACAGACAGTGGATGCCACCCCACCTCCAGCCATCCCTTAGCTTCCGCATCGATCAACACTTTGTCACCACCACGTAGGAGCTAGTCGGTGTGCCGTGGTGCCTTTTGCCGACGCGGCCCTTCCAGCGATGTTGTGCCGGGACGGGGGAGCAGCTCGAGGGTTGCGCCGTCACTTAGGTGCAGAACGATCGTCATCTTCTTGCCTCTCGGCCGCTCAACGCCAACGACGCGCTGCCCGACTGCCAGCTCCAACTCCGCACCAATATCGGGTGTGCGTAATGAATCCATGCGGGCGAGCGCGTAACGAAGTTGCAGCCGAGCATCGTCAGTCAGCGAGACGAGACGTTGCGTCAGCGTGAGCCGGTCGACGGTTGCCCGGTAACCAAGGTCTGCGACGCAGCCGTTCAACCCAAGGGACGCACTGTCGGGCAAGGCAAGATAGCCAACTCGACGTCCACTTCGAATCTGGCCGCGCGCGTCCTT
>CANGPO010000152.1 GCA_947455705.1 Actinomycetota bacterium | reverse complement strand
GGCGATCCACACCATGTGCAGGCCAAGGCCATCTCGATCACGCAGTCAACAGAACTCGGCACGGTGTATTCGCTGGACGAGATTCGTGCGATCACTTCCTGGGCCCATGAGCGCAATATGTTCGTCCACCTCGATGGCGCTCGAATCGCAAATGCGGCAGCGGCCCTGGGTGTTCGGCCGGGTGACTTTGGTGCCTCAGTGGGCGTCGACATGATCTCCTTTGGCGCGACGAAGAATGGCGCCATGGGAGTTGAAGCGATCGTTGTCCTTAATCCGGAAATCAACGAGTCGATGCATTTCTTCCGCAAGCAGTCCATGCAGCTCGCGTCAAAGATGCGTTTCATGTCTGCGCAGATCGTTGCGCTGCTGACTGATGATCTCTGGTTGCGCAATGCCGCCCACGCCAATGCGATGAGCCGTCGACTTGCTGATGCTGTGGGTGACCTGGTGGAGATCAACAACAACGTTCAGGTGAATGCGATCTTTGCGATGGTAGATCGTGACGTATCGGCCACGTTGTCGAGTGAATTCCCGTTCTACATCTGGAATGAATTCACCGGTCAGGTGCGCTGGATGACGTCGTGGCAAACCACAGAAGCTGACGTTGATGCATTCGCCGCCCGCCTACGGGAATTGGTTGCCGGTTCCTAAGCCGAGTGGGCTGGGCGGTTTGCGGTGCCGTACGTACTCGAGTGAGTGCGAGTGGTGGCATCGTGAATTGCTTGCATGACTTCTTCAAGTGCACGTAGCGAATGTCCGCTGACGAACGTGTCGATGTGTGGCATTGCTGCGGCCATGCCACCGACCAGGGGGCGATACGACTTCGCCGCCTTACGTGGATTGACCCAGATGATTGTGTAGGCCAAACGCGATAGCTGTTCCATCGCGCGACCGACGAGTTCGGGATCCTCGATTTCCCAACCGTCAGAGACGATCACGATCACAGCGCCGCGAGCCATCCCTCGGCGTCCGTGCTCGTCAACAAACTGCTTCAGTGTGCGGCCAATGCGAGTACCACCGGACCAGTCCGGTGCCGCCATCATCGCCTTGCGATAGGCGATATCGGGATGGGTGTGCTGCAACTGCTTTGTAAGACGGGTTAGGCGCGTGGCAAAGACGAAGGCCTCGGAGCCAAGGGCGCGCACCGCACCTCGCAGAAGGTGCAGGTAAACACGGGCATATGGCTCCATCGAGCCTGAGACATCGGCGATCAAAACAACGCGACGGGGGCGCTGAGCGTTCTTTCGATACACCCGCTCGACGGGGTCACCGGACGTGCGGTGAGACGCGCGCAAGGTTGCGCGGATGTCCATCACTCGGCCGCGATTGTGACGACGGAGGCGGCGCCCGGCTCGCATTGGTGGCACGAATCGAAGCTGCTGAATCAACGCATTGATGAGGGCAAGTTCGTCTTCAGTGCAATCGGCAAAGTTCTTCTCGCCTAGGCGTTCCTGATTGCTGACGGCCGCGAGAACATTCTCTTCCTCGTCCTCGGGCTCTTGGTTTTCGCCCTCTTCTCCGCCAGGTGACCCGGTGGGATTGCTTTCACCCATACCTTCGCGATCGTTCTCGCTCTTGGTCTTTTCTTCAGACTCAGTCGCGGGCGGTGGAGGGGTGTACACCTCGGGAGCGTCCCCGCGGAAGTCGGCCACATCAGCAAAGCCGTCGAACACCTGGCCGAAGACACGATTGAAAATCTCGATCTGATCGCGATGGCTGATCAGCGTGGTGCGTCCAAGGGCTGCAAGTTCACGTCGGGTCTTCGGCTGGGCCAACAAAACAACCTGGGCAAACCGAGCACTCCGCTCCGGAGTTACCGGCACTCCGGCTGCATGCAGAAGATTTCCAAACGCGGCAGCTATCGCGGCAAGATCGACCTGCCCTAGCGATGTGCGGTCAATCGCCTCGTCGAGATCGGGCATGACGAAACTCAGCTGCTCGAAGGCGCTGCCGCCCCCGCGGATGCGCCCCCCGGCGCCCCCAGGCCGCTGACGACCCACATCAGGCCCGCAGCGCGAGCCACATCGTGATCCTCGCGGTACTTCAGCACAGATCCGAGCGTCTGTTCGGCCCCGTTCGGATCAAGTTCAGTCAGTCCAAGGAGGGACGCGGCGTTGACCCAGTCGATGGCCTCAGCAACGCCCGGCATCTTCTGCAAGTCGAGTGAACGCAAGCGCTGAACCGCGGAGGCAACCTGAATAGCGAGCTGCAACTGTGCCTCAGGGACGCGAGCACGCACGATCTGCGTCGCTTGCGTCAACGGTGGGTAGTCGATCCAGTGGTAGAGGCAGCGACGCTTGAGTGCATCATGCAGATCGCGAGTGCGGTTAGACGTCAGCAGCACGATTGGCGGATGTGTTGCGCGCAACGTGCCAATCTCAGGGATCGTCACGGTGGATTCAGCTAGCAACTCAAACAGGAATGCCTCGAACTCCTCGTCCGCGCGATCAACTTCATCGATCAGGAGCACTGCCGGGCGTGGACCCTGATGTTCAAGTGCGGCCAGCAGCGGACGACGGATCAAGAACTCGGGGCCGAAGAGTGACTCCTCTTCGATCGTCTCGCCCCGTGCCTCAGCAACGCGAATTCCGAGTAACTGACGGGGGTAGTTCCACTCGTAGAGCGCCTCGGATGCGTCAATACCTTCGAAGCACTGCAGGCGAATCAGGGGAGTGTCGAGCATCTCGGCAAGTGCCTTGGCTGCAGCCGTCTTGCCGACGCCTGCCTCACCCTCCAGTAGCAGGGGCTGAGGGAGACGAACAGCGCAGAAGAGTGCGCTGGCCAATGATGGATCAGCCAAGTAGCCAACCTGCTGTAAACGCTGAATGAGGGTATCTACGTCGGGGACGAGTTCGTCGAGGTTCACGCGGTTGTGTACTTCCCTGGATCGGCGATGAATGTCCGGCGGCAGCCGGGGCAGCAGAAGTACGTGCGAACCCCGTCGACGTCTGCGAACAAGGCGTCGTCGTTGATCTCGACGGTCATACCGCAGACCGGATCAAGGCCGCTGGCGCTCTCAAGAGTCAGGACACCCATTCGGGTTACGGGAGGCAGCGCTGGATTGCGCACCGGGCATGCGTCACGGGCGATCCGGCCGCGCTCAGAGATCATTTGCGCAAAGACTGATAGCGCGATCTCTTGGGGTGAACGAGCACCGATATCAAGCCCAGCGGGGTAATCGATTCGGGCCTTTTCTTCATCGGATAGTTCAAGGGATTCAACAACGG
>CANGPO010000151.1 GCA_947455705.1 Actinomycetota bacterium | reverse complement strand
GGCACGTCCGCGAACCTCCACGTCTCACGTTACGAGGTGGCGCCCGACGTTGCTCGTTGTGCGCTCAATCCCTCAACCCTTATCGGCAGGAGACCCACAGAACATGAGGCGTGTTACTGGTGGTGTCAGTGTGACAATTGGGGTTACCGTGGATATCGAGAGGGGGAGTTGCTCATGGGCCGCTTAGATGCTCGATCTCGTGTACGTGGGTTCGCCCCGAGGCTCAGAAAGCCGGCTTCACGCGTCCGCGTGCTGTGCGTTGTGCTGAGCTGCGCTTTAGCCTTCCCCTGGGGCACTCCCGCCGAGGCTAATCCGCATAAACCGACCCCATCTGTCGGCCAGGTCCACGCGGCTCAGGTTCATGCGCGTCAGGTTGCGTCCGCGGTCATCAAGGCCAGGAGCCGCGTGGCGGCAGCGGAGGGCAGGCTCGACACCCTGAATGTGGAGCTCGAGGTGCTTGTTGAGCGATGGAATGGTGCGCAGGCGGCGGTAACCGAGGCAAACAATCAGCTGTTCGCGACTCAGGCAGCGGAGGCTTCCGCGGTCGCCCGGGTGCGGTTTGCTCAGATCGACGTAGACCGACTGGCTCAGC
Source organism: Actinomycetota bacterium (assembly GCA_947455705.1). Taxonomy (GTDB): domain Bacteria; phylum Actinomycetota; class Actinomycetes; order S36-B12; family CAIYMF01; genus Longivirga. The sequence continues at coordinate 2,635 of CANGPO010000151.1, read as the reverse complement.
AGAGTTATCAAATCGGTCCTGATCTGTCAGGTGGTATGGGTCAATGGGTCGCGGTGGTCGACAGTATTGCTCGCTCGGGCGGTATCTCAGATCTGACCAATCGCACCGCTGAACTCGGCTACGTAGGAGCAGCCACGCGAAAGACCATGACCGACGCGAACCTACGGCGTGCGCAGGCCGCGCAAGCACGTGCACTCACCTCACAAGCCCTGGCTGATGTACGGGCCAAGCAGGCGATAGCGGCGGTTGCACTCACGGCGATGCGTGCTCGACAACAATCCCAAAAGGCCGAGGTGGCTCAACTCAACGCCATGCTGGCCCAAGCTCAGCAGTCCCTGGCCACTGCTCAACGGGCAGCCGCGTCGTTGGCACGTCAACGTACAGCGGGGCTTGCCGCCGCGGCGCGGTTGGCTCGCGCACGAGAGCTGGCCCGAGTCAGAGCGCGCCAGAACTCCTCACACAGTGCTAGCGGTACGGGTAGCGGTCGTTCGAGTAACAACGGTGACAGGCACGATTCGTCGTCCTATATCGGTCGCTATCCGCAGGGAGTCTCGCATACCTCTGTTCAACAGCGGCGGGGTGCTTTGGCGTACGCGCGAGCGCACATCGGCGACCCGTACGTCGCCGGTCGAGATGGCCCGAATGCCTTTGATTGCAGTGGATTGACCTCGGCTGGTTATCGGTCAGTGGGGTGGTCGATGATCCATTTTTCGCAATCGCAATTCCTGGCCGGTGAAAAAATCCCGTTGGCAGATCTACAACCGGGTGACTTGCTCTTCTATGCGACGGACCCAGCAGACTGGCACACCATTCATCACGTCGTGTTCTACTCGGGCCCAGGCATGATGGTTGAAGCCCCCCACACTGGCGCATTTGTTCGCGAGCGGTCGATCTACATGGAAGGGCTTGTCCCTTTTGGAGCCCGACCTTAAGCGCGCGACTTTAAGCGGCATGATCGGCAAGCGCCGCGACCACAAACTCATCGTGTTTGACGCGATCGTGACGCGAGCGGTGTCGGCTAGTCCAGGTGGCTGCTGGAATCTGCATCAAGTGGTGGCACTCGCTTGGGATGTAGATTCTCGTAGCGTTCGGTTGAGGCGATGATTTCTGCTTCCGCCTCGATGCGGCCAACCCAGGTCGCACCTTCAACGCTCTTGCCGGGCTCGAGGTCTTTGTAGACCTCGAAGAAGTGCTGGATCTCCAGCCGGTCGAATTCCGGCATGTGGTGGATATCGCGAATGTGCTCAACCCGCGGGTCACCTGACGGAACACACAGGACCTTGTCGTCTCCACCGGCTTCATCGGTCATCCGGAACATTCCGATTGCGCGACAACGAATCAAGCAGCCGGGGAAGGTCGGTTCGTCGAGAACAACGAGCGCATCAAGTGGATCGCCGTCTTGGCCCAAGGTGCCTTCAACAAATCCGTAGTCGTGTGGGTAACGGGTCGAGGTGAACAACATGCGATCGAGGCGAATTCGTCCCGTCTCGTGGTCGACCTCATACTTGTTGCGTTGCCCCGCGGGGATTTCGATGGTGACGTCGAATTCCACGTCGTTCTCCTTTGTTACCGTGGGCTCACAAGCTACAAGCCGCAGGTGTGCGATATCGGGTGTGAAGATTGTGCATGTCCGTGGTGCATCAATTCGGCTATGCATGATTAGTGTCCCACCTTGTGGGGCCTATTGGTGACGGGAGGTGGATCAGTGCGTCGACGGGCGGTTCTTGTGTATATGGCCGCGCCAATGTTGATGTCCTTATGCGCCGTCAATGCCCTCGTTGGGGTCCATGCCGCACCGTTGCTACCGCCGATGGCCGCAGTTACAGCACCGCCATCGGTCCCGCCCGAGGTCCTCGCCCCGGTGACGGGTGCCGTCACGACGAGTGTGGCGCCCGTTCCGACAAGTTGGACGAATGCGCTCGATGCTGCGCTTTCCGATAAAGCGCTTGGCGTTGATGTGACCGCTCAGGTCATCGAATTCCCCAGTGGACGGTCGCTGTACTCGCGATCGCCGAAGCGTCCTCAGCAGCCGGCGAGCACGATCAAAATTCTCACCGCCATTGCTGTCCTTAAAGCTCTCGGTCCTGATGCGCGGTTGGCAACCACGGTGTCGATCGGCAGTACCGCGAACCACATCATCTTGCGTGGTGGTGGCGACGCGACCTTGGCACGGGTTAACTCGGCTGCGGCTGGTTGGCCAGCCGGTCAGGGCGCTCGCCCTGCGTCCTTGAGTGCCTTAGCTGTCAAGACGGCGGCCGCTTTGCGCAAAACGGGAGTAACCTCCGTCACGCTAGATTTTGACGATTCACTGTTCGTAGGACCGACCGTCGCGCCCGGCTGGAAAGCCTCGTTCGTCGCTGCAGGAGTGGTCAGCCCGGTGATGGCCCTGTCGGCCGATGGCGGTCGCACCTCGGCGGCGTCACCGAGCCGCAGTCTTGACCCGGCAAAGTCTGCTGCCGCATTTTTTGCAGAACGACTGCGGAGTCGGGGGATCACGGTCGCGAGCGACATCGGTCGTGTGACGTCTTCGCCGGCCGGCCAAACCCCGGGTAACCCCGGTACCGAGGAACCCAGTGCGCCACCTGCTCCCTCATCGGGTGATCCGGCATTGGCCAGTCCAACTGCGTCAACGGAT
>CANGPO010000150.1 GCA_947455705.1 Actinomycetota bacterium | reverse complement strand
CGTGATCGATACTGACGTCCACGCAAAGCCCGCGCTACTTAAGTCGCGAACCCTCGTCATCCTGCCGGGTCATTCGGAGTACTGGACGAAGCAGATGTACGACGGGCTCCTGACAGCACAATCAGCGGGAACCAACATCGCGGTGCTTGGCGCGAACGAAATCTATTGGCAAGCGCGGATTCGCACGAACAGTGCAGGCCAGCCGACTTCCATGTTCGTCGCGCGCAACCTTGCCAAGGATCCGATGGGCAAAACAACGCCCGAACTTGCCACCGTGCGATGGCGTGACGCACCACTACTGCATGATCCTGCGTCATCACTGGGTGAGTCGTACACCGTGACGAAGGCGCATGGCTCGCTGCAAATCCTGTCGGTACCCGATTGGCTCTCGAACGTCACTGGGCTTCGACATGGTGCCATCCTCAAGGATGTTGCCGCGGGCGAGGTTGACGGGCCACAAGTGACGTCATCGATTTCGATGCCGCCACATCTTCAGGTCATCGGGCTTGGATTACTCAAAGGCCCAGGAGGCAGGGTCGCAACGGCCGGCATGACGTACTACACCGCACCGAGTGGCTCGGCGGTGTTCCAATTCGGATCAACGAACTGGGCCTGCCAGATCATGGCCTCCTGCCCCGATGGAGTTACCACCGCGCACACTCGTCAAACCCAATGGGCAATGACGACAACGGTTTTGCGCGCTCTCCTGCAGAAAGGCTGGGGACGCACACATCCGTCAACACCGAATGCGCCGAAAACACTTACCGCCATGCACAGCGCACTAAGCCCCGCTGCTTACGGCAGCTACGGCACCGGCAGCTGACGGTTACGTCGCTAGACACCGCGACAAGCAACCGACACGTTCAGTAGATTCGTGGCCGTGACTACGAGCACCTCAATCAAGCAAAGAACCGGCTTCCCCTGGTGGGTCGGCGCACTCGTTATTCCCATCGGATTCGTTGCGACCATCGTCGTCTGGGGCCAGATCACCAAGGCGCTGGGTTGGCGTCAGTACAACTACGACACCGAAACCGCCCAAGCAATGGCCGCTGGCATACCTGTTGGCGCTGTCCTACTTGCATTGATGGTGTGGCTGTGGCGATGGTCGGGGTGGACACTTCAGGGCCCCAAGATTCGCTGGGACAAAGCAGTGTGGTGGACGCTCGGTATCTACCTCGGCCTCGGAGTGCTCACGTTTATCACTGCCTCGAGTGGTGGAGCGAGCCCCGACATACGTCTCTTGGTCAGCGTCTTGATCGCGTCCATTTTCATCGGCCTCAACGAAGAGCTCGCATTCCGAGGCTTCAGCGTGAATGGCTTTGCTCGCAGGCTTCCCGTGTTCTGGGCTGTCGTCGCGGCTGCGGTGATCTTCGGACTCTGTCACTCCACAAACATCTTCAGCGGATCAGCACCGGGGAAGGTTGCGATCCAAGTCGTCCTCACCACGTTCATGGGTTTGATGTTCGGCTGGCTTTACATCTTCTCGGGCCGCAACCTGTTGCTCGTAGCGCTGGTACACGCTATCCACGACTTCTTCGTCGTCGCGCCGACGACGTTTGCTGGGGCTTCTGACGATTCGGCAAGTGCACTCGATTCACTCTTTGCGTGGGCGCACTCGACGGTCGGCGGCATCATCTCGGCCACGATTCCGCTCGTCATCACCTACTACGGATGGCAGAAGTACAAGGGCTACACCCTCGAGCAAGCGCTCGGCCTTGCACCTGCACCCGTCACCGACGAAGCTAAGGAGACCTCTGAGGGCGCAGTCACGTAGCGAACTGGCGTCACCGGTGATGCATGTACGCCCAATATGCGGCCCAGTTGGCGCACCCGTTCTCTTTACTCGTCACCCGGTACGACACAACCCACGCAGCGTGCCCGTGCCAGTTGATGCGATACCACGCCACACCATCCACACCCTTACGTGCTGCAACCGTCAACCGGGCACGGTCAGCTCCGACAACCGTGTTCGTGGTCACGCGCGCGACGGCGAGATAGTTAAAACCGGGGCCCGAGCGCACCAACGTGTACGACGTGCCATGGCAGATCGCGATTCGTCCCGGAAGTCTTGTCGGATAGGTCACCACATCGCGACTGCACCAGCCCAGCACGCCCCAATCCGATCCGGTGTAGCCCCAAATCTCTACGCACCCCGGTCCCCCATTCGCGCAGGTGCGTCCGACCAACTGATGAACCGCCAACTCGGCAATCCCATGGGCGATCGACGCTGCGGGCGTAACCGCTCGAGCACAAGTGCGCGGATCTCGCTGTGCTGCATGGATCACTCCTGCCTTAGATTCCGGCGAACGGTTCGCTTGAGCCGCAGGTGCGACCGCAACAAACATGACCATTGCAAGCCAGCCCGCTACAACATGACGATTCATATCGACCCCCGTCCGATACGTCATCAGCGCTTGCGCGAATCGACGTAACTTCAAGGTATGGTCGCGATTTGCTTAAGGGCTAGCGATCATGGACAGACGAGCCAATAGGCTGATCATGACGTGAGAGGATCAGCCAATGTCGACCGACGATCAGCCCACTCCTGGCTCTGCAACTGGCACAGACCAGCCGACCGCTGACGACACCGATGCGCCCGCCTCAACGGGCCGCGGTAAGAAAGTCGCGCTTATCAGCGCAATCGTCGGCCTCGTGTTGATCGGGCTGATCGGTGTTTTCGCCTTTACACCTCTGCTCGATGGTGATCTCAGTAGCCATCCGCAGGGCGCACCGACGACGAGTCAGGCCGCCCCCTTGAAATCGCGACTGCTCGCCAAGGATGGCCCCGACATCAACCCGATGTGCACGTCGATCGTCATCGATTCGGGACGTAAGGAAGCGCGTTCAGTTGTTCTGCTCCATGGCTTTACAAGTTGCCCGGCGCAATGGGCCACAGTGGCTAAGGCGTACGCAGCGCAGGGGTACAACGTCGTCGTGCCCCGTCTACCCGGCCACGGCTACAGCGATCGACTGACGAACACACCGAGCGATGTCAGCCCACAGCAGCTAGCCGACGCAACCGATGAAGCAATCGACTTAGCGGCTGCCCTCGGTGATCGCGTAAGTGTCGTCGGGCTTTCGGCTGGTGGATCACTGGCCGCTTGGGCAGCTGCACATCGCAACGATATTGCCGAGGCAGATGTGATTGCGCCACTGATGCTGCCCAAGGTGCTGCCCGAATTCGGGGTTGCGCCCGTCTCCCGAATCACTCGATACATCCCTGACTTCTACCTGTGGTGGGATGGCGCGCAAAAGGAAAGGCTCGCCACCCCGCCCTATGCCTATCCGCGGTATTCGCTACGCGCACTGGGCGCGTTCCTGGCCTTAGGACGCAACGCTCAACGTGATGTAACGCGCACAACTCCGCTGCAACGACTCCTGGT
>CANGPO010000149.1 GCA_947455705.1 Actinomycetota bacterium | reverse complement strand
AGTTCAACGGCCTCGGGCTTCATGAACTCGATTCCGAGTTCGCTCACGATGCGCTTCCACCCGCGGTCGAGGGTGTCCATCGCGTCCTGCGACAGGATTTCGTAGCGCGGCATCTTGTTGACGAACATCAGGTGACCCTCTCCTTGACCGGACAATGGAAGCGATCCTACACTCTTTGTGGAACACGAGTTCCATAATATGGAACTAATATTCTGCCGAGATGTCGCAACAGTGGAACAGTAGATCGAAACGAATCGCGAAGGGGAGGTAGGCACGATGACCAGCACTGACGAAAAGAGCCAAGCCACCCCGACGGCGGTTCAATCTGGCACCGGAGCACAAGCCGTAGATCGTGCAGCGTCGCTGTTGGTGCGCGTGCTCACCGCAACCGAGCCGTTGACCTTTCCGGAACTCGTTAGTGCAAGTGGCCTTCCGAAGAGCACGGTCTCCCGGCTTCTAAGCAGCCTTGAACGAAACCGCCTCATTGGTCGCACACCGTCTGGTGAAATCGTCGCCGGTGACATCGTCGCCGCCTTCGCACGTCGCCATGACGGTCAGGACTACTTGATCAGCAAAGTGCGCCCAACCTTGGAGCGTTTAGCTGCTGCCACCGGTGAGACCATTAACCTCGCGGTATCTGCTGGCTCTGGTGTTGTTCAGATCGATCAGGTTGATTCGCGCTACATGCTCGGCGCCGCGAATTGGGTCAACCGCGAAGTCCCGTTCCATGCATCGGCACTTGGCAAAGTCCTTCTGGCACACGGAACTCCCCTTCCCGTCGGCCGACTCGTGAAGTTGACCGAGCGAACGCGCACTACCCGTCCTGCGCTCGATGCAGATCTGCGTCGATGCCTTGAAACCGGATACGCAGTAGCCGATGGTGAACTCGAACCCGGCTTGGTTGCCATTGCGGCGCCTATCGTTGACGCCGACGGCATCGCCGTTGCCGCCATCTCAGTTTCTGGTCCGTCGTCACGATTGACTCCGCACCAGATTGATCGCATCGGTCGAACCCTCGCCGATGAATGTGTACGACTATCCGCAACCCTGTACCCCACTTCCCCCGCAGGTCGCACATCACGAAAGGCTGGAGCCGCATGAGCAACGACGAGATCCTGAAGGCCCTTTACGACGAGACCATGGTCGGCAACGCGCCTGCCGTTCTCGAACTCACCAAAAAGGGTTTGGACGAGGGACTCACCCCGTCTGAATTGCTCTTCGACGCGCTTATTCCGTCACTGGAAGAGGTCGGCGCTCGCTTCGAGCGCGGCGACTGGTTCGTTCCCGAGATGCTCATCGCTGGTCGGGCGATGGCCGGTGCGCTTGAGGTGCTGCGTCCCCTGCTTGCCCAGACCGGTGCGGAGACGGTCGGCACGTTCCTGATGGGAACGGTCAAGGGTGATGTGCACGATATCGGCAAGAACCTGGTCAACATCATGCTCGAGGGTGCCGGCTTCCACGTGATCGACATCGGCGTCCAGGCCGCCCCGGAGAAGTTCATCGCGGGTATCGAAGAGCACAACCCCGACATCGTCGGAATGTCCGCCTTCCTCACCACCACCATGCCGATGTTCAAGGCCAACATCAATGCCATCGAGAAGGCCGGTCTTCGCGACAAGGTCATTGTGATGGTTGGTGGCGCCCCCGTTACCCAGGAATACGCAGACGTATGTGGTGCTGACGGTTACGCCGCCGATGCCGCAACTGCTGTTCGCCGGGCCAAGGAACTTATTGCCGCAAAGCGTGGCGCAGCGTAACCATGAAACTCTTGCCCATCGTCGAGAAGGCCTCCAAGGGCCCGGTATTTGATTGTCGGATGTGCGGCCAATGCGTGCTGCACTCCACCGGCATGACCTGCCCGATGACGTGCCCAAAAACCTTGCGCAATGGGCCATGTGGCGGGGTACGCGAAAATGGGAACTGCGAAGTAATTCCGGAGATGCGGTGTGTGTGGACTGTGGCTGAAGGCCGCAGTCACCACGCGCTCAATCCGAACTCATGGGAAGGTCACTTTGCGGAGTTACGACCACCGGTCGACAACCAACTGCGCGGATCCTCATCATGGAAGAACCTGCTCACTAAGCGCGATGTGGCCTTCCCTGACGGCTGGGTAGGAATCACCCATCCTGATGAGCTAGGTCGACTGCCGATGTCATCACTGAACGAAGTGGACGACATCAATTCCCTTGATCAAGGCTTTCACGAACGGACCCCATTGTCATGAGCCGTCTACGCACGCTCGCTGAGTCACGTCAGCGGCCAATCGTCACCGCGGAGTTTCCGTCGATCGATGGTGGCAACCTCGACACCGTCAAGGCCAAGCTTGATCCGATCCTTCCGTACGTAGACGGAATCAACGCGACGGACAACCCGGCAGCGCATGCACACGCATCCAATGTTGCCATCGCCATCGCCCTGAAAACCCTTGGCGCAGAGCCAATCATGCAGGTCGTATGTCGCGATAAGAATCGTCTCGCCGCTCAAGCAGACATCGTTGGCGCTGCCCTGTTCGGAGTCGTCAACATTTGTGCACTGACTGGTGATGATGTGACCGCGGGAGATGAGCCGCAGGCCCGTCGCGTTTTCGATCTGGACGGTCCGTCCTTGGTGAAGGTTGCCTCAGGGCTCGGCGAGGGCCACTACGTAAGTGGTCGCGCCATCAAGCCGGCACCAGATCTGTTTGTGGGTGCGGTTGAAACTCCTTTCGGGCCACCGCAGCACTACCGAATCGAACGCGCACGCATTAAGTCCGATGCAGGTGCACGCTTTTTACAGCTTCAGATCGGCTACCAACCAGAGGTGCTCGAGACGTTCATCGCCGGTTGTGTTGCCAACGGTGTCGCCGCGCGCACGGCGATCCTGCCGTCGGTCTGTCTTACAAAGACCGCACGCGCCCTGAACTTCATGAATGACAGCGTTGCGGGAATCACCGTTCCCCCAGCGATTCGCGAACGGATTAGTAAGGCCAGCGATATTCCTGAAGAGAGTTACCAACTCACCCTTGAACTTGCCCGGCACGCTCTATCCATCCCAGGTGTCGCTGGGATTCACATCGCCGACTTCCGTCACGACGGCTCGTTCGCCCGCCTCATTGAGGATCTCGGCCTCGACACCTCTGCACCAGCCAGCACTGCAGTAGCCACACCCGCTAGCGCATAACAACAACCCAAAGAACCAACCGGCCCAAGGAGCACCATGCACACCGTCGTTCGATCAGCCACCAAAGAGCTGATCATTGGTCACGACCAGCCGTTCTGCATCATCGGCGAGCGCATCAACCCGACGGGACGTAAGAAGTTCCAGGAGGAACTACGCGCGGGAGATCTCTCCTCAGTAGCACGCGATGTGGAGGACCAGATCGCGGGCGGTGCCATGATGCTCGACGTCAACATGGGCGCACCATTCGTCGTCGAACCTGACATGCTAGCCAAGGCCATCAAGCT
>CANGPO010000148.1 GCA_947455705.1 Actinomycetota bacterium | reverse complement strand
TGGCGCTGGATTCGCTGGTTTCGCAGCAGGTCCAATGGGTCAGAACCCATCCGACCCGGATCTATCCGCGGTGCCGGATCCGGCTTCGTACACGGTCGTTCCGTGGGAGCCAGGGCTTGCCGTTCTCCAGTGCGATATCCACGTTGATGGTGAGCCGTGGGCCTACTCGCCACGCGTCATCCTCAAGCGCCAGTTGGAAAAGCTTGCGGCGCGCGGCATCACAGCGATGGCCGGTTTCGAAGCCGAGTACATGCTCGTCGATAAGGACGAGAACGGAAAGCTCGTTATCGCTGATCCGCTCGATACGGCTCAGTCACCCTGCTACGACGTGAAGGCACTGAGCCGTTCACTCGAATTCCTCAAGACGACCTCGCGTTACATGAACCAGCTGGGCTGGGAGAACTACGCGAACGACCACGAGGATGCAAACGGTCAGTTCGAACAGAACTGGAAGTACGCAGATGCGCTGACCTCTGCTGACCGCCTGATCTTCTTCCGCTACATGGTTCACGTACTTGCCCAGCGCGAGGGAATGTTCGCCACCTTCATGCCAAAGCCGTTCTCGAACCTCACCGGTAATGGTCTGCACATCCACACCTCGCTGTGGGAAGGCGATAAGCCGCTCTTCGTCGCAGAGGGCGAAGACCCACGCGGGCTTGGGATCTCGGAGATGGCGTACAACTACATCGGCGGAATCCTCGAGCATGCTCGGGCCGCTGTTGCAGTCACCTGTCCGACGGTTAACTCGTACAAGCGCATGGGTGTTGGCGCTCCGACGTCCGGTGCAACGTGGGCGCCTGCCTACGTTTCATACGGTGGCAACAACCGCACCCAGATGCTGCGCATCCCAGAAGGCAATCGCGTTGAGCATCGTGGAACTGATGGCTCGGCCAATCCGTATCTCGCACTGGTTGCGGTTCTGGCATCCGGCATGGATGGCATCGATCGCAAGGTGGATCCGGGTGCTCCGAATACCGACAACCTCTACACGTTGTCGCAGGCGGAAATTGCTGAGCGCGGTATCAAGTCGATGCCGGCAACGCTGGCTGAGGCCGCTGGCAACCTGGCGCAGGACGATCTGCTGCGTGAGGCTTTCGGCGTTGGCCGTGGCGAGGACTACGTCGACTACTTCGTGAAGACGAAGCAGGAAGAGTTCCGCGCCTACCACTCACAGGTCAGCGAGTGGGAGATCAACAAGTACCTCACGCTCTACTAAATCGAATCTCTAACGGCGAAAGCCGAGAGCTCGTTGCTTAGGCATCGACGCTCTCGGCTTTTGTCGTTCAGGAGTTAGTGCACGCGCCAGTCGGCGATTTCATCGAGGATCTGCGTGACCACGTCGGCGTCCGTGCGGGGGTTGACGAAAGCTAAGCGCAACACAGTTCGTCCGTCCCATTTCGTTGGGATGCACAGGATTCGGCCATTTCGCGATTGTGTACTTGACCACGCTTGGTAGTCGTCATCGGACCAGGCAGGAACTTCGAACAGGACGATGCTCAACATGGGTTGGGCGATCAACGACAGGTGGCTCGACTCATTAATGTGGTTGGCAACCTGCCGGGCATTCGATATCGAGATCTCCACGGCGGTCGCGTACTTTTTGGTGCCATGAGTTGCCAAGCTGAACCAGAAGGGCAAACCGCGGGCACGTCGTGATAACTGAATGGCTAAGTCCGACGGGTTGGTTTGTTCTCGGTCGACACTGTCGAGATAGTGCGCTGTCTGGGCATGTGCATTCTTCGCTTGATGGGTGTCGCGGTACATAAGCGCGCAGCTGTCGTAGGGCGCGAACAACCATTTGTGCGGATCGACGATGAAACTATTCGCCTTCTCGATACCTGAAAACAAATGGCGAACACTAGGTGCGGCGAGCGCCGCGCCACCATAGGCGCCGTCGACGTGAAGCCAGATGTCGAGTTCTACACAGGCCTTTGAAACAGATGCCAGGTCATCAACGATTCCCGCGTTTGTGCTACCAGCGCTTGCCACCACGGCAAAGAGGCCGGGGCGAGCGGTGAGTGCATCGGCGAGCCCCTCGCCGGTTAGTCGGCCGTCGTGAGCTACTGGAAGTTCGATGACGTCAACGTCGAGAACCTTTGCCGCAGAACGGATTGAAGAGTGTGCACTAGCTGCGCATGCGATGGCCCAGCCACCGAGCGGACGTTCGCCCAATCTGTTCCACGCATGTGTGCGGGCGGCGTGAAGTGCGGAAAGGTTTCCAGACGTTCCGCCGGCTACGAAAGTGCCACCCGCAGTGTTTGGCCAACCAAGTAGTTCCCGAATCCATTCCAACGCTTCGTTTTCTGCGTGGATCGCACCAGCGCCTGCTTCCCAGTGGCCGGCGAAAACGTTGGCGGCACTCGCTGCGATATCGAACGCGATAGCCGCTTGGGTTGGGGCGCTCGGAATGTACGCAAGGTTGAGTGGGTCAGCTTGGGCACGGGTCGCTGGCGCTAGAACCCGATCGAAAACATCGAGTGCGGATTCTGCGCCCACGCCGTCCTCGGTAATGGTGGTGCCGGCATGAAGCCGCAAGTGGTCGGCCCGTTGGGCAGTTGCGTGGGGATCGGGTTCCTTCGTGATGCGATCGGTCGCCCATGCGAGAACCCGAGCCGCAATGTCGGTCTCGTCGCCCCATACGGACGCGTCGTTTGCTTGATTCTGATCCATATTCGCTCACCCTAGGTCATTATTCGCATAGTGATTCACCGTGCTGCAGGGAGTTGAAGCGTGATGGCTGAGCATGGCCTCGTCATACGTGGTGCCAGAACGATTGACCCGGAGACCTCGCTCGACGCTGTGTGCGACGTTGCGATCGATGGCTCGACAGTGACGGTGGTTGCTGTCGGTGGTGATGCTTCACTCGTCGGTCGCACGGAAATCGATGGCGATAATCGTGTTCTCGCACCGGGTTTCATCGATCTGCACAGTCATTGCGAAGACCTCCCGTCACGGTGGCTGCAAGTGTGCGATGGGGTTACAACGGCACTTGAGCTCGAGGCCGGGCATGTGAACGTCGCAGGTAAGTACAACGCGGTGGCGCTGACGGGTAGTCCTACGCACTACGGCTATTCCGCGAATTGGGCAGTAGCTCGAATGGCAACGTGTGGCCTTGACGTTGAACTTGGTCACGACATTGACCCGTTCATGCACTACATATCGGATCCGGGATGGCATCGAGCGCTGACTCCTTGGGAGCGTGGCGAGTTGCTGGATCGCATTGAAACTGAACTCTCCGACGGTGCACTCGGGATCGGGATTCTTCTTGGTTACTGCCAGGAGTCATCGAGTGACGAGTACGTGGACCTTGCCCAGTTGGCCGCTGACACGGCGACAGCAACGTTCACCCACGTGCGTGAATTGGGCCGCTTGGATAGTGGACTTTTCGGTGCAGCAGAGGCAGTTACAGCTGCACTCACTACGGGAGCGCACATGCACCTGTGTC
>CANGPO010000147.1 GCA_947455705.1 Actinomycetota bacterium | reverse complement strand
TGGTGTCGATGTCGAGGTTGTCGGCGGTGAGTTCCCACCGACCACCCGACAGCGGCACGCGCTTTGCGCATACTGCGATGTTCATGAGGAGAGGATCCGTTCGTTATTCGGGTCGAAGAGAGCACCCGAGCCACCGACGGTGACGGGGTACTGCTCGCCGAGGTATTCCACCTTGAGCTTGGTGCCGACTGCCGCGTACTCCGGTGGCAGGTAAGCCATCAGGATGTGCTTGCCGATACTTGGTGCAGAGCCAGCGCTCGTGACGTACGAGTTACGGCCATGTGCGTCAGTGATGGTTTCGCCATCGAGGGTCAGGATTGGTTCGCGGCCCATCATGTAGCGCTTCTCACCGGTTGACGATGTGTGATCGTCGACGGTGAGTGAGCACATGATCGTGACGGGGGCCTCTTCGCGGTGACGAAGATGAGCTTCCTTACCTACGAAGTCTTGGTCCTTAATCTTGGCGGTGAGCATGCCAGCCTCGGCTGCGTTGTACTCGGTCTCGAGCTCGGCACCGTATGCGCGGTAACCCTTCTCGAGGCGACCCGTCGTGCCGTACACGCCGATTCCAACAGGAATGAGGCCATGCTCCTGGCCAGCGTTCCAGATGGTCTCCCAGAGCTTGGCGCCCTGCTCGATCGGAACGTAGAGCTCCCAACCCAAATCGCCGACGTACGAGATTCGTGAGGCGAGCACGCGCTGGGTGCCGATGTCGATCGTGCGGCAGGTGCTGAACTTGAAGCCCTCGTTGCTGACGTCATCACCGGTGACGGCTTGGAGGATCTTGCGCGCGTTCGGACCCCAGATACCCAGGGTTGTCCACGACGAGGTGAGATCGACGATCTGAGCTCCGTCAGCAAGGTGATCGCGGAACCACTTCAGATCGGCCATACCGTGTGCACCACCGGTGACAACGCGGAAGTGATCTTTGCCCAGGCGCATGATCGTCAGGTCGCTCTTGAAGCCACCGTTGATACCGAGAACCGGGGTGTAGACGACGCGGCCAACCGCAACGTCCATCTGACGAACTGCGGTCTGCTGAACAGAGGCAAGAGCACCTGGGCCAATGATGTCGAAGATCGCGAAAGCGGTCAGGTCGGTAAGGCCGGCGGTCTCACGCATCTGCAAGTGCTCGGCGTTGATGATCGGTGACCACCAACGTGATTCCCACTCACCAGTGCGCGGCATTACTGCGTCGCCGAACTTCTCAACGAGGCCAGCGTTGGACTCGTACCACCATGGGCGTTCCCAGCCGACCGTCTCGTAGAAGACAGCGCCGAGGGCCTTCTCCTGCTCGTAGTACGGCGAGAGGCGGATGTTGCGGTTGCCGGCCCACTGCTCGTTCGGGTGGATGATGCCGTAGGTCTTGATGAAGCCTTCACCCGTGCGTGAACGAACGTGGTACGTGGTCTTGTGATGCTCGTGGAAGCGGGCGATATCTGAAGCGTGCAAATCGATTTCGCTCTCGCCGAGCACCATCCACTCGGCAACGGACTTACCGGTGCCGGGGCCTTCCTTGATCCACACTGCAGCCACGGACCACAGGTTCTTGACCTCGGGGGTCTCACCAAGGACGGGCATACCATCTGGGGTGAGCGACAGGATTCCGTTGATGGCGTACTTCTCACCGATCGACTCGTCGCCGACGATCTCTGGCATGAGCTCAAGTGCGTGCTCGTCCTGAAGGTCGAAGTCTTCTTGGGTGAATGGGAACTCGGTGGGGGAGAGTGCAGCAGCAGCGTTCGACGGCAATTCGTCTGGGCTGTAAAGGATTGCACGGTGTGCGTAGGAACCGATCTCAAGGCCGGTGCCGTGCTGACGCTCGTACATGAAGGTGTCCATGTCGCGCACGATTGGCCACTCGATATCGCCCTTGCTGTCAGCAAAGAACGGCACCGGGCCGATGTCCTTCATCTGGTGAACTGCTGGGGTCAGCGGAATGCGTGCGCCAGCCATCTCAGCAAGGCGCGGACTCCAACAACCACATGCGATGACGACGTACTCGGCCTCGATGGTGCCCTTGTCCGTCACAACGCCAGTGACCTTGCCATTGTCGACGGTGATGTCGAGAACCTCGACGTTACCCATCGACGTCAGGGCGCCCATTTCCTGTGCGCGCTCGCGCATGATCGTGCCGGCGCGGACGGAATCAACGACACCGACGCTCGGGGTGTAGAAGCCACCGAGGATCACGCTTTCGTCAATGAACGGAACGAGTTCCTTAACCTCGGCCGGTGTCACCATGCGAGTGTCCGGGATGCCCCAGGCCTTCGCTGAGGTGATGCGGCGCTGCAGTTCCTGCATGCGCTCCTCAGTACGAGCAACCTCGATACCGCCGCACTCGGTGAACACGCCCATTTCCTTGTACTGGCGCATGCTCTCGTGGGTGAGGTGGGCCATTTCCTTGGTGTGATCCACCGGGAAGATGAAGTTCGATGCGTGACCCGTCGAGCCACCAGGGTTGGGCAGTGGGCCCTTGTCGATCTGCACAATGTCGCGCCAGCCAAGGCGTGCCAAGTGGTACACAAGGCTGTTACCGACGATTCCAGCGCCGATGACGACGCACTTCGCTGAAGCAGGAAGACTGCTCATTGATGTTCCCTTTCGATATGGGTGACGGGTCTTACTTGGGACTTACGTTTCGAGTTGTGCAAGCCTTGATAAATCAGAGTGCCTTGCGAATTGAGGTTTCGAAGCCGTCGATATGTGCGGCCATCGTGATGGCTGCTTGATCGGCATCACCGCGACGAATTGCTTCGAGAATGTCGCGATGTTCTTTAACTGCGTCATCTAGGTGCGGTAGCCGATCAAGGGCCATAAACCAGATGCGTAGAGCGTGGGTGTACTGCTCGTCGAGAGTGTTCTCGAGGAATGGGTTACGTGCGGTGGCGTAAACGAAGCGGTGTAGTCGACGGTCGAGGGTGATGAGATCGCGCTCATCGGGCTTGGTGCCAAGGGCATCTAACTCGGCGAGTAAGTCGTCGAGGATCGCCTTGTCTGACTCGGTGAGTCGACGTGCAGCCAGCCGAGCTGCGGCCGGCTCTAGAACGGCGCGGGCCTCGGACAGCGAGGCCAGATCGCGTGCATCAACACCGGCAACGAACATGCCGCGGCGTGGATAGACATCGATGAGTCGTTCGCGGGCCAGTGCACGTAACGCCTCGCGAACTGGGGTGCGGCCCATGCCGAGCCGCGTCATCAGATCGGCCTCGCTGACGATGGCGCCAGGGGCTAATTCGAGGGTGACGATGAGGTCGCGAATGGCCAAGTACGCCTGATCAGACAGCAAGGGACCAGACTCGGATTCGACGACAACGGCGACCACGGGATAAAGATATATCAGTTATCACCTAACTGAAAACCAGTTCTGAAAAGAAACTCAGGAATGAGTGTTTGTGCTGGTCAGGAGCCTTGAGAGCTCCTGCTCCAAGCCAGCCAAGCCAACGTCGATGATCTCCAGGGGTAGACCAATGCGCTCGGCTGCCGCAGTGGCTGCCGCCTCGATCTGTG
>CANGPO010000146.1 GCA_947455705.1 Actinomycetota bacterium | reverse complement strand
GCTTGTGACCGACCGTGCGGCCAACGCCACCACGGCTGGCCTAGCTATCGGTGCTGCACTGACGGCCGTGCACCTGGTCGGTATTCCACTGGACGGTACGTCGGTCAACCCGGCCCGCTCCTTCGGTCCCGCCCTCATGGCTGGGGGCACGGCCCTGAGCCAAGTATGGCTGTTCATTCTGGCCCCACTCGTGGGTGGCGCCATCGCCGCGTTCGTGTACCCGCTCACCAGGGCTGGCGACGCGTAACAATCACTCTCGACGTAACGGTGCCCCTGCCCATCGGGTGGGGGCACCGTTGTGTTAGCGGGGCGAAGGGCACCCCGGCACTGCGTACGTGGCCGGATTCGGCTCCTGAGGTGACATGCGCTAATCTATGGGGGACCGATATTCGCCGAACGTTGGTGAGCATCACGCAAGCGGAGTCTCGCTCCCACCTGCATCAACCCGAGGGCTGACAGGTATGGTCGCGGTTCCCTCGACGGAGGGGTCCGACGGTGTGCTCTTTGAGCATGCCACGACTGCG
Source organism: Actinomycetota bacterium (assembly GCA_947455705.1). Lineage (GTDB taxonomy): Bacteria > Actinomycetota > Actinomycetes > S36-B12 > CAIYMF01 > Longivirga. The sequence goes on along the minus strand of CANGPO010000146.1, from coordinate 3,141 downwards.
AGGCCTTGTGCGCGTGCACGAGGCCTCGATCCATGTCCGGGCTCGTGTGGTTACTGAACCGCAACCTGAGGAGAACACATCAGCGTCGAGCCCCGCATCAACGAGCGGATTCGAGTCCCTGAGGTCCGGCTAGTCGGACCGAATGGCGAGCAGGTCGGCATCGTGCGCATCGAAGATGCGCTGCGCTTGGCATTGGAGGCAGATCTCGACCTTGTCGAGGTTGCACCGATGGCAAAGCCGCCGGTTTGTAAGCTCATGGATTACGGCAAGTTCAAGTACGAATCCGCAGTGAAGGCACGTGAAGACCGTAAGAAGCAGGTCAACACTGTCATCAAGGAGATGAAGCTCCGTCCAAAGATTGATGATCACGACTACGAGACCAAGAAGTCTCACGTCATTCGCTTCTTGAAGGCGGGCGACAAGGTCAAGATCACGATCATGTTCCGCGGCCGTGAGCAATCGCGTCCGGAACTTGGATTCAGGTTGTTGAAGAAGTTGGCTGAGGATGTCACCGAATTTGGTTTCGTTGAGTACTCACCCAAGCAGGATGGTCGCAACATGATCATGGTCTTGGGGCCGGTTCGTAAGAAGTCAGATAAGCCAAGTTCGAAGGGTGACGGCGACACTGAAAGTGCTGTTGAGCCCGACGAGTTGCTGATCTCCGGGATTGAAGACGTCGACGCAGACGGTTTCGATACCGACCTAGATGTTGATAGTGACGCAGACGTAGAAGACGACGCATAGGCAGTACCGATGGCGAAGGCCATCAGCAAGACCGCACGTTTGACCGAGAAATTTTCCGACGCACCACGCCTAGTACGAGGAGAGCGGCCGACATGCCGAAGCAGAAGACCCACAGCGGTGCCAAGAAGCGATTCAAGGTGACCGGCTCGGGCAAGATCATGCACGAGCGGACGAACAAGCGTCACCTGCTGGAAGTTAAGACCAGCCGCCGCACTCGTCGACTTTCAGTGGATGCCGTTGTCGCACCTGCTGATGTCAAGAAGGTAAAGAAGTTGCTCGGCCGCTAAGGCCAAACCCCCGACGTCCATCGCCGGGCCGGTCTGGCCCGTTTGAAGTAGGAGTAAAACCATGGCACGCGTAAAGAGGGCTGTTAACGCCCACAAGAAGCGTCGTGAAGTTCTTGAGCAGGCTTCCGGCTACCGCGGTCAGCGTTCGCGCTTGTACCGCAAGGCCAAAGAGCAGGTTACGCACTCAGGTGTGTACGCGTTCAATGACCGTCGCAAGCGCAAGGGCGACTTCCGTCAGCTCTGGATTCAGCGCATCAATGCCGCGGCCCGCTTGAACGGCATGTCGTACAGCCGCCTCATCCAGGGTCTGAAGATTGCTGGTGTTGAGGTCGACCGTCGCATGTTGGCCGAGCTTGCTGTCAACGATGCTGCGGCATTCACCGCAATCGTCGACATCGCCAAGGCAGCACTGCCAGCTGATGTCAACGCGCCTGTCGCGTAACTAGTCCAGACAACACCTCCGTCCCGATCGCGAGGATCGCTTTGATCGGCTCCGAGCTCACGTCCACCCGCTCTCCGCGGGTGACGGCGGCTCGTCGGCTGATCAAGCGGGCCTTCCGTGATCGGGACGGTCGTTTTTTGGCCGAAGGTCCGCAGGCATGCCGTGAGGCGTCCCGTGAGCCAGGTGTCTTGATTGATCTCTATGTCACAAGCGATGCCGCTCAACGCCATAGCGACATAGTCGATGCTGCCCGGGCTTGCGGTGCGGAGATCATCTGGGCGTCTGGTGAAGTGGTCTCCTCTTTGGCCGGAACAATTACGCCGCAGGGCATGGTCGGGGTTTGTGTTAAGCCCGAACACTCCGTGGGTGACATTGTCGCGCTCGCCCCGAAACTCGTTGTCCTACTCGCACATGCTCGCGATCCAGGCAACATCGGCACCGTGATTCGCTGTGCGGATGCGGCTGGTGCAGATGCGGTGATCGTGTCCGATGCCAGCGTTGACCCATTCAACCCGAAGGCAGTGCGGGCGTCAGCTGGTTCGGTGTTCCACCTCCCGGTGGTCGTTGGTCCGACGGTGAACGACGCTGCCCTGTCATTGAGGTCGTTGGGTATGCAGATTCTGGCAGCGGATGGCGCGGGGGATTCTGATCTCGATCAACTCGCTGATGCAGGCCAGCTCAGTGCGGAGTCGGTGTGGATCTTTGGTAATGAGGCGTGGGGTTTACCGGCCGAGACTCGAGCACTGGCCGACATAGTCGTACGTGTGCCCATCTACGGTTCGGCTGAGAGCCTCAACCTAGCCACGGCAGCAGCCGTGTGCCTGTATGCCTCAGCGCGAGCACAAAGGTAAGCCTTACCGATGTGACGCGAGCAACGAGTCTCTAACCGCCGGTTATGCGAGGACTTTGTGACCGCGTGAGGCATGATGGACCGGACTGCTCCTAACGATGTGTGAGGTCCAACATGCTGTACACAGAAGGTGGCTACACCAAGATCGAGTTGTTCCGTAAGAACGGCTACGTCGTGCTTGATATGTACGACCAATCCGCGGATCCCCAAGAGTGGACCGAGATCGAGTTCGTCGATTGGAAGTCCTCGGGTGAGACCCGGTTTGCGCCGTTGGCATCGGCATACGGCGATATGGAATGTGACGGCTTCTGGAACCACACTCCGCCGAAGACGGATAAAGATGGAGTCTGGGTGCCGGCAAACGCCGAGAAGGCGCCGAATATGGTGCGCCGTGCGATGGAGCCGGGCGCGAACATCGGACGTTGCCGAGTGATTGAGCTTCTGCCCAATCAGTACGGCGAGACGCTCTACAACTTCCACCGCGACGACAACAATCGGCTGAACCCAGAGGGAACCGGCTGGATTGTGCGCGGCTTTTTCAACCTGACCGATAATCCTGATTCAGTCATGGTGCTTCGCGGTGATAAGGATGATCCCGCGACCGAGACGCGGATCCCGCTGCCAGCCGGCGCACAGCTGATCGTGGATACCCAACGGCTCTATCACGCGGTGTGGCATCAGGGCGATGAACCGCGGTACTGCCTGATTACATCGTGGGAATCAGGCCCTGAGCTTGACGCCTATATCGAGAAGTACAACGGGGTTGGCGAAGTTGAGTCGTATCCGATGACGCCGGCTCAAATCGCTGAAGGTGAGGC
>CANGPO010000145.1 GCA_947455705.1 Actinomycetota bacterium | reverse complement strand
GGCGCCGTGTACTTCGGAGCCCGCAGCGCCATGGGTTTTGGCCGCGATCTTCGCGCCAGCATCTTTCACCGAGTCGGCACGTTCTCTGCCCGTGAAGTAACTAAGTTCGGCGCACCCTCGCTGATCACGCGCACAACCAACGATGTCCAACAAGTGCAAATGCTTGTACTTCTCACCTGCACGATGATGGTGTCCGCGCCGATCATGTGCGTCGGTGGAATTGTGATGGCCCTGAAGCAGGATGTTGGCTTGGCTTGGCTGATCGTGCTCAGCGTCGTTGTGTTGGTCGCAGCCATCGGCATGATCGTGTCTCGAATGGTTCCACAGTTCCGACGCATGCAAGCCCGCCTCGATACCGTCAACCGGGTACTCCGCGAGCAGATCACGGGAATTCGCGTCATCCGCGCCTTCGTTCGAGAACCACAGGAGAATGCCCGGTTCGCCGACGCAAACGCCCAACTGACAGAAGCATCCCTCGCCGTCGGAAAGCTGATGGCCCTGATGTTTCCCATCGTCATGCTCGTTTTGAATGTATCCAGTGTTGCAGTTCTGTGGTTCGGCGCCGCCCGCATCGATGCCGGCGATATGCAGATTGGCTCTCTTACCGCCTTTCTGAGTTACCTCGTTCAAATCCTGATGTCCATCATGATGGCCACATTCATGTTGGTTCTGATTCCACGCGCTGCGGTCTGTGCCGAGCGCATCAGCGAGGTACTTAACACCGAGTCATCCGTTGTCAGCCCTGCGAATCCCGTAACCGCTCTTGGCGCTCATATCGGTGTCGAAATGCGAGGAGCTGGGTTCCAATATCCAGGCGCTGTGGATCCCGTTTTGTCGGATATCAGTTTCACGGCACGCGCCGGCCAAACAACTGCAGTGATCGGAAGTACGGGATCAGGTAAGACCACTCTTATCTCCCTCGTACCAAGGCTTTTCGACGTAACAGCTGGCGCCGTTCTGGTTGACGGCGTGGACGTGAGAGATCTGGATCCGCACGTCCTGAACTCGCGGATTGGTCTGGTGCCGCAAAAGGCATTCCTGTTCACAGGAACGGTTGAGAGCAACCTGCGCTACGGCAAACCTGATGCCACCGACCAAGAGATTTGGGCAGCGCTCACGATCGCCCAAGCAGACGAATTCGTCCGTGCCCTACCCGAAGGTTTACAAGCTCCTGTCTCCCAAGGTGGCTCAAACTTCTCAGGCGGACAACGACAGCGTTTGGCCATTGCGCGGGCGGTGATTCGTCAACCACAGATTTACCTATTCGACGACTCATTCTCAGCACTTGATCTCGCTACCGATGCGCGCCTGCGTGCAGCCTTAAAGAACGTCACTGCTCAATCAACAGTTCTCGTCGTTGCACAGCGAGTGTCGAGTATCGCGGACGCAGATCAAATCATCGTTCTCGATGACGGCCGAATTGTTGGCATCGGGACGCACGACGAACTTGTCGGCACCTGCCCCACGTACGCAGAGATTGTCGAATCTCAACTTCCGGCAGGAGCTGCAGCATGAGCACACCAGCGCCCGCACGAATCCCTAACCGACCACAGGGCCCAACGCGTGGACCAGCACACATGATGGGTGCTGGTCAGCCAGCCGAAAAATCCATGAACTTTTGGCCGTCAGCGCGTCGTCTGCTTGGCTACCTGCGGCCCGAACGTCCACTGGTCATTCTCGTCATGATCCTGACCGTGGGAAGTGTCGCGTTCAGCGTTATCGGGCCCAAGATCTTGGGCAACGCCACCAACATCATCTTCGAGGGCATCGTCGGCAAAATGCTGCCGGCTGGGCTTACCAAGGATCAGGTGGTAGCCGCACTGCGCGCGAAGGGCGATAACGGTCAAGCTGACTTGATTGCCGGAATGAATGTTGTTCCAGGCCAGGGTATTAACTTCACCGAGCTCGCCCATGTCCTTCTGATCGTCCTGGGCCTCTACGTCTTCGCCTCACTGTGTATGTGGGCACAGGCGTACGTACTCAACGGGGTGGTTCAGCGGACGGCGCTTCGCATGCGTACGAGTATCGAAGAGAAATTGCATCGACTACCGCTGAACTACTACGACACTGTCGCGCGCGGTGAACTCTTGAGTCGGGTCACCAATGACATCGACAACATCCAACAGACGATGCAGCAGACCTTCAGCCAGCTACTGAGCTCGGTACTGACCTTGATAGGCGTGCTTGGCATGATGGTCTGGATTTCACCGGTCTTGGCTTTGGTCGCCCTGATTTCGGTTCCGCTGTCGATTGTCGTAACAGCCATGATCGCCAAGCGTTCGCAGCCATTGTTCATCGAGCAGTGGGCGCAGACCGGACACCTCAACGCAACGATTGAGGAGGTGTACACCGGCCATGCATTAGTGAAGGTCTTCGGTCATCAGGACGAAGCCGATGCAACCTTTGCCGAGAAGAACGAAGCTCTCTATACGGCAAGTTCAGGTGCGCAATTCCTGTCCGGGATCATCATGCCTGCGATTCAATTCATCGGGAATCTCAACTACGTCTTCATCGCCGTCATTGGCGGGCTGAAGGTTGCCTCGGGAAGCATGTCCCTCGGTGACGTGCAGGCGTTCATTCAGTACTCGCGCCAGTTCAGCCAACCGTTGACTCAGGTTGCCTCAATGTCGAATCTTCTTCAGTCAGGTGTGGCCTCGGCCGAACGCGTCTTCGAACTCCTCGATGCTGCCGATCAGTCACCAGACCCGACAAACCCTGTTGTCGTAGACAGTCCCGATGGTCGTGTCGCGTTCGAGCATGTGTCCTTCCGCTACCTGGAAGATACCCCGCTCATCGAGGACCTCTCACTTGTTGCAACACCAGGTCAATCGGTTGCGATCGTCGGCCCCACCGGAGCAGGTAAGACAACATTGGTCAACCTCATCATGCGTTTCTACGACATTGATTCAGGCCGGATCACGCTCGACGGTGTCGACACCACTGCGATGACGCGCGCTGATCTGCGCGACGAAATTGGCATGGTTCTGCAGGACACATGGCTATTCGGCGGAACCATTCGCGACAACATCGCTTATGGTCGCCCGAATGCCACCGAGGACGAGATCGTCGAAGCCGCCAAGGCCGCCTACGTCGACAGATTCGTACGTGGACTGCCTGACGGCTACGACACGGTGATCGATGATGAGGGAAGCAATGTTTCAACCGGTGAGCGTCAGCTCATCACCATCGCTCGGGCATTCCTATCCCAACCGTCATTGTTGATTCTCGACGAAGCGACCAGTTCGGTCGACACTCGAACCGAAGTATTGATTCAAAAGGCGATGGCGAATCTGCGCGCCGATCGCACAAGCTTCGTCATTGCCCACAGGCTGTCGACGATTCGTGACGCTGACCTCATCTTGGTGATGGAGCAGGGCCGCATCGTCGAGCAGGGAACACACGACGAACTACTTGAGCGTCAGGGTGCCTATTACAACTTGTACCAATCGCAATTTGTCGGGGCGATCGACGAAGACGACGCACTCGTCAGCTCGGGAGCGAACTCTGCCCCTGGTGCAGGAGCGGGCCCGAGAACTGGATCAGGTTCGAAAACGTAACCGGCCGCGCGATACCCGGCTTTTGCTAGCCGGCATGTAGTTCGTCGAAGCCGTTCTTCGTGGCACATGACCCCGCCGGCAACTCCTGGGTTGCCTTAGCCCCCTTGGCCGCCGCCGAGGCAACTTCGTGGGCCGTCAGAACGTAGCCGGTCTGGGGATC
>CANGPO010000144.1 GCA_947455705.1 Actinomycetota bacterium | reverse complement strand
GATCTGAGATCGGGCAGTACGCAGAGTGGAGTGAAGCGCGCGGCCTTGACTGGTGGCTGCTCGACAATGCCGATCATCGCGGATTACAGGATTGCTTGCGCGATCTGAACCATGTCTACACGTCTAACGCTGCCCTGTGGTCACGCGATATCGATCCCGGTGGATTCACCTGGCTCGATGCCGATGACGCGCCCCACAACACCTACTCATGGCTGCGCTGGGGTAATGAGGGCGAGGCCGTGGTCGCCATCGTCAATTTCTCCGGCGGCCCCCACGAGCAGTACCGCGTTGGCCTACCTTACGAAGGTGCCTGGGACGAGATCCTCAACACCGACGCAGAAGCCTACGGTGGCTCGGGGGTTGGCAACCTCGGCCGCATTCATGCCGAAGCAATCCCGCACAACGGTCAGCCGTTCTCAGCCGCTGTTCGCGTTCCACCCCTCGGCGCCGTCTACTTCCGTCCGGCCTAGTGTGGGCTAACCCTCGGCACCGAGGAAGTGGCTCAGCCGGTCCAGGTGTCGTAGGAGCGGGCGATCGTACGGGCTGCGATGTAGTTGTCGTTGTGTCGAACTTCATTGTCGGGCTCGGCCCACGACGACAGGATCACCACGACGACGTTGCGCGCGACGTCCACGTACAGATGCTGGCCGTGAATACCAACGCCGAGAACAACATCGGGATCAACGCGCGGCTTGTACCAGAACGAACGGTACGCACCGCCAGGGAAGAACTCAGCGAAGTCGCCGATCGCCCAGTGCTCCGGATCGCCACCATGCATGATGTCGTCGAGGTACTCAGGACTTACAGCACCGCGCCCACCATCTGCAACGAGTTGGCCGATGCGGGCTAAGTCGCGAGGAAGTATGCACAGGCCACCTGCTGCACGTGGTGTGCCCTCACGATCGATCGTCACCTCAGCATGCTCTTCAGCACCCGCGGCCTGAAACAGATACGTCGAGACGGCCTGCGCCCACGTCATCCCAGATACACGCGCACACACCACCCCGACCATGTCAGTGGTCGGCGACAGATAGCGGAACTTCTGGCCATGCTCACCCTCAGCCTGGCGGGTGAGCAAGAACTCCTCTAGCGCTGGTGCGCCCGCCGGAGCCGGATACCAGCCAGCGGCGTGGCGGTAGGCCGTCACATCCGGGCCCGGTGAGTAATCCTCGACGAATGCGTACGAGGCCTCCATGTCGAGCATCTGATGCAGGGTTGCGTTACCGAATCCACCGGCCGCGGCCTCGGGAACATAATCAGCCACGGTCTTATCGAGATCGAGTAATCCGGCCGAGGCCAAAGCATTCGCCAAGAGCCCGGTGATCGACTTGGTGACACTGAAGATCAGGTGCGGCTCATCATCGCGCATACCGTCAGCGAGCCATTCTGCCGCGAGGTTGCCGTTGTGCAGGACGACGAGTGCGTCACGTTCACGCTCGCGCAAGAAGTCGCGCAGGATGACAGGGCCGTCGTGTGCCTCGAAGGTTAGATCAAGAATCTCTGGACGCGGCTCTGGCGGCAGTTCGCGCGTTACTGCAGCCTTGCGGATGCGCTCCGTCGGAATAATTTCTCGGACATGGCGAAACGACCACGTCTGGTAGGGCGGGGTCATCCAGTTACTGAGATTAGGTCGGGTCACTCGCGTACCGTAACGCCTGCCAGCGACCACTGACGAGTGAATCTCGATATGACATGACCGTGTCCAGAGATATCGCCACTGCGATACGTCATATGACCTAGAAAACGATGGTCTAGAAAAGCGCGTTCGCCAGAGCAGTGCGAGCTTTGATCACTCGCGGATCAGCATCACCGATCAGATTGAACAGGCCTACGAGGTGATCGCGAGCGGCAGCCTTGTCGTCGCCGACGGTGTTGCGCACCAACTCAATGAGGCGGGCGAATGCTTCCTCGACCCGACCCTCGAACACTTCGACATCCGCCGCGAGCGAGGCAAGACGCAGATCGGCAGGGCTTGCATCAGCCTCAGCGATCACGGCTACCGGATCGATGCCATCGGTACGACGCATGAGTTCTACTTGGGCTAGGCCGAGCTTGGCATCCTCATCGTTGGGGTCGGTAGCCAAGATGTCGCGGTACGCAGCATCGGCGGCATCCCAGTCACCGGCATCAATAGCCGCGAAGGCTGCGTCGTACCGGGAGTCCTCAGCATCGGCCTCCCCACCCTGCGCCGCCGGAGCAGCGGTGGTGTTCAGCCCAGCTTCCTGGGCGATCACCATCAACTGTGCCAACAACTGACGGATGGAGGGCTCGGGCATCGGGCCTTCGAACATCGGCACCAGTTCACCGTTGACGACCGCGATCACAGTAGGGATTGCCTGAAGTTGAAGCGCCTGAGCGATACGCGGGTTCGTATCGACCTCAATCTTCGCGAGCACCCACGCGCCATCAGCCTCATAGGCGAGCTTTTCCAGGATCTGCGTCAGAGTCGCACACTGTGGACTCCGTGGTGACCACAGATCCAGAATCACTGGCACGCTCGTCGACCGGTTGAGCACCTCGGTCTGGAAGTTAATTTCCTGTACATCGAATACGACGACGGGGCCGTCACCGCGACGTTGTTCCGCAGCGGCCTGCGCCTCGCGCTGTGCAGCGAGTGCAGCGAGATCGACAGCGCGACCGGTGGGGATACGCGGACCTGGCAGATTCATGCTCACAGGCACATTCTGGCATCACCGACGTCGAACGACCTACCGAGGACCGCGCCGAGGCGGTCTACGGAGTCAGCGATTCGTGCAACTCAGAGGAAGTAGAGCCTCGAGAGGGGTACGCGATCAACCGGATCCATCGTTAACGCCTGCCCATCGAGCGTCACCCGCGATCCGTCTGGGGCGACGACAACCGATGACAACGAGCGGTGACGAATCATGTTGCCAAGGCCCACATCGCGACAGTTCTTGACGGCCACGCGACGACGACGGGTTGGGAACACGTCAGCACCCGCGCCAACCGCGGCCGAGTTCGTGAAGATGACGGCCGAGTCGACGGCGGCACCCCCGATGCCCCCAAACTGCGCAGCGATCTGACGAGGCTGGGCAGCATCAATCACCGAATTGGGATCGCCCACTACACCCCATGCCGGTAGGCCTGACTTCAGAATCAACCATGGCTTGGCGCCAAAGAGCTCCGGAGTCCACAGCACGATATCGGCCAACTTGCCCGGCTCGAGGGAACCGACCTCATGTGCCAACCCATGAGCGATCGCGGGATTGATCGTGAGCTTGGCCATGTACCGAAGTACTCGCTCATTGTCGTTCGACGCCTCATCGTCCAGCGGCTTCAACACAGCGGCCAACTGCAAGGTTCGACGCACCGTCTCCCCCGCACGGCCCATGCCCTGCGCATCACTCGACGTGATTGGGATGACGCCATGATCGTGCAGCAAGCTTTCCGCAGCCATCGTCGCGGCACGAACACGCGCCTGCACGATCTGTGCATCGCCCGGCAGATCTGGCTTCAACGCGTGGCAGTAAACGATCATCTGGAAGTGCTCGTCCACCGCATCGCGGCCGAAGGGCAACGTGGGATTGGTCGACGAAGCGATCACATTCGGAACACCAGCAAGCTCAAGGACATTCGGGGTGTGACCACCGCCGCAACCTTCGACGTGATAGGCGTGGAACACCCGTCCGTCAGCGACCGCCAAGGTGTCGCGCACCGACAAGCCTTCGTTCAGCCCATCGGTGTGCACTGCCACCTGTACGTCGAACTCGTCGGCCAATGTCAGGCAGGTATCGAGTGAGCGCAGGTGTGCACCAGTGTCT
>CANGPO010000143.1 GCA_947455705.1 Actinomycetota bacterium | reverse complement strand
TTATCGAGGAACCGACCTGCCAGCATGAGTGCGTGCTGAAGGTTCGTGCCTTGAATCTCGTTGGCATCGAGGTCGGGTAGTTCATGTGGCGCGATCCGTCGAGCGAGATTGGCGAAAGCAATGATCTCCATCGCGTCGAGAGGAAACTGCGTACTGGCTAACGAGTGCAACGCCATCGCAGTCGTCTTAGCCGTGCGCCAGGTGTCGTTCATGACCATTGAGAACGACTGATCGACCAGTAGCACGACGGCCGCACGAGTGCGTCTCTCGGTTTCTCGAATTTCGAAGTCATCCGAACTCAAGATGGCGCTGTTCGGGTCGATCATCCGTCGCCGAACCGCATTGGAGACGGTGCGCACGACGTCGATGGGTTGCTCGTCACCAAACTGCCATCCGCGTGTCGTGCCGGTGAGTTCACCTGCTGCTCCGGCGTTGTGAACATCGTGATCACCGCGACGGCCGCCTTCAAGTGAGGCGAATACTTTGCGTAAGGCAGTCTGGCCAATGCGACGGATTGCTTTCGCCGTCAACTCGATATCACCGCCCTTGTTGGTCAAGTAACCCTGGCGCTCAAGTTCGCGCTCTAGTTCCTGAAGGCGACGCAGATCATCGACAGCCTGCCGCCCCAGTGCACGAGCGACAGCCTCCTCATCGACATCTTCCAGGCTGGCACCCGCGTAGTCCTGACCAAGCGACTCTGATAGCGCGTCTAAGTCAGCGAGATCGGCCAATGCCTCGGTCGCATCGCCAAGACTCAACGGCTCGTCACCGCGCATCCGCTGTCGACCCGACCAGGGCAGGTCAGGTCGCAATGCGCGAAGTGAATCTCCGAGGCGTCCCATCTCAGACGCCAGATCCATATCGTTCATCGCTTGGGACATGAGTTCGCCAAGCTCTTGGCGTTGTTCGGGTGAGAGCGAATCCATCATGCGTTGCATAGCAGCGGCCTGGCGGGCGAGTTGATCGAGAAGTTGCTCCATAGATTCAGGCTTGTCGGGGAAGAACTCGCCATGCTTGTCCATGAAGTCCGCGAAGTCTTTCTCGGTGTCTTCTCCGCGGGCGTGCTTATCGATCATGTTGTTGAGATCGCTCAACATGTCCTTAAGGGCTTGCCGACTCTCGGAGTCAGCGGGATCCTGCAGCGCTTGTTTCATTCCACGAAATTGTTGATCAAGAACCTCGCGCTGGAGCATGTCGCGCAGTTCTTGGAACGTTTCGCGTGCCTGCGGCGATTGCCAGTCGTAGTTGCTGAGTTCGCGAACAGCTGCCGACGTGCTGTTAGGCAGTGCATCGAGTTGAGTTTCCCTGAATCGGGCATCGTCCGAGGGGTCAGGGAAGAGGGCTTGCTGCTCTTGGGAGACGGCCTTGTCTAGTAGTTCTTTGGCTCGCTCTAGCGTGCCGTCCATTCGTCCTGATCGTTCAAGTGAACGCCGCCGCTGCTGAACCTGACGCAGCAGATCGTTGAGACCGCGTAATCCGTCGGCACCGCCCTGGAGTAACTCGCGGACCGCATCGCGCACCCGCGAACCATCGAGAATACGTTCACCTAGTTCGTCGATGGCTTGGCCCGCATCGTATGGCGGCGCCAGTGGATCGGGCCCGTCATCAAAGCGGCCGTAACGGTAACCACTCATCGCTGATTCCCCCGACGTACGATGGAGGTATGACTGAAAATACGGGGGGCAACCCGACTGCGGGTTGGTACGCGAATCCAGAGAACACCACCCAACTGAGATGGTGGGACGGGCAAGCATGGACGGAGCAAGTCCAGGCCACGATTTCCGAGCAGGCACCCGGTGAGGTTGGCGGAGTACCGGCCGTCTACACGGGTCCGCCGATCATCGTGGTGACGACTCCGGATTTGCCGGGCTACCGCGTACTCGACGTTCACGGCGAGGTCTTTGGTATCACCGTGCGTGCGCGTAATGCGTTCTCGAACGCAGGTGCGAGTTTCAGGACGCTCTTTGGTGGCGAGGTCAAGGGGTACACCAAGTTGCTCTCCGATAGTCGACTCGAAGCCGTTGAGCGACTTCGGTTCGCAGCCCATCAAGTGGGTGGCAATGCTGTTCTGGCGATGCGCTTCGACACCGGCCAGATCGCCGACCTGATGAATGAGGTAGCCGCGTACGGTACGGCTGTCACGGTCGAACGAGTCGATCCCTAACATCGCCGTTGTCCGCACGTGCGTCACGCCCCGCCGTAAACGGCGCGCCCGCCGCCGGGCACTTCGTCCTTCGAGATGCGACGGGTGAGGTAAAGCCCTTCCAGCGTCGTTTCAAGAGCCGAGGCCACAAGTCCAGGTGATTCCGATGCGGAGTCACCTTCGAGTGCGGTCACGATGCGGCCGAGGCCGTCTACTGGACCAACCTGTTCCAATAGCCTGGCGGCGGTGACGAGATCACCAACCTCGATGGTGTCTCCTTCGTCGATGCGAGTGATGAGCGCGCTGAGATCGACACCGCCGAGATGCGCGCGGAAGGTTTCCGCGACAGCGCGGCGTTGAAGGTGCACGAGTATTTCTTCCTCGCGACCTTCCTCGCTGACTTCAAACTCAACCTTTCCGCGCAGGGTTGGTACGACACCGGGTAGATCGCCCACCCTGGCTACTGCGGCGGTTTCACCAGTGATCGCAGCTCGACGAAGCGCCGATGCGGCCAAAGATTCAGCAGCAGCAACAGCGAATCGTGCTGAGACCCCCGAGCGGGAGTCGACCGCCGTCGATTCACGAACCAAACGCGTAAAGCGAGCGATGATCTCCATCAGATGGACTGGTACGAGTGCGCGGACGGCGGCCTCTTGGCGGATCAGTGCAACTTCGTCGGAAAGACGTAGTGGATAGTGCGTTCTGATTTCGGCGCCAAACCGGTCCTTGAGCGGTGTGATGATTCGTCCGCGGTTGGTGTAATCCTCGGGGTTCGCGCTCGCGACCAACATCAGGTCCAGAGGAAGTCGCAGGGCGTAGCCGCGTATCTGGATATCGCGTTCCTCGAGCACGTTGAGCAGTGAAACCTGAATACGTTCGGCGAGATCTGGCAATTCATTAATCGCGAAGATCCCACGGTTGGTTCTGGGGACAAGTCCGTAGTGAACGGTCTCCGGATCTCCGAGGGTGCGCCCCTCGGCCACCTTCACGGGATCAACGTCACCGATCAGATCGCCAACGCTTGTGTCCGGGGTGGCGAGTTTTTCGTTGTAACGCTGACTGCGGTGCAGCCAGCTCACTGGAGTCTGATCTCCCGATTCGGCGACGCGGCGCTGGGCCCACACGCTGATTGGCTCATAGGGATGCTCGTTGAGTTCACTGCCTTCGATGACGGGTGTCCACTCGTCGAGCAGCCCGATCATTGTTCGTAGCAGGCGGGTCTTGCCTTGGCCTCGTTCTCCGAGCAGGACGAGGTCGTGGCCGGCCAGAATCGCACGCTCAAGCTGCGGTCGAACGGTGTCCTCAATCCCGACGACACCGGGAAATGGATCGTCGCCACGACGCAGCACCTCGATGAGGTTTTCGCGCAACTCGTCTTTGACGCTTCGATGCTCGTGACCGGAGGCGCGCAGTGCGCCAAGGGTCATCGGCACGTCGACTGGGATAGGTGGCGTTCGGTGATCGGTCACACTCTGACCGTAAGCCTGTTTACCCAAACGCGCGAAACATTTGGCATTTTTGGAAAAGACCACCCGTTTGCCGACACCCGTTCGGCTTGTTCGGGCGCCGGTCGCGGGTCCGCGTCGCGACACTGGAGTCATGAAACGAACCATGATCGGTGACGGACTATCGCAGGCCGCCACGTTGGACGACGCGGCCCGTGAAGC
>CANGPO010000142.1 GCA_947455705.1 Actinomycetota bacterium | reverse complement strand
CGGCTCCCAGAGCTCGAACGGCAAGGCAAGTTACTGGAGGCACAGCGTCTGAGGATGCGGACGTCCTACGACCTAGAAATGATGCGACAGGTCGGCTTCTGCTCAGGTATTGAGAACTATTCACGTCACATCGACGGTCGTCCAGGCGGTTCGGCCCCCAACTGCCTGCTTGACTACTTCCCTGAGGATTTCTTGCTCGTCATTGACGAATCCCACGTGACGGTGCCGCAGATTGGCAGCATGTTCGAAGGCGATATGAGCCGAAAGCGAACGCTGGTCGACCACGGTTTCCGACTGCCATCGGCTATGGATAACCGGCCACTGAAGTGGGATGAGTTCTTAGAACGTGTTGGCCAAACGGTGTATCTGTCTGCGACCCCAGGCCCGTATGAACTTGGCCAAGTGGACTCAGTTGTCGAGCAGGTGATTCGACCAACGGGCCTGATTGACCCAGAAGTCATCATTAAGCCGACGAAGGGCCAGATCGACGATTTGATCGGCGAGATTCGCCTCAGGGTAGAGCGCGATGAGCGCGTCCTCGTGACCACACTTACCAAGAAGATGTCGGAAGACCTCACCGATTACCTCCTCGATCAGGGGATTCGGGTTCGGTATCTGCACTCCGAGGTTGACACTCTTCGCCGTATCGAACTGCTGCGCGAGCTGCGACTTGGGGTTTACGACGTCCTCGTCGGAATCAACCTGCTACGTGAAGGTCTCGATCTACCCGAGGTCTCACTGGTGGCCATCCTCGATGCGGATAAGGAAGGCTTTCTTCGTTCCGGTACATCACTTATTCAGACCATTGGTCGGGCTGCTCGAAACGTGAGCGGGCAGGTTCATATGTACGCCGACACGATCACCCCATCGATGGCGAAAGCGATTGATGAGACGAACCGTCGTCGTGCCAAGCAGGTTGCGTATAACGAAGAGCGTGGGCTCGATCCGCAGCCATTGCGTAAGAAGATTCAGGACATCACCGATCTCATCAGTCGCGAGGATGCCGACACTGAAGAGCTACTAGGTGGCTCCGGACGCCAACAGAGCAGAGGTAAAGCGCCGCTTACCGGAATGTCGTCGTCGAGTGCGCGCGATCTGGCTGCAATCCCGGCCCAGGATCTGGCTGATCTGATCGCTCAGTTGAGTGAGCAGATGCACGCTGCCGCAGCAGAACTGCAGTTCGAGTTAGCCGCACGGTTGCGCGATGAGATTGGCGATCTCAAGAAAGAACTGCGCTCAATGCAGGCGGCCGGACACGCCTAACCGCTCCGGGCTAGCGCCCGAGTTAGTCTGATCATGTGAGCAGTCGACGGGGATGGATGTACTCGTGGCCGGCGATTGGCGTCGGCTTCCTCCTGTGCCTCATTCCGGGCTTCGTTCTGCTGTGGCGTCGGCCTGAAACATCCACTCGGACGAAATGGATCGTCACGGGCGTCGCTTCGTTCGTGCTCGCCTTGGGTGCTGTCAACGGCAGCACCAACTCGCCAACCTCTGACGTGGGTGCAGCCGGTTCGAGCGCCTCGGCTCAGCCATCGGATTCGCCATCGTCGACAACCTCGGCGCCCAGTCGGTCAGCAAGCCCTTCGGTAACGCACACGTCCGCATCACCGTCCGTCCATGCCACGAACCATCCGTCACCGACTCATGTCCCGTCGCCCACGACGACGCACGCGAACTCTCGTTCGGCGTTGATCGCGGCAGAGAACTTGCCGGTTAAAGGGAGAGCGCCTAAATCTGGATACTCCAGAGCTGCGTTCGGTCCAGCGTGGTTCGACACGGATGGCAATGGCTGCGATACGCGTGACGACTTGCTGCGCAAGTACTTACACAACGCCGTCTTCGAGGGCTCATGTATCGTCCTGAGTGGGACGCTCAACGATCCATACACGGGTAAGCCAGTCACGTACGTCCGCGGTGGATACGACGAAGTGGATGTGGACCACATGGTGTCCCTGTCTAACGCGTGGCAGACAGGTGCGCAGTTCTGGCCACCTGAAAAACGCTTGGCACTTGCAAATGATCCACTCAATCTTCAGCCTACGACCGCTTGGGTAAACCGTCAGAAGAGTGACTCGGACGCCGCATCATGGCTTCCGTCGAATAAGTCCTACAGATGCGAATTCGTAGCCCGACAGGTGGCGGTGAAGCAGAAATATCACCTATGGGCCACTGCAGCAGAGCGATCAACGATGACGTCAGTTCTGCGTCGTTGTCCAATGCTGGAGATGCCCGCTCCAGGCCCCAACCCCACCACGGCTGGTTGAGCCACATGGGTGAACTTCGGGGTACTCATTCAGAAATTTGCCAATGGCTGCCGAAGATGGTGGGGAGATCCTTTCTCGTGGGGGGCACCGCCGTTGGCGAGCGGCGACAGGTGAACCACACAACGAGGCCTCGTCCCATCAGGGACGAGGCCTCGTGTCTTGCTATAAACCCAACAGCTCTCACAGGTGATGTGCAGTCCTGCGCACCACCGATTGCGCTAAATATCGCCTTCGAGAATTTCTGGTGGAGTGGTCAAATACTCGCCCAAATTCGCTTGCACCCAAGAACGAGCCATGTCGGTCGACAAGTCAGCTGACTCCTTGTTATCCCAGATACCAACAGAAGCGCCTTCACCATCCCCGGTCTCGAGCCAGTAGTACTCATGGAAACCCTGCATCTTGCTCAGCAAGTCGTGAAATTCGCCCCGGATCAGCGAGTCGATGGTTTCGTGATTTGCCGGATCGTACTTGTAGCGACGGATGATTGCGAACATGGGCGTCAGCCTCCGATTATGGCCCCGTATAGCGGTCGATGGAGTCTAGAAGGGGCGTGTATTCCGGTCAATAGAGCAAACCACTCCGACGATGAATCATCACGCAGTTGCCGTGACTCGTCAGGACTCTTGCGATGTCACCAGCCGCGTTCGAGCCACTCATCGAGCTGCGGCCGCTCGGCACCCACTGTTGTGTCGCTTCCGTGGCCCGGATAGACCCACGTCTCATCTGGTAGCGCATCAAAGATCTTGGCTCGCACACCTTCATAAAGGGAGGCGAATCGCTCTGGGTCGTTCCACGTGTTACCGACCCCACCGGGGAACAAACAGTCACCAGTCCAGATATGAGGAGCGCCCGTGGGGTCGTTGTAGATGAGTGCGATCGATCCTGGCGTGTGGCCAACAAGATGGATTACGTGGAGGGTAACCTCGCCCACCTCGATCTCGGCACCTTCATCAACCTTGCGGTTCGTCGGGACGCCAATGTCGTAGGCGTCGATCTCGTGTGCAATCGTGATGGCTCCGGTGGCCGTGGCAACCTCATCGAGGGCCGCCCAGTGGTCACGATGTGCATGTGTCGTGACGATGGCGTCTAGTCCAGCATCGCCGACGAGCGCCAGTAGGCGGTCAGCTTCCGCAGCCGCGTCAATCAAAACCTGCGATCCCGTTTGAGTGCAACGCAGCAAGTAAGCATTGTTGTTGTACTCACCAACAGCGAGCTTCGAAATCACCAGCTGAGGGAGTTCACGAACTGCCGCGTCTGCGCCAACGACCACGTCACCTGTATATGTCATGTCGTCATTGTCTCAGTCACCATGCTGGCGGTGCACCGGGTGGGTCACCATTCTCGTCCAGCAGAGACGAGGGTGTACCGCGCCCGAGTCGCCAGATGAGGAGATCCTTCGCCGGGCCAGTTACAGCCACCGGTCCACTGCGATCCTCAATGAACATCAACGTTCGGATCACGAAGTCGTCGTCAAAGTCCTCGTAACCAAAATCGGCAAAGCCGAGATCTGCGTGATGAATAGACACCTCCCGCAGTCGGGCAAAACCCAACTGATGAGCTGGTGTGTTTGGCGGGGTTGACGGCG
>CANGPO010000141.1 GCA_947455705.1 Actinomycetota bacterium | reverse complement strand
TGAGGCGAAGCAGGTGATCGTCGCTGACGGCGGTAAGTCGCACCTCGGTCGCCAACTGGGCCGTACGTGGCATCAGGAAACAGTGTTCGGCGTTGCATCTCGCGCTTATGCGACGAGCCCGAATGCGGACGATCCGTGGATCACCTCGCACCTCGAATTGCGCGATGAGACCGGACGCATGATGGGCGGCTACGGGTGGGTGTTCCCATTGGGCAACGGCCTAGTCAACATCGGCGCCGGCACCTTGGCCACGAAGCAGCGCCCAGCAAATATCAACCTTCGTAAGCTCACCGAGGAATACGCGCGTCAACGTCAGGACGAATGGCAGCTTGGCGAGCTCACCGGCTACGGTTCAGCGCCATTGCCCATGGGTGGTGCCGTGAGCGGAGTCGCCGGTAAGAACTGGGTGCTCATCGGTGATGCGGCTGGTTGTATCAACCCGCTCAACGGTGAGGGCATCGACTACGCACTTGAGACCGGACGGCTGGCAGCCGAGCATTTGATTGAACGTGGTCCACTCGCTGATCTCACGGCTTCGTGGCCGAGTGTGCTGTACGACGAGTATGGCGAAGCGTTCTCCATCGCCCGCCGACTTGGGATCCTCATAACGAGCGAGCGCATCATGAAGATGTCTGGCCCGATCGGCATGCGCACTCCGGGCGTGATGAAGGTGGCTTTCCGAGTGATGGGCAATCTCGTGACGCCAGAGGATCGTGACGTGGTCGCGCGCGCTTGGCGCACCGCGGGAAAGCTCTCGCTCACTCTCGATCGTCGTCGCCCGTTCCACTAACGTGCGGGCCGCTACGCCTCGTCGCTCTCAACGAGGTGCAGGCTCTGGGTTGGACGGGTGAGTGCGACGTAGAGATCGGCGTCGCCAGCCGTTGAACTGCGACGAATCGCAGCCGGGTCAACGACAACGACGTGATCGAACTCAAGCCCCTTTGATTCATGGGCTGTCAGCAAACTGATGCGCGCGTCGAGCTGCGATACGGCTGGGTCGATGAATCCGGTTGACGCGAGGTGGCCACGAATGTGCGGCAGCTCTTCGTCGGTTGCAATGACGGCCCACGTGCCAAGTGCCTCGGGGTTGTCACCAAGAATCCCAGCAACGACGGATGGGATTTCAGCCTTCTTCGCGCTGTGGTGAACCGGATCAGAATCACCCTCGCGCGCCGACAACGGCTCGCTACCGCCCAGGCCACGTTCAACCAGAAGTTCGTGAGCGGGGATGAGTAGCCGGCCTGGGGTGCGGTAATTGACGGTCAACGTCTCGAGTCGCCAGTTACCACCAGTAACGCGATCAAGGGCATGGGCCCACGAATCGGCCGCCGCTGAGCTCGACGCCTGGGCTAGGTCGCCAACGACCGTCATCGATTTACTTGGCACGCGACGTACGATCGCCCGCCACGCCATCGGCGAAAGTTCCTGTGCCTCATCAACAACGATGTGTCCATACGTCCACTCGCGATCACCAGCCGCACGTTCAGAAAGCGTTCCGTTGATCTGCCCGGTGGTGTAGCGCTCCAACATCAGGGTGCTGTCAACCATGCCGTGATACGCGTCAAGACCACCGGAGTCGAATCCGGCACCATCGCGTTCAGCCTGTGAAATCAATGCTGCGAGCGTTTCCTGCTGTTGGGCTTGGGCCAGCGCGTGTACGGCTGATTCATTCGTCACGGGGCCGAGTAGATCGGCGAATTCATCGAGGAGCGGGACATCACTGGTCTTGAGCCTGGCATCAGCGGGCCGCGCGATAAGCGCTTGTTCGGCGGCTGAAAGGATTCCGCGCGACGCATTGGCCAGCAGTTCCGGATTGGCCAGTAGGCGACGAAGAGCAGTGAGCTCATCGACGGGCATCCACAAGAGATTGAACTCACGACGGACGTTCACGTCCTCGCGGAGTTCGTCACCGATCTCTTCACGCACCTCTGCATTACCAGCATCAAGTTTGCGAGCATTCGCAACACGGGTAATCGCAATGTCAAGAAGGTTTTTCAGGAATGGCACGCGCTGCTCGTTGTACGTATCGAACTGTCCCTGAGCAAAAGACATTGCTCGGCGAACATCATGTGGGCGTAGCTCGAAACTGAGATCAAGAAGACGCAGTTTCAATGGTGCACGATCCAGCCGGGGGAGCAGTTTCACCGCGTTGGCGATCACGTCAGCCATCCGCGCATCACCTTTAATGGCAGCAACCTCAGCCGAGTCGTCCTGCGTCGTGATGATGCCCGGCAGCAGAGTGGAGATTGTCGTACTCACCACGCTGGTCTCACCTAGGCTCGGCAACACGTGATCGATGTAACGCGTCCACGTCGGGTTAGGGCCAACGATCAAAACGCCAGAATTCTCAAGCCGTTCGCGATAGGTGTATAGCAAGTAAGCGGCACGATGCAGCGCGACCGCGGTTTTACCGGTACCCGGTCCACCAGCTACGACGAGAGTCCCGCGAATATCCGCGCGAATGATCGCATCCTGCTCGGCTTGAATCGTGGCGATGATGTCATTCATCCGGCCAGTGCGGTTGGCCGTGAGCGCAGCCATCAGGGCTGCATCCGAACCCGCAGCTGCTGGTGCGGCCCCAGAAGCAGTCGCGTCGGCGAGGAGTTCGAGATCGAGAATGTCTTTGACAAGATCCACGACATCGCGGTGTCGAGTGGTGATATGCGTCCGCGATTCAACATCGTGGTTGTGGGCATGTGTCGCCTGGTAGAACGCGGCTGCGGCAGGTGCGCGCCAGTCAACCTGCAGGACGCTGTGATCATCGTCCAGTAGGCCGATACGTCCAATCCAAATTGTGTCGGGCAGATTGTCGGCTCGAGTCCGCCCAGTCATGCGATCCAGACGTCCGAAGGTCAGACCATCCTCGATCATGTCGAGTTCTTGGATTCGGTGGGCGTAATGATCGGCGGTGGCGTCCCGCTCGCTACGGGCTTGGTGGGTGCCGCCCTTAGTTCCTGTGGTTGCGTTCGTAAACCGTTCGGCCGCGAGTGCTCGCATTGCATCGAGACGGCTGTAGGCGTGACCGACGTGAGCCCGGGCCACGACAAGGTCGTCGCCGGGTGCAGCAATAGAGGAGTCAGTCACAGTGCTCTTAGTCTCTCGCATTTCCTCAAGGCGGTGGTACTCGGCATGATCGGCAACGGCTTGATACCTAGTAGTCAAAGCGCAAGAGGGGCCGGCATTAAGCCAGCCCCTCTTGCGCTTTGCTTTCGAATTACGCGACGTCGTAGCGATCCGCCATCATGACCTTGTTCCACGCGGCGACAAAGTCGTTGACGAACTTGGCCTGTGCATCGTCACTCGCGTAAACCTCGGCAACAGCGCGTAGTTCGGAGTTCGAGCCGAAGACGAGGTCGACGCGCGACCCGGTCCATACGGTCTCACCCGTGGTACGACTCTTACCATCGAAGGTGTCAGTAGCCGCCGTCGTTGGCGTCCACTCGAGGTTGTTGTCGAGGAGGTTGACGAAGAAGTCGTTCGTCAAGGTACCCGGACGGCTCGTGAGCACGCCGACGGATGAGCCACCGGTGTTCGCGTTGAGGGCGCGAAGGCCACCCACGAGAACAGTCATTTCTGGTGCGCTCAGGCCCAGCAGAGCAGCCTTGTCGACGAGGAGGGCCTCGGCCGGACGGGAGTGTCCAGCGTCGAGGTAGTTACGGAAACCATCCGCCGTTGGCTCGAGCACGGCGAATGAATCAGCATCCGTCAACTCCTGCGTGGCATCGGTGCGACCAGCCACGAATGGAACGGTCATGTCAACGCCGGCATCCTTCGCGGCCTTCTCAATCGCTGCAGAGCCGCCGAGGACGATGAGGTCGGCAATCGATACAGCCTTGCCACCGGCAGCAGAGTTGAACTCGCCCTGGATGCTTTCGAGCTTGGCGAGGACGGTTGCAAGCTCGGCCGGGTTGTTGGCCGCCCAATCCTTCTGTGGGGCCAGACGTACACGGGCACCATTGGCGCCACC
>CANGPO010000140.1 GCA_947455705.1 Actinomycetota bacterium | reverse complement strand
TGGCCGCTGACACGGCGACAGCAACGTTCACCCACGTGCGTGAATTGGGCCGCTTGGATAGTGGACTTTTCGGTGCAGCAGAGGCAGTTACAGCTGCACTCACTACGGGAGCGCACATGCACCTGTGTCATATCAACTCAACGTCGACCCGGATGATTGATGATGTCCATGAGTTGCTCGGCCGCGCTGCGTCACAAGGCTTGAAAGTGACCACGGAGGCGTACCCGTATGGAGCGGGTTCGACGGGGATTGGTGCGGCGTTCTTGGCTCCAGAAGCGTTGAAGTACGACGGGCTTGACGTCTCAGATATCCGCTATCTTCCGACAGGCGAGCGACTTGCGTCGGTTGAACGGTTAGAGGAGCTTCGCCGAATTGATCCCGCAGGTCTTGCAGTGATCGACTTTCTTAAGGAGTGGGACGCAACAGATCTCGGCTATCTCACTCGTGCCTTCTTGGCACCGGACACAGCGGTCGCTTCTGATGCGATGCCGTTGGTACCACCACCTGGTGGCGAGTTGCATGACTCCACGTGGCCGCTCCCACAAGGGGTTCTTACACACCCACGAACTGCGGGCACGTTTTCGCGCATCCTTCGCTGGTATGTCCGAGAACTGCAGATCATCGACCTGCCTGAAGCGATCCGTCGTTGCACGCTCGTACCGGCGAATGTGCTCAGCAGTTTCGCTCCGGGGATGTCGAAGAAAGGACGTGTACAGGTAGGCGCCGATGCTGATCTTGTCCTGTTCGACCCTGTACGTGTTTCTGACCGGGCGACCTATGATCAGCCAACTCTGACGTCCGAAGGAATCGACGAGGTGATCGTCAGCGGAGTTCGAGTAGTTCGCGGTGGAGCGCTTGATACGTCCGCTCGTCCGGGAACGCCGATCCGCGCCGTTGTCGAATGATGTCGACTACGCGGGAAGTGCCCCAGCCCACGCGGTGGCTTCTTTGACGCACTCAATCAACGCAGAGCCGAGTCGCTCTTCTTGTCCGGTGAAGCGTTGCGTCGGAACAGGAATGCTCACTGCCAACACATCGCCGTAAATAGATGGCAGGACGGCACCAACGGCGCATATCCCGGGTGAGTGTTCTTCATGATCGAAGGCCAGGCCGTTGCGAGCAATCTCCATAAGCTCACGTCGCATGGTCCGCACCGATGTGATCGTGTTATCGGTGAACTTCTCCAAGGTGCCGCTAAGTGCGATGTCGAGACTCGCTGGCTCCATTGAGGCCAACATGGCCTTGCCGTTTGCACATGCATGCAGAGGGAATGAATCGCCGACGGCACTGACCGCGCGCAGACGGTGATCGGACACCACCTGATCGAGGAATACCGCCCGACCATTTTCGAGTATTGAAAGGTCGACCGTCTCGTTCACGTGCCGCGAAAGCGACTCAAGGAACGGCCGCAATTCGTTGAGAACATTGCGACGCGCCGACATAGACATCGCAATGATTTCTGGGCCAAGTCGATAGGGTCCACGCGGCCCAAGCGCGCTGACGTAACCGAGTTCCTCGAGCGCCATCAGAAGTCGACTCACAGTCGAGCGCGGAAGGTCTACCCGTTCACCGATCTCGGTCTGGCTCAGCCCACCGGGTTGACCCTGCAGGCTCTTGAGAATATCCGCGGCTCGACTGAGCACCTGAATGCTCGATCGCTCGCGAGTGGTCGGTTCCATGATGTCCCAGAATACGTTGGTCTACTCAGTGTTGTGGAAGTGCCAAGATCTGCTCGGCCTGCTCAGGGCTTGCAATGGAGAGATCCAGATCGCGAGCCAGTTGGACTGCCCGAGTGACGAGTGGAGTGTTTCCCTGTGCGAGTTCGCCTTTGCGCAGGTACAGAGTGTCCTCGAGGCCAGCGCGGGCGTTGCCGCCAAGGGCCAGACCAATAGCAGTGAGCTCCAAGCTTGACCGACCGATAGCAATCACTTGCCAGATTGCCTCGGGTGGAAGCCGTTTAACCATCGTGATCAGGTTGTCCGGGGTTGCGGCCATGCCGCCGCGAACACCAAGCACTAGGGAGAACTGCAGTGGCTCGGCCAGCAGTCCTTCTTCCCACAGTCGGATGCAGGCGTCGAGGTGGCCGGTGTCGTACACCTCGAGTTCTGGCTTCACGTCTAACTCGCGCATCCGTGCCGCCAGTCGACGTACTCCGATGGGTGGGTTGCGGAATTCGCCTTCGCCGAAACTCATCGTGCATGGATTCAGGGTGGCCATCCGTGGCCGTAGTTCAACTAACTTTTCGCGATCTTCGAACTCGACGGACAGCCCGACACCGGTAGACACCTGAATCAAGATCGGGCAACGTTCTTCGATCAGATCCATGGTGCGCTTAGCGATGTCGAGGCTTGCCGTCGGCTTCTCGTTCTCGTCACGGAAGTGAAGGTGTGCCACAGATGCACCCTCGAGGTACGCCGCATGCACTGCTTCGGCAATCTCAAGCGGCTGAGTTGGCAGCGAGGGATTGTCAGCCGTTGATGCGATCGGCCCCGTTGGTGCAACTGTGATGATCACGCTCATTAGGCATCCTTGAGAGTGGCGATGGTTACGAGCATCGTGGTCGGTGAATCAGATCGATTCACTGCAGAACGAACCTCACCCTGATTGAGGTGAAGTGAGTCGTATTTACCGATCACGTATTCGGTGCCCTCGACGGTAACGACGAGTTCGCCATCCAGAACGACATAGACCGACTCGGTACGCGCCGGTGCTGCGTCGATCGTGGCACCGGGTGGGTAGACCGAAAGGCCTACCCACATCGCGTCGGTGTCACTTGCATCCATACCTTGTAGGCGCCGGGTATCCACGTTGTTGTGGAACGGTGCTTCGTAAGAGATCGCGTCGGTGAATCGGCGAAAGTCTGGCATGGCTCAGCCCTGACCATTTTCGAGGCGGTACTCACCCGTTGGGTCGACGATCGCAACGAGGCGAACGATGCAGCCGTCGCCACCAACCCAGCGCCAGGGGAACGCAGCGAACGTGACTCGCTTGCCGGTGACCTTATCCAAGTCTCCGCCGACGTTCTCGAAGCCGTAGATGCCCTTGCTCAAGATTGCGCGGTGGCACGGCTCCCACTCCGGGAAGTCGTCGAGCACCTTGCGACCGGTCTCCGCTTCGTATTCAGCCACTGCCCATGGGAGAAGTCCGCCGGTTGCTTCGGACGGGCCGTGCGGACCAATCGCCGTTGCTAGCGGGTGATCGAGGGCCTGGGTATCTGTACCCACCGCCTTGACGCCCTTAGCTGCGAACCATTCGCCAGCCTCCTTGTAGAAGCCGGGGGAGTAGGCGTAGTACTCAGCACTATCGGCGTACTTGTGGTGCCAACCGGTGTTGACGATGACGATGTCACCCTCGCGGATTTCGGGGTTTGCCTTCTCGAGATCCTCGGCGGTAACGACGCCCCACTTGTTCTTCGGGATTGAGACAACGACACCGGTCCCGAAGAAGTTGTGCAATGGAATCTCGTGCAGCAGTGGGGTGCCCTCAACGACGTGACCTGGCGCGTCAATATGCGTACCTGAGTGCATGACCGTCGTGATCTTCTGGGTCAGTACGCGACTCTTTGCCATGCCGTGCAGACGCTCGATCTTGACATCTTCGAAGTACGGCCACGCCGGTACTCCGTGACCCCACGGATGGGAGAGGTCGTAGAACTCGAGGTGTGCTTCCTTGGGGCTAACGGGCCATGACCAGGTCATCGTTGGTTCCTTTCATTGAACGAGCGTGCATTGTTGGTAGTGCGGTCGCGTGGTTACTTTGTGAGTTGGCTCTTGACGTGTGCTGCTAGATCAGAGGCCGCTTGTTCTCGTCGACCCTGCGACCAGGTGAGGAATCCTTGGCCTGACTTCGCACCGAGAGAGCCTGCGTCGATCAAGGTGGTGAGGATCGGATTTGCTGCGCCGTCCGTGCTCAGGCTGGGGAGTACTGCGTCGTGGATAGCGCGGGTAAGGTCGAGGCCGACGTAATCAGCGGTCTCGATCGGGCCCATCTGTGCCAGTCGAAGGCCAATGGTGTTGCGGCACACGAGATC
>CANGPO010000139.1 GCA_947455705.1 Actinomycetota bacterium | reverse complement strand
TCTGAGGTATCGACCCTTCTGGGACGCATGCCGTCAGCGGTGGGTTACCAGCCAACGTTGGCTGACGAGATGGGCCAGCTGCAGGAGCGCATCACCTCGACGCGTGGTCACTCGATCACCTCGCTCCAGGCGATCTACGTCCCTGCTGACGACTTGACCGACCCGGCACCTGCCACCACGTTCGCGCACCTTGATGCAACGACGGTTCTCTCGCGTCCGATCTCCGAGCTTGGTATCTACCCGGCCGTGGATCCGCTCGACTCCACTTCGCGCATTCTTGACCCGCGCTACATCGGTGACGAGCACTACCGGGTTGCGGCGCGTGTAAAGGAGATCCTGCAGCGTTACAAGGATCTTCAGGACATCATCGCCATCCTCGGTATCGATGAGCTTTCTGAAGAGGACAAGATCCTCGTGGGTCGTGCCCGTCGCATCCAGCGCTTCCTTTCGCAGAACCTGTTCGTCGCCGAGCAGTTCACCGGACAGCCTGGTTCGTTCGTACCGGTCGACGAGACCATCGCCTCATTCAAGGCGCTATGTGAGGGTGAGTACGACCACTTGCCCGAGCAGGCGTTCTTCCTCTGTGGTGGTGTCGACGACGTCGAGAAGAACGCCGCGAAGCTGGCTGGCTGACATGGGTGAATTGAACGTCACTCTCGTTGCGGTCGATCGCAAGATCTGGTCCGGTACTGCTTCACGCGTTATCGCTCGAACCCTTGATGGTGAGATCGGTATCCTGCCGCAGCACGAGCCAGTCCTAGCGCTTTTGGACGATAGTCCGGTCCGGATCACCACGACTTCTGGTGATGTCATCGAGGCGGCCGTGCACGGTGGCTTCTTTGCTGTCGACCACGACAACGTTTCGATCCTGGCTGACAGTGCCGAACTCGGTGGCGAGATTGACGTCGTTCGTGCGCGCGAAGCACTCGAACGCGCTAAGGCAGCTGGTGACGACGATGCTGCTCGTGCCGCGCAGGAACGCGCCGAGACTCGTCTCAAGGTGGCGCTCAATGAGCAACGTCACGCCGGCGATGCTCGGCCCGCGTAGGCGTTAATAACGTGAAAAACCCCCTCAAGTGAGGGGGTTTTTTCGTTGTGGGGGATCAATTTTGGGGTCGCCCAGACCACCGACTTGGGCATCCGCGCATGGCACCGCCACAGGTAGCGTTAAGCAACGGATTGATTCAGGGAGAACGTGGGGTCGATCCGCGACCAAGGTGGGACCGCATACATGCGGTGAGGGGAGTATCAGTGATCGTGCGTCGTTTAGCGCAAACGTCGGCTGCAGTTCTTGCGGTTGGAGCCATCTTTGCTAGTTCGCAGTTGCCTGCCATGGCGCAGGTGATCTCACCAGCAAAGACCTCATCGTCTGCAACCATCACAGGGGTAGCCCGCGTTGGTTCACGCGTTACCTGCAACGTCACTCCTAAGACCACTCAGGTGCACTGGTGGCTCAGTGGCAACCCCAATGTCATCGTGTCCAACGGACCATCGTGGGAACTCCCAACAACCGCCAGCGGTAGCAGCCTGATTGGCAAGCGCATCGTGTGCGGCTTCTCGGTCATCCTCAACACCAATGAGCGAGTCGGTGCTAACTCTAGGTCGGTAGTCGTTCAGCCAGGCGTTTTCAGAGCGCCCAGCCCCACGGCAGCTGGTGTCTCGGCAACCCATGTCACCAAGGTTGGCGTGAAGCTGACCGCCCTTCCGGGCGTGTGGACGCCATCGGCAAGCTCGTTCACATACGTCTGGAAGCGTGGGGCTACAACCGTAGGAACCAAGCGCACGTACACGACGAGTAGTGCCGATGTGGGTAAGGCTCTGGTTCTGGTCGTCACTGGCCATCGATCGGGATTCACCACGAAGGCTTCCTCGAGCGCCAAGATTTCTGTCAAGAACCTGTTCACTACCACGGGGACGCCAAACATCTGCGTAGTGGGTGGCGCATGTGCGACCGCCAAGGACCAAGTCTTGACGAGCCCTGGACACAAGTTGCAGGCCAAGCCCGGTTCATGGAGCCCATCCGGGGCCACCTTTACCTACACGTGGATCATGCGCGATGCCGCCCATCCGACCGGCCTCAAGGTGGGTACCGGGCCGACCTTCACCCCGAAGGCCGGCCAGACCGGATTCATCACCGTAACCGTGGCCGCGGATAAGACCAATTTCCTTCGGGCAACGGCAACGAGTTGGAAGGTCGGTATCTACTAAACCGACCGAGCACACAACGTCAATGGGGACCTCACCGATTGTGGTGGGGTCCCCATTGCTTTGTCGCACCGCGTGCGCGGTAGACGTAAGCTCGATTAACGATTGGCTCCAGGAACCCAGAGCACATCGCCGCCGTGGTCCACATTGGCCACGCGAGCCAAGATGAACAGCAGATCCGAGACGCGATTGAGGTAGTGCGCCGTCAGAAGGTTTACGCCATCGCCATACTCTTGAATGGCGGCCCACGTTGAGCGCTCAGCTCTGCGGATCACAGTGCGAGAAACGTGCAGAAGTGCAGCGCCAGGTGTACCACCCGGCAAGATGAACGAGCGCAGCGCCGTGAGCTTTTCGTTGTATGTGTCGCAGGCTGCTTCGATGGCGTCGATGTAGCCCTGCTCAACTCGAAGCGGCGGATACTCAGGATCGGGTACCACCGGCGTACATAGGTCGGCACCTACGTCGAACAAGTCATTTTGGATGCGGGTGAGCAGGCTGACGATGTCATCGCTTAGCCCTCCAAGTGCGATGGCTACACCAATTGACGAATTTGCCTCATCCGTGTCGGCGTACGCGTGCAGCCGGTGATCGTTCTTATCCACCCGCGACATGTCGCCAAGTGCCGTCGTTCCGTCATCACCAGTTCGCGTGTAGATCCGCGTCAAATTCACCATGACAGCAGCCTATCGGGATGTGTGAGTCTCGCTCGTGCAGCGTGACGGCCTCCGTCGCATATCCTTGGGGGATCATGGAGGTTTTTGAGATTGTTGGGGGCGCCCGCCTAGCCGGTGAGGTGCGAGTGACCGGTGCGAAGAACAGTGTTCTGAAGCTGATGGCCGCGGCACTATTGGCCCAAGGTGCGACGACCCTTCGTGAAGTCCCAGACATTCTCGACGTGACGTACATGGCCGAATTGTTGCGACGCCTTGGCTGTCAGGTTGATCGCAATTTCGAGCAACGCACACTCACGATTGATGTGCCGGACATGCCCTCGCATCAGGCCGATTACGATCTCGTGCGCAAACTTCGTGCATCGATCAATGTTCTAGGCCCGCTACTTGCTCGCTGTGGTGAGGCACACGTGGCCCTGCCCGGTGGTGACAACATCGGTAGTCGTGGCCTTGATATGCATATCGACGGTCTTGAACGACTGGGAGCAACGGTCCGCAGCGAACATGGATTCCTGATCGCCACGCGCGAGGGCAGACTACAAGGTGCCCATGTGTGGCTCGACTTCCCGAGCGTCGGGGCTACAGAAAACCTGCTCATGGCAGGAGTTTTGGCGCAGGGCACGACGGTGATCGACAATGCGGCACGCGAGCCAGAGATCGTCGATATCTGCACAATGCTGCAAAGTATGGGAGCCCAACTCAGTGGAGTGGGCACCTCAACGCTGACGATCGAGGGAGTTGATTCCCTGAATCCGACAGATCACACCACGGTCCCAGACCGCCTCGTCGCAGGCACGTGGGCGGTGGGTGCGGTGATGACGGGTGGTGATGTGCTGATTCGCAACGCCAATGCGAGCCACCTTGCGATCGTTCTCGACAAACTCACTGATGCGGGTGCCCACGTTGAACTTGTATCCGACGGGTTCCGGGTGGTTGGGCAAGATCGTCCCCGCTGTGTTGACATCGTCACCCTTCCTTACCCCGGTTTCCCGACGGATCTTCAGCCGCACTTCATAGCGATGAATGCGATTGCCACCGGTACGGCGATGGTTACCGAAAACCTGTTTGAAGCCCGCTTCCGGTTCGTCAATGAAATGGTGCGGCTCGGAGCCGATGTTCGCACCGATGGGCATCACGCGTTGGTCCGCGGCCGCGATTCGTTGTC
>CANGPO010000138.1 GCA_947455705.1 Actinomycetota bacterium | reverse complement strand
GCGTCGTAGCCAGACATCGTTACAACCTCATCAAGTGCCCAACCGGCATTACGTTCGATGCCGCGCACCTGACGGTGGTGCACCATCGGCAGTGCATTGACGAAACCATTCGTCTCACTTGGGCCAGTAATGGTGAGCTTGGCTTGGGCAATGCGATGGTCGTACGCCGATACCGTTGCGCCGAATCGTCCACCTACGTCGACGCGAGGTGCGGCCTTGCCGTGCGGCATCGGACGGGTCTGGTGGATCGACGCAAGCTTCTTCGGGTAGCCCTGATGCACTCCGCGTGCGATCGCGAAATCCGTCGTCACCCAGATCAGGACGCAGCGTGAGTACAGCTTGCCCTCGAACATGCAGCGCACGACGACGAAGGCTTCCTTGTACTGACTGCGCGCTGGATCGAGCAACTCCTCGAAGGAATCAGAGCAGGACTGCCAGTCGGCCCAGATGAAGGCAACGGCGCCAGGATCCTCATCGGCGAGTTCGAGATCGTCGGGTAGGAGTGCGCGAACATTCGCCGGGTCCGTCCGATACTCGACCGTCAACAGGTCGCCGCTGTAATGCCACGGGGGAGTGGGGATCAGCGCGCTCTTACCCGACACGGTGTACGGCGGGGCAAACCCAGCAAACTCGGGCACGTTAACTCCAGGACTGCAGCATTGGTCAGCGGACGGATCGAATAATTCGTTTGGATCCGTACGAATACTAGAGGGCCAACCTCGCTCGCGTCCAGAGAATGATGCTGGTTAGTGCGTGCAGTATCGATCCCGCTAACGACGAAGTCGGAGCCCCAGTGGGTGCGGGCTC
This sequence comes from Actinomycetota bacterium, assembly GCA_947455705.1. Lineage (GTDB taxonomy): Bacteria > Actinomycetota > Actinomycetes > S36-B12 > CAIYMF01 > Longivirga. The sequence goes on along the minus strand of CANGPO010000138.1, from coordinate 3,248 downwards.
CGACGTCGTAGGTTTCGCTGAGCGATTACGGCTAGCCCTGACTCACTTCGAAGATCTCATCGGCTACCAGGCCATGGGCCTCGCGATGAACCGTATTCGCTGCCTCTGCGCTTGGCGCATCGACGAGACAAAAGATCTTGCCCGCCTTCTCGTCGACCCAGTAACTCTTGTAATCGACACCATGCGCACCTTGGACTTCGACGTCCTTGGCGTGGGCGCCGGCGACGTCCGCGGCGGACACCCCACCGTCCATGTGATGCACATCCATATAAAGCGGCATATCCGCTCCCCCCGTTACGTGCCACCGGTTGGTGACACGTTTGAGCGTAGGACTGCACTGAGTCACCCGCAGGCAATTTCGAAAAATCGCGGTTGCCTGCCGAGGAGTCTCGGCTAGGAGATAACTCCGTCTTTACCGGTACGAACGAGCACTGAACGCATTGCGGCGACGGCCTGATCGGCTTGGGCTTCGGTCATGATCAGCGGTGGTGACAGCACGAGGTTGTGCCCGCAATCGCGCACGATCACACCCGTCTCACGGCGGATGACGTCGGGAAGCATGGGCTGCAACATCGGCAGTGGTGCACGGGTCTCACGGTCGGAAACCAGCTCGACAGCGTGCATCATCGCGACATAACGAACCTCGCCGACGATCTCCAGATCGAGCAACGTCTTGAGGCCCTCGTGCAGGTAGGCACCTATCGTCTTCGCGCGCTCGAGGAGGCCCTCGCGCTCGATGATGTCGAGATTCGCTAGCGCCACTGCGGCAGCCGTCGGGTGACCGTTGTACGTGTAACCCATCGGAAAGCCGAAGTCAGATTGCAGCGCGTTACCGACCTTGTCGGTGGTGAGCACTGCGCCGAGCGGGATGTAGCCGGACGTGATGCCCTTGGCGGTGACGATGATGTCTGGCTGCACGTTGAAGTACTGTGCGGCAAACCATTCACCGACGCGGCCATATGCGGTGACGACCTCATCGAAGATCATCAGGATGCCGTTCTTATGCAGTACTTCCTGCACGCGCGGCCAGTAGTCCATGGGAGGCACAAGCATTCCGCCAACACCCATGATGGGTTCGCCAACCATGGCTGCAATGTTCTCTGCGCCAATGCTTGCGATTGTCTCTTCGAGTTCGTTGATCAGGAAGTCCGTTGGGTCTTGACCGTTGAACAGTTCGCTGCGGTACGGCCAGGCCGGGGTGAGATGGCGAACGTTCGGCATCATCGGGCCGAAGCCGTTGTGGTAGACGTCGAAGCCGGTTGCTGAGCCGCCGCCGTAACCGATGCCGTGGTAGGCGTTGCGACGAGCCAGGATCCAGTTACGGTTCGTGTCGCCATTGCGGTAGTGGTAGTAGCGCGCCATCTTGATCGCGGCTTCGTTACCTTCGGAACCACCACTGGTGAAATACACCTGATTGATGTGGTCGGGGGAGATGCTCACGAGGCGATCGGCGAGTGCGATCGCCTTATCGTTGCTGAACTCCCAGAACGAGGTGAAGTACTCGAGGGTCTTGATCTGCTTGGCAGCGACCTCGGCGATTTCCTCGCGGCCGTGGCCGATCTGCGCAAGCCATAGGCCACCGGTGGCGTCGAGGTACTCGCGGCCCTGAGCATCGGTGAGGTTGCAGCCGTCACCACCCGTCATGATGACGCGCTCAGTGACGGACGAGGGCAGGTACGGGTGGATGATGTGCGCCCGGTCGACACTCTCGAGGGTGTCAACGTCGAACTGATTACCGGTGATCGTCATGTCCTGCTCCTGCCAACATCGTTGTTGTGGTGATGCGATTTCACGTGCTGCTAGAACCTTAGTACCGGATCCACGTGGTTTTAAGCCCGGTGAACTTATCGAATGCGTGTAGCGATAGGTCGCGGCCGAAGCCGGATCCCTTGAAACCACCGAATGGGGTGGTCACGCCGAGTGCGTCGACGGTGTTTACCGATACCGTTCCCACGTGTAGCCGCTCGGCGACGCGGTGGGCACGCGAGAGGTTTCCCGTCCAGAGCGAGGCTGCGAGGGCGTATTCGCTGTTGTGGGCGAGCGCGATGGCCTCATCTTCGGTGTCGAAGGGGATGACGGCTAGAACAGGCCCAAAGATCTCTTCTTTGGCGGGCGCACTATCGGCGGCCAGGTTGGTGATCACCGTTGGCTCGATGTAGCAGTCCGAGCCCTCGATCGTCAGGCGCCGTCCACCAGCGGCTACCGACCCAAGGGCGACCCCCTGCTTGAGGTACTCCTCGACGCGATCTGTGTGACGACGGTCGACGAGTGGGCCCATGTTCGCAGCTGGATCGAAGGGGTGGCCAACGGTGATGTTCTTCGCTTGTGCGACGACGGCCGCGACGAACTCGTCAGCGATCTCACGCTGGACGAGAAGGCGCGAGTTTGCCGAGCAGACCTCGCCCTGATTGAAGAAGATCGCGCGGGCCGCGAATTCGGCAGCCTCGTTGAGGTTGTCGATATCGGCGAATACAAGGTTTGCGCTCTTGCCACCGCACTCAAGCCACACCTGCTTGAGATTGGACGCACCGGAGTAGGACATGAACATCTTGCCGACCTCAGTGGAGCCAGTGAACGTGAGTACGTCCACGTCGGGGTGCTCACCGATTGCGCGGCCAACAGTTTCGCCGCGACCAGGCACGACGTTGAGTACGCCATCGGGCAGGCCGGCTTCTGCAGCCAGTTCGGCCAGGCGCAGTGCGGATAGCGGTGACTGCTCAGCCGGCTTGAGGACGACGGAGTTACCAGCCGCGAGCGCCGGGGCAAGCTTCCAGATCGCCATCTCGAGTGGGTAGTTCCACGGAATAACTGCGCCGACAACGCCGAGTGGAACGCGCTGCACGAGAGCGATGTTGCCCGGGGGAGTTACGGGGATTTCGCCGTTGAGTTTGTCGATCGCCTCTGCGTAGAACTGCAGGATCATCGCGCTGCCGGGCACATCGATGGTGTACGCATCGGTGACGAGTTTGCCCATGTCGAGGGAATCGGTGACAGCCAACTCGTCGAGGTTGTCCATGATGAGCGCGGATAGCTTCGACAGCGTGGCCTTGCGGGTGTCGGCCGATGCTCGCGACCACACACCTGATTCGAACGACCGGCGCGCAGCTTTGACGGCGAGATCGACGTCAGCGGCGGTGCACTCGGCGAGGGTGGCAAGTGACTGGCCTGTTGCGGGCGAGATCGACGTCGTTGTCTGACCCTCGACAGCATCCACGAACTTTCCGTCGATGAAGGCCTGTGTACGTGGG
>CANGPO010000137.1 GCA_947455705.1 Actinomycetota bacterium | reverse complement strand
GATCGAAACCGGCTGCATCGAGGACTCGGATGGCTTGCGGGGTGGCCCATGACAATCCGCCGAGGTGCCCACGTGAGGCCATCGAGCGGATGAAAACGCCATCGTCCGTCGCATGTTCTTGCATGCGCACGCGATCACCGAGTAGCGCACCACCCGAGAACGGGGACGACGGATCGATAGCGAGTACCCCGACTCGCTTACCGCGAGCACGATATTCACTGACGATCGCCGAGGTCGTCGTCGACTTCCCAACTCCCGGCGAACCCGTCAGCCCAATGATCCGCGCATGCCCGGTGTGTGCGGCCAGTGCGTGCGTGACCTCACGCATGATGGGCGCACCATCTTCGACGTACGAGATGAGCCGCGCGACCGCGCGAGGTTGTCCCTCACGCGCTCGCGCAACCAAATCTCCGACGTCGACAGTCATCGCGTAAGCAGCAGTCACTTAGGCCGATGGCACGCGGATGATGAGAGCATCTCCCTGACCGCCGCCACCGCAGAGTGCAGCAGCACCCGTGCCACCACCGCGACGCTGCAATTCCAGCGCCAAGTGCAGGACGACTCGAGCGCCACTCATACCCACCGGGTGACCAAGGGCGATCGCCCCACCGTTTACGTTGACGATCTCGGGGTCGATACCAAGTTTCTCCGTCGAAACAACACCGACAGCCGCAAACGCCTCATTGATCTCCACGAGGTCGAGGTCCGCGGCGGTGAGGCCCTCCTTGGACAGGGCCTTGAGGATCGCGTTGGCTGGCTGCTCCTGAAGTGAGGCATCCGGGCCGGAAACAACCCCGTGGGCACCAATCTCAGCAATCCACGACAGGCCAAGGGATTCTGCCTTGGCCTTGCTCATGACGACGACGGCAGCAGCACCATCGGAAATCTGTGACGACGAGCCGGCCGTAATCGAGCCGTCCTTGGCGAACGCCGGACGAAGCGCTCCGAGGGATTCAACCGTTGTCTCTGGACGAATGCCCTCATCCTTGCTGAACGCAATGGGGTCACCCTTGCGCTGCGGAATCATCACTGGCGTGATCTCGTTTTCGAAAAGGCCCGCCTCGGCGGCAGCTGCGGCCCGCGCATGTGAACGAGCGGCAAGCGCGTCCTGCTTCTCACGGGTGAGATCTGCATAACGTGCGTTGTAGGTCTCCGTCGATACACCCATGGCCATCATGTCGAAGGAACATGAAAGTGCATCGTTGGCGAGTGAATCAACGAGCGTCACGTCGCCGTACTTGAAACCTTCACGTGACTTCGGCAGGACGTGCGGGGTCTGAGTCATCGACTCCATACCGCCAGCGACTACGACATCAAATTCACCTGCACGAATCAACTGATCGGCCATCGCGATCGCCGACAGGCCCGAGAGGCACACCTTGTTGATGGTGATCGCCGGAACGTCCATCGAGATGCCGCCGGCGACGGATGCCTGGCGCGCAGTGTTCTGGCCCGCCCCGGCCTGCACGACATGGCCCATGATCACGTACTCAACGGCGTCAGCTGAGACCCCACCACGCTCGAGTGCGCCGGCAATTGCAACCCCACCGAGCTGGGCTGCGGAGAAGTCCTTAAGCGAGCCGAGCAGTCGACCCATGGGGGTACGAGCGCCGGAGACAATGACACTGGTTTCTGTGGCCATGGGGGACCCTCCTGATGCGGTGTGAATACGTAGGCGTCACGATACTGGTGTGAACACTCAACAGCCTGCAGAGGTCCTTGGTCCGGTAGTTACCGGAATTGACCACGTCGGATTCGCCGTCAATGATCTTGACGCCGCCATCGAGTTCTACGGACGTGCGTTCGGCCTGCCCCTGGTCCATCAGGAGATCAACGAGGAGCAGGGCGTGCACGAGGCCATGATGGGCATTGGTAATGCGTGCATCCAGCTCCTAGCTCCCCTGACGCCGGAATCGACCATCGCGAAGTTCATCGACAAGAACGGTCAGGGCATCCAGCAGGTTGCGTTCCGCGTAACGGATATTGACGTGGCCTGTGAACGTCTTCGCGACGCAGGCCTTCGTCTGATCTACGACGCACCTCGTCGCGGCACCGCGAACTCGCGCGTGAACTTCGTCCACCCGAAAGACTGCGGTGGTGTGCTGGTTGAACTCGTTCAGCCCGCGGCCGACGAGCACTAAGGCCCGCGCGCGGCGCTACGTCATCTGACCTTATAGAGTGTCGGCACCACATACGGACACCTTCGCTACCCCTGAAGCGTCCCGATTGCTCGAGCCGGCACACCTTGGCCAGCCAGTCCCGTTTCACACCGTTGACTATTCGCCGACCCTTGGAGGCCGACGTGCAGAACATCCTTGACGCAATCATGTCCGGAAATGCAACCAGTGCAGACTTCGCCGCCATGGACGTGCCGGATTCGTACCGTGCCGTGACGGTGCACAAGGACGAAGCCGAGATGTTTGCCGGCATGGCGACCCGCGATAAAGATCCCCGTCAGTCACTGCACGTTGAAGACGTACCGCTGCCAGAGCTTGGCCCAGGCGAGGCACTCGTTGCCGTCATGGCCAGCTCCATCAACTACAACACCGTGTGGACGTCGATCTTCGAGCCGGTTTCCACGTTCGGATTCCTCGAGCGCTACGGCAAGCTAAATCCACTCGCCAAACGCCACGATCTGCCCTATCACGTGGTGGGTTCTGATCTCGCTGGCGTCGTGCTTCGTACTGGCCCCGGCGTGCACACGTGGAATCCCGGTGACGAGGTTGTCGCGCACTGTCTTTCCGTCGAACTCGAAAGCCCACTGGGACACAACGACACAATGCTCGATCCCGAGCAGCGCATCTGGGGCTTTGAGACAAACTTCGGTGGTCTTGCTCACGTCGCACTTGTCAAGGCAAATCAGTTGCTGCACAAGCCATCTCACCTGACGTGGGAAGAGGCGGCCGTACCCGGTTTGGTCAACTCAACCGCATACCGTCAGCTCGTGTCGCAAAATGGTGCCGGTATGACGCAGGGTGACACCGTGCTGATCTGGGGGGCATCCGGCGGCCTCGGTTCGTACGCGACGCAGATGGCACTCAATGGTGGTGCGACGCCCGTGTGTGTTGTGTCCTCACCTGAGAAGGCCGAGATCTGTCGAAAGATGGGCGCCGAGCTCATCATCGATCGCAGTGCCGAGGGTTACAAGTTCTGGAAGGACGAGAACACTCAGGATCAGAAGGAATGGCGTCGTCTCGGAGCCAAGATTCGTGAGCTCACCGGCGGTGAGGACGCGGACATTGTCTTCGAGCACCCAGGCCGTGAGACGTTCGGTGCATCGGTCTACGTCGCTCGTAAGGGCGGCACGATCGTCACCTGCGCATCGACGTCCGGTTACATGCACGAGTACGACAACCGCTTCCTGTGGATGAACCTCAAGCGCATCGTCGGATCACACTTCGCCAACTACCGCGAAGCGTGGCAAGCCAACCGCCTTATCCAGCGCGGCCAGATCCACCCAACGCTGTCGAAGACGTACACGTTGGAAGAGACGGGCCAGGCCGCGTACGACGTCCACCGCAATATGCATCAGGGCAAGGTCGGCATTCTCGCCCTCGCACCTGAAGAAGGCCTAGGCGTTCGCAATCCCGAACTACGCGCCCAGCACATCGACAAGATCAACCGCTTCCGGGATTTGTAGGCCTCGAGCGCTGACGTCGTCACCGAGTGAGACGTACTCCCGGCCGCCCGTTGTGTTCGCGAGGGAAAAGGACTGATTTTCGCGCTTAGGACTGGTCGAGGGATGCGCGGGCGTCGGCTAGGAAGCTGACGAACGCAGCAGCAAAGTCAGCGGGAACCTCAATCGGGGTGAGGTGTCCGGCGCCCGAAAGTTCAACAGCCCGAACGTCAGTCAGCGCTGCGACGAGCGCGTCCTGATCAGCGCGCGGTGAAAGAGCATCCTCCGCGCCCCACAACACCAACGAAGGCACTCGCAGTGAAGCGAGATCGTCATGGGAATCGGGACGGGCGGCCATTGCACGCTGAGCCCAAGCAACACCCTCCGGATCAGCCGTGTGAATCCAGCCTCGTACAAGCTCGACGACGGCTGGTCGCTGCTCATGAGTTGTGGCGCCCAGCAGATTCGGCAGCATCGCTCGCCCAAGCGCCTCGGTCGATTCCGCAGCCGAAACCTGCTGCGCCACCCGAAGACGATTCTCGCGGGCTTCAGCGGTATCAGCCGATCCCTTGGT
>CANGPO010000136.1 GCA_947455705.1 Actinomycetota bacterium | reverse complement strand
TGGCTCCAAGCGAATGTGTCGCTTGGAGCCGAAGATTTTCGTACGTGGTGTCCGAGGGGGGACTTGAACCCCCATGCCCTTTCGGGCACTAGCACCTCAAGCTAGCGCGTCTGCCTATTCCGCCACCCGGACCCGCCCCACGTGGTTCAACGTGGTGCGGCGATGACTATACAGGGGCAGACCGGTACCGACGAAACCGGGCGATCAGGACGACGGATACGCCAAGATGGTCACCATGACCGATATCGCGCCAATCAACGCTCTCCCAACGCCACTGCCGGATGCAGAGGCGGAGGTTGTCCAACTCTGCCAAGAGCTCATCCGCATCGATACGAGCAACTATGGCGATGGATCCGGTCCGGGCGAGGCCGAGGCTGCCGAGTACGTCGAGGCGCGGCTCAAAGAGGTTGGTCTAGAGCCAGAGCGGATCGAGTTCGGTGCCGCTCGACGTGAGGGAGTTGTCGTTCGCATCCCCGGCCGCGATCGCACCCGTCCCGCATTTCTGGTTCACGTCCACCTAGACGTTGTGCCCGCTCAAGCCTCCGACTGGTCACACCCGCCGTTTGCCGCCGAAATCGACGACGATGGCGGCGTCCCCATGATCTACGGGCGCGGCGCCGTGGATATGAAAGACATGAATGCAATGACTTTGGCGGTGATCCGTTCGTGGGCTCGTAATGGTGTTCAGCCAGACCGCGACGTTGTGGTGATGTTCCTGCCCGACGAAGAAGCGGGTGGACGGCAGGGCGGCCACTGGATCGTCGACAACCGCCCAGATCTATTCGAAGGTGTCACTGAGGCCATCGGTGAGGTTGGTGGCTTCTCGATGACGGTGCGGGACGATCTGCGCCTCTACCTCGTGCAGACGGCAGAGAAGGGGATCGGCTGGCTGAAACTCACCGCAGCGGGTCGCGCTGGACACGGTTCGATGCTCAACGATGACAACGCCGTGACGGCGCTATGCGAAGCGGTTGCCCGAATCGGACAGATCCAGTTCCCGGTTCGCGTCACGCCAACCGTTCGCGACTTCCTAGCCGCCCTTTCTGACGCGACCGGAATGAAGCTCGATCCGGACGATATGGACGCCACGCTCGCGGCACTTGGCCCGATGGCACGCCTCGTGGGCGCGACCCTGACGAACACAGCGGCCCCGACGATGCTTGGCGCCGGCTACAAAGTGAACGTCATCCCGGGTGAGGCCACGGCCCATGTCGACACCCGCTTCCTGCCGGGCTACGAGGACGAACTGTTCGCGGCCATCGACGCTGTTCTCGGCGACAAGGTCACCCGCGAATTCGCGGTCCACGACATCGCAGTGGAAACAACCTTCGATGGTCCAAGCATTGATCTCATGGCAGCCGCGCTCAAGGCAGAAGATCCGCACGCTGTCGCCGTACCGTACATGCTCTCCGGTGGTACGGATGCTAAGTCGATCAGCCGACTCGGGATTCGCTGCTACGGATTTGCTCCATTGCTCCTGCCGCCCACTCTCGACTTTGGCTCCCTCTTCCACGGTGTGGACGAGCGAGTACCCGTGGATGCCTTGAAGTTTGGTACACGAGTGCTCGACAGATTCCTGCGCGCGGTGTAGGCGGCGCACACGTCTACGCAGTTCGAACAGCGCGAATTACCTTGCGGCGTAACCACACCCGGCGACGTCCGTCAGGGTAAAGGCGTAGCCGAGCAAGCTCCCATGAGCCGTGCTCGGCAAGTTCGACGAGTGCCGCGCGCGCCGCATCACGTTTCGTTCCCCGAGGCAACAGAATTTCGCGGTACTCCCATGACGATGATCGTGGCGTCGTTATGACGTCAGTGTGCTCAGCGTGAGCGTGTTGATGGATCGTCATTATGTGCCCACCCGCCTAACGCTGATTCCAGCCGAATTCGGGATACCCACGCGACGGGGTAGAAACCTCGTCCAACGCGATGAAGATCTCATCCGGTAGGTCAAGTTCCTCAACGGCCAACGCGCCGCGCAGTTGAGCCGCCGTGCGCGCACCGATGATCGGCGCTACGACTCCCGGTCGATCGCGAACCCAGGCAATGGCAACTTCGAGTGGAGCGACTCCTAAGCCATCGGCAGCGGTGCAGAGTGCGTCAACGATCCGTCGCGACTCGTCACCCAAGAACGGTGAGACGAACGATGCGAAGTGCGATGAGGCACCGCGCGAATCGGCTGGCGTACCGAATCGGTACTTACCGGTCAACACTCCACGACCAAGGGGCGACCACGGCAAAATGCCGATACCGGCGTCGTGCGCTGCGGGGATCACTTCGCGTTCGATTCCACGCTGCAACAGCGAGTACTCGACCTGCGTAGACACAATCGGCGCAAGCTTTCCAGCAGCTGATTGAAGGGCGGCAGCCTTCGAGGTCTGCCAGCCACTGTAGTTGCTGACTCCGGCGTACCGGACTTTGCCGCTTGAAACCGCGGTCTCCAACGCACCAAGAGTCTCATCGATCGGGGTGTACGAATCCCAAGCGTGCAGCTGCCATAGATCGACGTAATCAGTCTTCAAGCGCTTGAGCGAAGCGTCCAAGGAACTCAGCAGGTGCCCCCGCGAGGCATCGAAGCGCCTTTCAGTTCCCGGCTTGGAAACAGCCTTGGTTGCAATAACGACGGCATCGCGACCGACTTCGTCGACCAACTGACCGACGATCTGCTCAGACAAACCTTCGGCGTACACGTCTGCGGTATCGACCAGATTGCCGCCGGCGTCAATGAAGGCGCGAAGTTGATCGCGCGCCTCATGCTCGTCGGTGTCACGACCCCAGGTCATGGTCCCGAGGGCGAGTCGAGATACGTGAAAGCCCGATTTCCCGAGTGGACGAAGTTCCATGCCTTGACCCTAGTCGGCTCGGGCGCGTCGAGGCGTTAGGCTCCTCGTGGTGTCGATAGAGGCAACCCGATGTGGAAGGAACCGTCATGCGACTTGGACTCAACCTCGGTTACTGGGGCATGGGCAACGACTCGGACAATCTCGTGCTTGCCAAGGAAGCTGACAAACTTGGTTACTCAGTTGTCTGGGCGGCCGAAGCGTACGGATCAGATGCCGCCACCGTCCTGGCGTTCATCGCAGCGCAGACGGAGACGATCGATGTCGGGTCAGCGGTCTTCCAGATTCCTGGTCGTACACCGGCCAACACGGCGATGACGGCTGCCACGCTCGACACGCTTTCGAACGGACGCTTCCGGCTGGGTCTGGGCGTCTCAGGCCCTCAGGTGAGTGAGGGTTGGCACGGCGTTCGTTTCGACAAGCCGCTAGCGCGTACCCGAGAGTACGTCGCAATCGTGCGGATGGCGCTGTCTCGGCAAAAGGTCCAATTCGACGGTGAATTCTTTACCCTTCCGCTGCCTGATGGTCCGGGTAAGGCACTCACACTGACCGTGCATCCGGTGCGCGAAAACATCCCGATTTACCTTGCCGCGGTTGGCCCCAAGAACCTCGAGCTCGCCGGTGAAATCGCCGACGGTTGGCTGGCTATCTTCTACTCACCCGAGTACGCAGCCGAACATCGAGCAGGTATCGAGGCGGGACGCGCCAAGGTTGGCAAGACGATGGACGGCTTCGACGTCGTTGCGACCGTCCCTGTCGTCATTGGCGACGATGTAGACGCATGTGCAGTGCCGCTTCGCAACTACTCGGCCCTCTACTTGGGTGGCATGGGTAGCCGCGACAAGAACTTCTACAACCAGTTGGCCGTGCGGATGGGCTACGACGAAGCAGCCGCCGCGGTGCAGGATCTGTACCTAGGTCGCGACTACGCAGGAGCCGCTGCAGCGGTGCCGTTCGACTTTATTGACAAGACCGCGCTGATTGGTCCACCTGCACGAATCCAAGATCGGCTACACGCCTACGCGGATGCTGGAGTTACCACGCTGTCCGTCGCCACCTACGCGGAGACGATTGACGAACGACTGGCCACACTTCGCCAGATGGCCGAGATCCTCGACGCATCAGGCCTCGGTGGCTAGCGGGCGATTGGCGGGCTAGAGCCAGCCGCTCTTCTTGAAGGATCTATACATCAAGACGCAGGCCGTGCCCATGATGCCCAGGACGACGTAATAGCCGTATTCCCAATTCAACTCGGGCATATTGTCGAAGTTCATGCCGTACACACCCGCGATTGCCGTTGGTACGGCAAAGATTGCGGCCCATGCTGAGATCTTGCGCATGTCGGAGTTTTGCTGCATTGCCTGGCGTGAG
>CANGPO010000135.1 GCA_947455705.1 Actinomycetota bacterium | reverse complement strand
TGGACGCAGTGATGGCTGGGCTCGAGGACGTCACCGAGGGTGAGCCTCACGGCAGACGGACGTGGCTCGTTAATGGACGCGCGTTCGCGTGGGATCGTCCGTATAGCAAGGCGGATCTCAAGCGCTTCGGTGCTGTACCGCCTGCCGCCGAGCCGATTTTGGCGTTGGCCACCGCGGATCTGCACGAGAAGGAAGCCATCCTGGCCAGCGGAGTCAACGGCGTCTTCACGATCGAACACTTCAATGGGTACAAAGCGTTCCTCGTTGAACTGGACGCGGTAGCTAAGCGCCCACTGCGCACCCTCGTGACGGACGCCTACCGATCACAACGCGATAAGACCCGCTAGTCGACGACCATCTGACGTCCCTAGCCGCTACAGCACGCGCGGCACCGCCACCCGCACAACTGCCGACGTACCGCACCCTCCGATCAGTGTTGACCGCCAAGGCCACCCCCACTGAAACGTTGAACCTCGCGGGAGGCACCTTTCTAGTTACGCTTAAATCTGAGCGACGGCCTTCGCTCGGGCCAGGCCATGGATTGGAGATCGACGTGACGCTCCCTTCACAGTCATCCGACGCAGGCGCTGTGCCCGTTGACCCGCTTCCGTCATGGCGCGATGGTCCGACGAAGCTGAGCATCGTCAGCTTCGTGGAGAACGTGACGACCGAAGGCTCGCCGAACTTCGTCCCCGTGCCCGAGCGAATCGCCACCTTCGACAACGACGGCACGCTGTGGTGCGAGCAGCCAGGACCCGTGCAGGCCTACTTCGCACTCGACCGGTTGAGAGCGCTGGCACCCCAGCACCCTGAGTGGACCACGACGGAACCTTTCGCGTCACTTCTCATCGGGGATGTGGATACGGCGCTCGCGATGAGTGAATCCGCCCTCCTTGACGTGGTCATGGCAACCCACGCGGGCATGAGCACCCAGGAGTTCGGGCGAATCGTTGAGGAGTGGATCGCCACGGCAAGGCATCCAGAAACAGGCGAACGCTTCACGGACATGACTTATCTGCCCATGCTCGAACTGCTTGACTACCTGAGCGCCAACGGGTTTAAGAATTTCATCGTCTCAGGAGGCGGTGTTGAGTTCGTGCGTCAATGGTCCGAGCGCGTCTACGGCGTCCCACCCGAGCAGGTCATCGGAAGCAGCATCAAGACCACCTTCGAGATGCGCGACGGCGAACCGGTACTCCTGCGTCTGCCGCAGTTGAACTTCAACAATGACAATGACGAGAAGCCCGTCGCTATCAATCAGCACATCGGTCGCCGTCCCATTGCTGCCTTCGGGAATTCCGCTGGGGACCAGCAGATGTTGGAGTTCACCCATGGCGGAGACGGCGCTCGAATCGGAGTGCTGGTGCTGCATGACGACGCCTCGCGGGAGTACGCCTACGGCCCGGCGTTCGGAATGATGACGCCTCGGTTAGGCGCCTTTACCCAAGCCCTTCACGAGCAAGCGAACGCAGCCGGATGGACTGTCGTCAGCATGAAAGATGATTGGCACAACATCTTCGCCACCGAGTCGCCTTCGGTGACCGCCATCAACATCCTGCTCGAACCTGACGCCGAGATGCTTCAGCGCGCAGAGGCAAACAATGCCCGCCTTCTCGGCACCTACCCGGCTGGCTTCGCGCTGGATGCGACGCATCGTCCGCACATCACGCTCCTGCAGCGCTTCGTTCGCACGGCAGATCTCGGCAAGCTTTACGCCGCGGCAGGGCGAGTTCTCGAGGGAAGCGGCGTACTAGATCTGAGGTTGGAAGCATTCAGCTACTACTACATCCCGAGTGGCACCTTGGGGCTTGCGGGAATTGTCGCGCGGCCGAGTCTGGAACTGCGCACATTGCAACAGGCGCTGATCGATGCGGTGGCTCCGTTCACCGTGGCCAGCGGAGGTTCCGATTCCTTCGTCACGACACCGGACGACCCCGTCATCGACCCCTCTTGATCGACTACGTCTCCGCATTCGTCCCGATGTCATCAGGGGAGAACTTCAACCCGCATCTGACCACAGGCATCGCTCCAGGTGACTACCTCGACACAATGCTCGCTGAACCGTTTGAGTCGTTCACGTTCTCGCCCGCAGCCGCAGCCGTGTACCAACTGGGTCAGTTCGGTACCGCCGCGAAGGCACTCCATACATGGCCGGTGGATCGCCTGTAAGTTCCGCTTCTGTTCGGATGCTGACAGGGCACGTTTATGGCCACCTCCACCTGAGGAGCAAGCGACGCTCAACGTTTAGCTTCGGAACCCACGATCTGGACGATTGACGCAACCAGCTGTCGATGTGGCTTACGTTCGCTCACGAACTCCTCGCCGAAAAGTCGGCAGGCGTTGTGTATCCGTCGGTTCGTCATCCCGGCGGTGAGTGCGTTGCGGTGTTACGTCCACCGTTGGTCGGCAATGCGCGCCTCGGGCTCGCTACCGGTTTGTGTGGACAGACGGCACGCGCATGCACGTGAAGGCTGCCCCAGCCAGTTCGTACCAATCCGTCAAGCAACAACCTTCGACCGCGGCGTGGATGCGGGTGAGACGAAACCACTCGCATTCGTTGCCGTTACGTCGACGTAGTAGGTGCCGGCCGCGACCGCTGGCATGACGCACGTTGTTGCCGGCGACTCAGGTTGTTGCCGCTCGGACGTGCTCCTCAAGCTCATGCCACTTGATCGGTGGCGCTGGCTGCCCCAACTCGCCACGCTCAATCTGCAAACTCACAAGAGTGATCGATTCTTGACTTCGCATTCGAGCGTTTAGCCATGACGTTGGAACAACCCAGAATTGCCATTGGTCAAGATCCAGTGGGTTTACAGTGCGCTTCTCCTTGTGGGCCAGTAGCGCAAAAACATAGACGTCGGCGTGGCGAGAAGGAACCGCTTCTTCAATCCCGGTTTCCGGATCCCAGGCACAATGTTTCGAAACATTGAAACTGATCTTTGAGTAGGAGCGTTGGCTCCAAGCCTGAAGGTAAGCGGCGGACTTCACTTCCACCTTGACTTCAGTCGGGGTGGTGAGATCCCACGTCGCCCAATCTTCCCGGGGTTTCTCCATGTTTACGTGCAACGCCCGACCAACGATGAATTCGGCAATGGACCCGCGAAGCGTGTTAGTGAGCAGCCCGCTCGCGTGCCAAGCCCAAAAATCGTTAAGCGATCCAAGTGGAGCAAAGCCGTCAGATTCGAACAGTTCATGCCCCGACTTTCGCTCGGCTGGGGCCGCCGCTCGGAGGTCAGCCACGACATCCCATCGGGGCTCACCTAGCGATTCCCCATCCCCAGTCATCACTCGAGAGTATACGGCTGCGCCATCCCAGTCCTGTTGTGCGACGGGCGCATCGGAAGGGTCGACGCACTTGCCGAGAAACGCCGTCATTGCGCGCGGTGTAAAGCAACTACAGAAGCGACCTCAAGTAGTCCTGCGTCTCCTCGTCCGTCGAATACAGAAGAGTGCCAACCATTCCGCGCGTCAGCAAGACCTTGTATACGTTGCGCAGCAACTGATCGAGCTCCTCGTCAGAAACCGCTGAGACGGAACGCAGGACGGGATCCTTGCTGGCTGATCGTTGCACGATCCACCGGCCATCGCGACGAACAAGGTCTGGTCCGAAGATCACGCCATTCCAGTCGTACTCGAAGCCTTGCGCGGTATAGATGCAACCGACCTGATCGAAGCCACCTGCATCCGTAGCCCAGAGAGCAGACGGAGGCGCCGAACCGACTGCCCTCTCTCCCTTTACATTCCAAGGTCGTGACCAGTCGCCAATCACCACGTCGTCGACAAGCCGGCCATCTTCGGGATCACTCCACGGCCAACAGAATCCAGCAGTGACGCGCGCTCCGTAACCTGCGGCACGCTTGGTTTCAAGAACGGCAACCATCTCAGCTGGAGATTCGACGAGCTGCACGGCGAACGAAGGATCGCCCGTCCAAGGAGCCAACTCTTCGCCATCGAGCCCAAGCAACCCTTTGACCCACTTGACGTAGGTTTCAGAGCCGCCACAACGGAACTGATCCTTCAGCTCGATAACGACGGTTTCCAGACCTAGCTTCGCTGCAAACGCAGAAATCTCGTCAACAGATCCGAGCTCACCAGGTCGTACAACTTGGTGTTCATCAAGTAGGAACACGGGCACTCGCGCCGCGGAGATGAGTTCGTCGATCTGTGGACGACCGGTTCGCTGCGCAGCTTTCGTGTATCGATTTTCCGACGTCTCCCGCAAACGGTGCGCCTCGTCGGCAATCA
>CANGPO010000134.1 GCA_947455705.1 Actinomycetota bacterium | reverse complement strand
GCCGCACCAATGACAACCGCAACCGCAAGGTCGAGAACATTTCCTTGGGAAAGGAACTGGCGAAATCCTTTAAACACTTGGGATCCTTTCGATGCACACGGATACGCGCGTAAGGCGGCTCATCTCGACGTACCCCCGGAGCCGCGGAAATCACACGATCCCATACCGCCTGCCGCCTGAACAGAGGATTGATCTTTTTGGGGACATGGGTAGCAAGGCAACTACCGGCAACCAAGCGCGCCCTAGCCTGTTAGTTCAGTAGGTCCCGAAGTACGACGGTCTGGTCACGCTCGGGGCCGACGCCAATGGCAGAGATTCGCGAACCGCAGCGTTCTTCCAAGAACTGCACATACGCACGCGCGTTGGCAGGAAGATCCTCAAGGCTGCGTGCACCCGAAATATCCTCAGACCAACCCGGCAGGTATTCGTAAATCGGTTTCGCGTGATGGAAACCGGTTTGAGTCATCGGCAATTCCTCAAGACGCTGGCCATCAACCTCATAGGCAACGCAGACGGGGATCTGTTCCCATCCCGTCAAGACATCAAGCTTGGTGACGACGAGGTCAGTAATTCCGTTGATACGAGAGGCATAGCGAGCGATGGGCAAGTCGAACCAGCCGCAACGACGTGGGCGACCGGTCGTCGTACCAAACTCCGCACCGATCTTGCGCAGCTTCTCACCATCATCGTCAAACAACTCAGTTGGGAACGGCCCCTCACCCACGCGGGTGATGTACGCCTTGGCGATTGCAATAACGCGCGTTACGGCGATCGGCGAGATACCTGCACCGGTGCAGGCACCACCGGCTGTCGCGTTCGACGAGGTAACGAACGGATACGTGCCGTGGTCCACGTCCAGCAAGGTCGCCTGGCCACCCTCGAGAAGAACAACCTCATCCCTCTTCAGTGCCTGATCGAGAAGCAGCGCCGTATCAGCGACGTACGGGGTAAGTCTTTCGGTATGCGCAAGAAGTTCGTCAACAACTTCATTAACCGTGATCGCGCGGCGGTTATAAACCTTGACCAGCAGATGATTCTTGAGCTCAAGTGCGCCTTCGACTTTCTGTCGAAGGATTTTCTCATCGAACAGATCCTGAACTCGAATTCCGACGCGGGTCATCTTGTCCGCATACGTCGGGCCAATCCCGCGCCCCGTCGTGCCAATCTTGCGGCTTCCAAGAAAGCGCTCATTGACCTTGTCGAGGGTCCGGTTGTAGGAGGGGATGACATGCGCATTCGCACTAACGACAAGCTTCGACGTATCGACGTTGCGAGCATTCAGTCCATCGATTTCATGGAACAGAACCGGTAAATCGATAACAACGCCATTACCGATAACGGGGGTGACTCCAGGGGTCAGGATTCCTGACGGGAGCAGATGCAGGGCGTACTTTTCGTCACCGATGACGACGGTGTGACCGGCGTTGTTACCACCGTTGAACTTGACGACGTAATCGACACGGCTACCGAGTAGATCGGTGGCCTTGCCCTTACCCTCATCGCCCCATTGGGCGCCAACCAGCACGATTGCCGGCATCGGGTCTCCTCGAAGTGGTCGTGACGATCAGCGCGACCAAGTGGCCGAATCACCGTTGGCACCACCACGAGTGGTGCCACCAGATACTACCGGTTTCCTGCTCTCGGCACCTCGTCGATCGGATCCCCCAACGGCTCGATCGTGCCGCTAGTCGTCGTCAACAGTGGTCAGGGACAGTACCGACGTCGAGCCAGGGTTCAGGTTAGAGGCGATCTGTCGACCGAGTAAGTCACCTGACACCCAGGCTGTTTCAACGCGGGAGACCGCTCCCCACGAATCCCCGCAGATGCCAACCTGCGCATCGAGGTAGAACGGGCCATCGTGCATCACGCGGGGCCTCGCCAGTGACCAACGCTTGATCTCAACCCAATCTGGATCAACCTGCAGGCCCATGACCGACCGGAGTTCGGCAAGCATCAGCGGGATCGCGCGGGCTGGTTCGTCAAGGAACCGAGCGGCCAAAACAGATCCGCTATGGGCCACTAAGACCGGGGCGTTGTCACCACGACGGCTTCCATCGTCAGCGATGAACGACAACACAGCGGACTTATTGACGAAGGCACCATCGATGTCACCCCACGTGCGTTGCGTGTACGCAGCCACCAGGGCGAGTACTGGATCCCACGGACCAGCCTGCACAACACTCAATGCAGGATCATCGGCCGAGATAATGTCCCGAATCTGAGCATCCGGCATAGCTAGTACAGCAACATCCACCTCGACATCGTCAATCAAGACACCAGTCGATGTGCGCTCGATAGACGAAACCTCTTGTGGAAAAAGAACATTCGGCAACTCCGCTGCAAGATCCTCGACAAGGGAACGAAGTCCGGCCGCCGCCGCAAAACGCATCGGACCAATTTTGATCACCGGATCGCTTCCCGGATCAAGTACGACGAACTGATCGGTCCATTCGCGGACGAGCCCCCGCTCGATCCATTCACGAACAACGTCCGTAAACCGAGGGTCGCTGGCTGTAAAGTACGAGGCTCCAACGTCGACGACGCGACCGTCGTAAGGCAGACCCGAGTCGCGGATTCGCCGTGATGCCATTCGACCACCCAAACGCCTACCGCGATCAAAAACCACGACGTCCACGCCGGCCGCATGTAGAGCATTCGCGCAAGCGATACCGGATATCCCGCCGCCTACAACGCCTACCCGACCCTTATGGGGCAGTCGCTCAGTCATCGCTTAGTCCGTCGCACCCGACGTCGCACATCCACCGAAGGTCACTGGCCTTCAAGCGCATCGGCGGCGGCCGACGAAGAATCCCGAAGGAAGATCGTGCAGCGGGTCGCCTCGTCCTGTTCACCAATGGCGCCCGCAGCGCGCGCCAAAGCATTCAGGCAGCGCAAGAAGCCCTGATTCGGTTCGTGTTCCCACGGCACTGGTCCGTGACCCTTCCAACCAGCTCGACGTAGTTGATCCAGGCCTCGGTGGTAGCCAACCCGGGCGTAGGCATACGACTCGATGACGCGGCCATCTGCCCACGCCTGATCAGCAAGCACTGCCCAAGCAAGACTGTTTGTCGGGTAATCCGCGGCAACCTGATGTGGATCCTCCCCAACTGCCAGTGCCGTGCGTGGCTCTGGCATATCGGGAAGGTACGTCGGATCGGGTCCGCCGAGGAGATTCTGATCGATCGGAGTTGTCATACCCCGATCTTTGCGCACCTCGGCGGATCCGCGAGCGGTAGGACCCGCTTACTTGCCCATCTTGGTGCCGGTTGAGCGTAGATCTTCGCAACCGTGCACAACGCGAGCCGCCATTCCAGCCTCAGCCAACTTGCCGTAGGCACGCGGGTCGTAAACCTTCTTGTTGCCGACCTCGCCGTCGATCTTCAGTACGCCGTCGTAGTTCTTGAACATGTGCTCAACGATCGGACGAGTAAACGCATACTGCGTATCGGTGTCGATATTCATCTTCACGACGCCGTAGTCGAGAGCCTCGCGGATCTCTGACAGCAGCGAGCCCGATCCACCGTGGAACACAAGATCGAACGGCTTGTCCTTGCCGTACTTTGCACCGACAGCATTCTGGATGTCGTTAAGAATCGACGGCGTCAGGACAACATTGCCCGGCTTGTAGACACCGTGCACGTTTCCAAACGTAGCAGCGACCATGTAGCGACCGCGCTCGCCCAACCCAAGCTTCGCCGCAGTGGCGAGACCGTCCTCGGCAGTGGAGAACAACTTCGCATCGTGGGTGGCTTCGATGCCATCTTCCTCGCCGCCCACAACACCGATCTCTAGCTCCATGATGATGTTTGCGCGATTGCACTTGTCGAGAAGTTCCTCAGCAATGTCGAGGTTGTGCTCCAGCGGAACAGCAGAGCCATCCCACATGTGTGACTGGAATAGCGGCAGTTGACCCTTGGCAACCCGCTCAAGCGAGACGTCAATGAGTGGACGCATGAAGCCGGCCAACTTCTCTTCCGGGCAGTGGTCGGTGTGCAGTGCGATCTGAACGTCGTACTTCGCGGCCACTACGTGAGCGAACTCAGCCAGTGCAACCGCACCGGTCACCATGTCCTTGACGCCCTGGCCAGAGGCGAATTCAGCGCCACCCCACGAAACCTGAACGATTCCGTCGCTCTCGGCCTCAGCGAATCCGCGAATGGCGGCAACGACGGTCTGCGACGACGTGCAGTTGATGGCGGGGTACGCGAAGGCGCCGGCCTTGGCGCGGTCAAGCATTTCACCGTAGATCTCTGGGGTTGCGATAGGCATCGCACATCTCCTAGCTATACGAAAACAAGGCTGCCGGGCCGCTCTGCCCAACAAGACCATCTTGTCAGATGATGCAGTCGAGCAGGCATAGTCCTTC
>CANGPO010000133.1 GCA_947455705.1 Actinomycetota bacterium | reverse complement strand
TATGTCGGATATCGTCGTCCAATCCGTACACCTGATGGACGACGACGACGGCAGGCCACGGGCCCGGAGTAACGGGCACGGCTAAGTGACCCTGTACGGGTCCGACGCTGGTCGGAATGCTGATAGACGACATCGACGCCTCCTTGTCACTGTGCAACGTATATCGAGCGGCGATTCGGCGCATGGCGTTCCTGATGATCGAATCTGTTGCTCGTTGCATGAGCGAATCTGGCGTGGAAATCTGACTCAGCGAGACGTTCGCGCTACGCCAGATGAAGGGTTGCAGGATCTGCGATGGACTACATCCAAGAGGTGTTGATTGATCCAATCAGCCGGATCCTGTGGAACTACGTCTTGGTGTATCTGCTCATCGGCGCAGGGCTCTGGTTCACGATCCGTACCAAATTCGTTCAGGTGCGAATGTTCCCGCAGATGGTCCGCACCATGTCGGGATCACGTGGCGGCTCCGAAGGTGGGATTTCGTCATTCCAGGCATTTGCCGTTGGTCTGGCATCGCGTGTTGGGACGGGCAATATTGCGGGCGTCGCCATTGCATTGACGCTCGGTGGTCCTGGCGCAGTCTTTTGGATGTGGGTTGTTGGTCTGATCGGTATGGCAACAGGGTTCATCGAGGCAACCTTGGCTCAGCTCTATAAGGTGCGGTGGCCCGACGGTAGTTTCCGCGGTGGCCCTGCGTACTACATCCAAACCGGACTCAAATCGCGGGCCGGAGGTGTGGTCTTTGCTGTTTTGCTGATCTTCACCTTCGGTGTTGCCTTCAATATGGTGCAGGCGAACACGATCAGCGACGTATTGAAGAGCGCTCACACCGTCGACCAAAAGTGGAGCGCCCTGATTTTGGCAGCGCTCACAGCGCCGGTGGTTTTTGGCGGTGTGCGCCGCATCGCGAAGGTCGCCGAGCTTGTGCTGCCGTTCTTCGCATTGCTCTACGTACTTCTCGCAGTGGTCATCGTCGTGACGAACATCGGTGCCCTGCCGGGAGTGTTCTCAGATATCTTCAACTCCGCGTTCGGCCTCAATCCAGCGCTCGCTGGAACGGCTGGTGGAATCACCGCAGCGATGTTGAATGGTGCCAAGCGGGGCCTGTTCTCCAACGAGGCCGGTATGGGTAGTGCACCGAACGCTGCAGCCACAGCAACCGTCGACCACCCGGTCAAGCAAGGTTTAGTGCAATCGCTAGGCGTCTTCGTTGACACCATCATCATTTGTTCGTCAACGGCGTTCATCATCTTGATCGCAGGCCCGAGTGTGTATGTGCCGGGTAAGACCGGAGACGCTGCGGGCGCTTCGCTGACGCAGACGGCCGTGGCTGCATCTTTGGGCAATTGGACGACCGGTCTGATGACCCTGCTGATTTTCGTATTCGCGTTTTCGTCCGTCCTCGGCAATTACTCCTATGCAGAGGTAAACCTCGACTTCCTCGGCGCGGGCGCTCGGGCGCTCACGATCTTCCGCATTGTGGTGATCGCGTCAGTGCTCGTCGGGGCGTTGATCGCACTTGAGTCGGTGTGGGCCATCGCTGACGTGGCCATGGGCCTGATGGCTCTGGTAAACCTGACCGCCATCATCCTGTTGGGTAAGTGGGCGTTCGGTGCGCTGGCGGATTATCAGCGCCAACGGGCAGATGGCAGCGATCCGGTTTTCGCGGCGACGAACAATGACTCACTGCCTGGAGTGCTACCGGGCGATATCTGGTGACTCGGAAAGCCGAGTCACTTCCACGAGAGTTTCGTGGAAGAAGGCAGAGCCACGATCGTCGTCGGGCAAAGCTGGGTTCGTAAGCGCATTTACCGCGCGTCCCTCTGGAGTGTTTCGATTCCAATAGCCGAAGGGCATGGACGTGAGCCCCGGCTGAAGATCTTCGCTGATCTCCGCGACTAGGGTGAGCGAACCGCGATCGTTGTGTATGCGAACCAGATCACCAGATGAGATACCTCGTGCCAACGCATCCACTTCGTCGAGTTCGAGAGTTGGGCCGCCCGATGATGCGTAATGCTTCGGGAAGCCGCCGTAGTTCGCGTTAAGGAACTTGGGATTCTGCTTACGCGAGATGAGTTCGAGAGGGAATCGCTGAGCACGTGTCGGATCGCCCAAGCGGGTTTCGGCGCCGGCGCGAAACTCCAGGGTGCCCAACCGCATTTTGCCCGTGGGGATGCTCGGGACGTCATCGACGTGCGGACGTAGATCACGCGGGATGTTAAGTCGGGCCCACCCGTTGCTGGCGAGTCCTTCATACGTAATGCCGTCGAGGAAAGGATGATCGCTGGCGAGCAGATCCCTAATCACCTCTTCGTCGGTCATGTGCAGCACGTCGTCGTCGACCCCGAGGGCTGTGGCGATTCGCCGAGCGATTTCCGAGTTGGGTAGTGACTCGCCTGCCGGCTCAATCGCCGGCTGGTTGAGCGCCAGATACAGGTGCCCCCACGAGTATGAGAGATCGAGATGTTCGATCTGGGATGTGCTCGGCACGATGATGTCCGCGTAACGCGCCGTGTCCGTTATGAATTGCTCGATGACAACGGTGAACAAATCCTCGCGTTGTAGTCCGTCGATGACGCGATTCTGATCGGGAAGCACACTTGCCGGATTCGAGTTATGAACGAAAAGCATGTCGATGTTCGGATCTGATGGCTTCGGCGCGAGCAGTACCTCACCGAGACGCGCCATGTTGAACGCTGGACGCTTGTGCGAGCGGAGCGGCATGTTCAGCGCAGTGAATTGCCATCCTTGAACGGATCGGGCCAGCCCACCACCGAGTTCGTTGAAGAGTCCAAGCACCGCCGGCAACATCGTGACAGCGCGGAGAATGTCACGACCTACCTCGCGATGTTCAGGTCCGACGAGCACGCGCACTGCTGTCGGACGGGCGGTTGCCATGCGATGGGCAAGCCATTCAATCTGTTCAGCAGGTACCCCACAGGCTTCCGAGGCCCGCTGCGGTGTCCAACGTGCTGCGCTCGTCCTGAGTTCATCCCACCCCGCGGTCCGTGAGTCGATCCAGGACGGATCGGTTAGACCGTCACGATCGATGACATGCAGCATGCCGAGTACGAGTGCAACGTCAGTTCCTGGGCGAGGTTGGATGAATGTATCGGCCTCACGTGCGGTGTCTGTGCGAACTGGATCGACGACGATCACATGTGCGCCGTCAGCGCGGGCCTGCTCGATCGTTGGCCACAGGTGCCGATTCGTGATGCGGGTGTTTGTTCCCCACAGCACGATCGTCTTTGCCTGAAACATCGATTCGGGGTCAATGCCGAAGGGGCGACCGAGGACATCGGCAGAGCCTTGCCACGATGTGACCCCACACAACTCTCGGTGGATCGCGCTAGCGCCGATGACGTCGAAAAGATGATCGAGCATGACGCCCATCTGGACGAGGCCCTGCGTGCCAGCGAATGAGAACTGCGCGATCGACTCGGGACGGCCAGCCTCTATACGTCGGCGCATTTGCGTCGCGATTTCGGTGATCGCTTCGTCCCAGCTGATCGGCTCGTACGCGCCACTGCCTTTGGGGCCACTGCGCCGCAGGGGAGTGAGCAGTCGATCGGGGTCGTAGACGCGGTCAAGAAATCTATTGACCTTCGGACAAAGGGTGCCGCGAGTGACGGGATGCTCCGCATTGCCTTTGAGCTTGGTCGCAACTCCGTCGACGACGGTCACTTCCCAAGCACAGGTATCAGGGCAATCGTGATGACATGCGCCGAGCACCTTCAACTCCGTCATGAGCCCAATCTAGTGCCTGTGCTAGGCGTTTCACGGGTCGACATCCCATTCCCTTTTATGCGTGAACGGCTACTCGATGGGGCAGCCGCGAGCAGGTCAGACGAGGTTGACTACATACCCCTAGGGGTATATGATGAGGCATACAAGCAGAAGGGAAGTGTCAGATGTGTCGTCAAGTTACGTGTAGGAAATGCAGCCTCGTCACCTGGTCGGGATGTGGTCAGCATGTCAATCAAGTGATGGCCGGTGTGCCGAAGTCAAAGCGCTGTAATTGTCCGCCCACACCATCACTGATGGAACGCCTGTTCGGCGGAAAGTCCAGTAAGTAACAGCTGATCGTTAACGCAATGCTGAGGAGCGGATATGAGAATCGTCATCATTGGTGGGGTTGCTGGGGGCATGTCCACGGCGGCTCGAATTCGTCGTCTCGATGAGTCGGCCGAGATCATTGTTCTCGAGCGCGGTGAGTACGTCTCGTTCGCCAATTGCGGTCTGCCGTATCACGTCGGCGATGAGATCACAGATCGTTCCGATCTTGTACTCCACACCCCGAGATCACTTCGCGACTCGTTAAACCTTGATGTGCGCGTCCTTAACGAGGTCGTGTCCGTAAATGCTGCAGGCCAAGAGGTCATCGTGCGTGATGTGCTGACTGGTGTCGAAAGCAAAGTTAGCTATGACGCGCTGGTGTTGGCTACGGG
>CANGPO010000132.1 GCA_947455705.1 Actinomycetota bacterium | reverse complement strand
TGTCGATCTGCACAATGTCGCGCCAGCCAAGGCGTGCCAAGTGGTACACGAGGCTGTTACCGACGATGCCGGCGCCGATGACGACGCACTTCGCCGAAGCAGGAAGACTGCTCATTGATATTCCCTTTCAATATGGGTGACGGGTCTTGCGTGTGACTTACGTTGCGGTTTTTCAAGTCCTGATAGATCAGAGCGCCTTGCGGATTGAGGTTTCAAAACCGTCGATATGTGCGGCCATCGTGATGGCAGCTTGATCGGCGTCACCGCGACGAATTGCTTCGAGAATGTCGCGATGTTCCTTAACTGCGTCATCAAGGTGCGGTAGCCGATCAAGGGCCATGAACCAGATGCGCAGAGCGTGGGTGTATTGCTCGTCGAGAGTGCTCTCGAGGAATGGGTTACGTGCGGTGGAGTAGACGAATCTGTGCAGTCGACGATCGAGAGTGATCAGATCGCGCTCATCGGGGGTTGAGCCAAGTGCGTCGAGTTCGCAGAGCAGTTCGTCGAGAACAGCCTTGTCGGATTCTGTGAGACGACGTGCAGCCAGTCGAGCCGCGGCGGGCTCAAGAACGGCGCGGGCTTCGGAAAGTGAGGCCAGATCGCGGGCGTCAACTCCGGCCACAAACATACCGCGGCGCGGGTACACGTCGATGAGTCGCTCACGAGCCAGTGCCCGAAGTGCCTCGCGAACCGGGGTGCGTCCCATGGAGAGCCGGCTCATGAGATCGGCTTCGCTGACGATCGCGCCCGGGGCCAATTCGAGGGTGACGATCAGGTCGCGGATAGCCGAGTAGGCCTGGTCAGATAGCAGCGGACCAGACTCGGATTCGACGACAACGGCGACCACGGGATAAAGATATATCAGTTAGCGCCTAACTGAAAACCAGTTCGGAAAAGAAACTCAGGATTGGGTGTTTGTGCTGTTCAGGAGCCTTGAGAGCTCCTGCTCCAAGCCAGCCAAGCCAACGTCGATGATCTCCAGGGGTAGACCAATGCGCTCGGCTGCCGCAGTGGCTGCCGCCTCGATCTGTGGAGTCCGTCGTCCGGCGAGCCAGATCACCCGGTGGTAGTGCTTGAAGTAGTCGTCACGAAGGTCCGGATACCGATCAAGGCCGAGTTCCTGGATCACGGTCCGCTCGAATGACATAGCTAGG
The DNA here is from genome assembly GCA_947455705.1 of Actinomycetota bacterium. Lineage (GTDB taxonomy): Bacteria > Actinomycetota > Actinomycetes > S36-B12 > CAIYMF01 > Longivirga. The sequence continues at coordinate 3,321 of CANGPO010000132.1, read as the reverse complement.
AAATCTGTCAGCACATAAGTGCCTGGTTCCTTTTCGAATTCGTCAGCCAAACGCTTCGCTCCGGCGTAGACGTCGTAACAGTGTTGCCCGCCAAGCCGGTGTAGACCGCGCTGGGTACACACCTCGTCCACCGCGCCATACGTTCCGCAGTCGGCGTAGCCGACGGCAATGGTTTCGTAGCGATCCTGAAGTTCGTCAACAAGAACGTCGACGGCAGCTGCGATCTTCTGTGGCTGGTTGTGCAGGAGCGGTGGTAGCGGGTGCACATCGATCGGCCAGTCGTTGGCCGTTGCAATCGCCGTAATGTCACTAGACAGCGCACCACATGCGGCAATCGCGATGCGATCGGTGCGCTTGGCCATCGACATGTCCTTTACTTTGGCTGTGGGAATGCCAGTTCCTCGACGAAGCGATCGTTGAAGTCGGCACGGTCTGAAAGCTCGACGTAGTGAATCTCATCGATGAGTGATTCGGCGCCGTGACGCTCAGGTAGTGACAACAGCACCATCTTCGCACCCTCGCCGGCGACATTTCCTGCGCTGACGATCCGTAGTACCGGAAGCTTGGGAACGAGGCCGATACGGATGGCGCTACTGGGCGACAGGTAGGTGCCGAAGGAGCCCGCGAGCAGGACCTGCTGCACGTCAGTCTCAGGTACACCGAACTCTTCAAGCAGTAGGCGCCATCCAGTACTGATGGCCGCCTTGGCGAACTGGAGTTCGCGGATATCGCGCTGAGTTAGCACGACTGGATCGCTGCCAGTTTCCGCTTCCGTGGCGAGATGGAAGTGCCGTTCGCCATTAGTCTCGACGAATCGCTGCGCAAGGTCTGGCCGATTCGCAGCAATGTGCTCGTCACTTGCAAAGCGCCCACTTGAATCAATCAAGCCAACGCGAACAAGCTCAGCTACAGCGTCGACGAGGCCGGACCCACAAAGACCGACGGGGGCAACGTCACCAATGACACCCACCTCCATGCCGGAATCCTTAATCGATACGGTCTCGATCGCGCCAGGGGCGGCTCGCATGCCATTGCGGATCGAGGCGGCTTCGAAGGCCGGACCTGCTGGAGCGGCTGTCGCCATGATGCGATCACCGTCAGCGATGACGATCTCGCAGTTTGTGCCTACGTCAATGAAGACGCGGAGTCGCTTATCGCGGTCCATGCCCGATGCCAACGCGCCGGCGATGATGTCGCCGCCAACGTACGCGCCAAGCGCGGGCAGTGCGACGGCGCGGGCCTCTGGGTGAATCGAGAGCCCGAAGTCGCGCGCCTTAAGGCCGGGGTAGTTGCGCGTTGCCAAGATGAATGGGGCCACGCCCAGTGGCTCGGGATCAATACCAAGCAGAAGTTGAACCATCGTGGCGTTACCAGCGAGTGCAACTTCGTAGACGTGCAGCGGATCGACGCCGGCTTCCTCGCACACTTCGCTCACGAGCTCGGCAAGGGTGGCCTGAGCCAATTCCTGAAGGCGCGGAAGTCCTTCAGGGTCAAGCATTGTGGCGCTAATGCGCGAAATGACGTCGGCACCAAATGGCTGCTGCTTATTGAGCATCGAACGCACAGCGACGGGAGTACCCGTCGTGATGTCCATCAACGTGGCAACAACAGTGGTGGTGCCAAGGTCGAAGGCGATGCCGTACGAGGTACCGGTTGTGTCACCAGCCTCAACGCCAATGAGCGCATCGTCAACGACGATGGCCGTCACGTCCCAAAACGCAGAGCGCAGGGTCTTGCTCATTGCCGAAAGCACTGACGCCTCAACTGTGACTTCGAGGTCGTCGATGCCATCGCGAATACGCTCGATATCCGTGCGCTGATCGTGCAGGGTTGGCTCTTCCATCTGCAGGTGCCGCTTCTGGATTGCTGGACGCAGGATCACCTGTCGGCCAACACCAACCGTGGCGGCCTTGGGACGAGTAGTCAGTGGTGGAACTTCAACCTCGAGATCCATGGACGCGGCCGCAATACAGGCCAGGCGCCAACCATCTTTGAGCTGCTCAGGGGTAAGCGCTCGGATGTCGAGGCGGCTGATGGCGACGTCACCCTTGACGATCTGCACCTTGCACTTCTTGCAGGTGCCGTGGCCGCCACAGGTTGAGTCGATGGCGATGCCATTCCAACTCGCAGCATCGAAAACCGTGACACCAGCCGGAACACGTGCGGATTTACCCGATGGTGAGAAGTCGAGATTTACTCGACGTGGTTCGCCGTCAGGTACCGCTCCGGCGGTGTCATCGGTTTCGATAGTGGTCACGACTCAGCTGCCGCCTGACGTGCACGGTGAGCTGCAATCCAGTTGCCGCCCCACTCGTCATTACCCATCATCAAGTCGCCGGCCTTGACCGAGCGGACGATCGACTCAGTGCGCGAATCCATGATCGCGCTGGTGAGGCCCACCGTCATTGCCATCGGGGTGAAGACGCTGTTGATGGTGTGGCGATCAGGCATGCCGAATGACACATTGGATGCACCAAGGGTCATGTTCAGGCCGTAGGTGTCGCGCACGAGACGAATGGTCTCCAGGGTCTTCCAGACCAGGGTGTGGTCGGCACCGATCGGCATCGCGAGCGGATCGATGACGAGGTCTTCCATCGCGATGCCGTATTCCTTGGTGGCAACCTCGACGATCTTGCCCACGAGTTCAAGGCGCTTGTGCGGATCGTCTGGGATCTCGTCGTGGTCGTTCGGTAGTGCGATGACGGCCGCACCGTACTTCTTGACCAACGGAAGGATGGCTGCCATGCGATCGTCTTCAGCGGTGATCGAGTTAACGAGTGCCTTGCCGTCGTAGGCGGCGAGGCCGGCCTCGAGGGCCTCAACAACTGATGAGTCAATGCAGATCGGCATATCGGTCATGCCCTGCACAAGCTTGATGGCCTTGGCTAGCATGTCAGGTTCGTCGACGAATGGTGCGCCCATGTTGACGTCGAGCATCATGGCACCGCCCGCGATCTGGTCCTCCACATCGCGTGCTACCGACGAGAGATCTCCGGCGCGCAGTTCCTCCTGGAACTTCTTACGTCCCGTCGGGTTGATGCGCTCGCCGATGATGCAAAACGGCTGGTCGTGACCAATGATCAGCTCTTTGGTGGCTGATCGGACGACGGTATGCATGGTGCTCCTTGGGCCGGTTAGTTCGTTGATGTGGGGTTATGCAGAGACTGCGGCAGTGCTGACTGGTGCAGGGCTGGCTTGGGCAGCGGTTGCCGGCGCAGAGGTGTCGAGGCCGAGATCTTCGATGAGGCGAGCAAACGAGCCGTCATGACGGAAATCAGCAATATGAATTCCGGCAACGCCCGGGATTGAGAGCGCGTGCCG
>CANGPO010000131.1 GCA_947455705.1 Actinomycetota bacterium | reverse complement strand
TCGAACTTGTAACCCAGACCGCGCACGGTCACTAGGTGCTCGGGGTTTGCTGGATCCTTTTCAATCTTGGCGCGAAGTCTCTTGACGTGTACATCCAGAGTTTTGCCATCGCCAACGTAATCCGAACCCCAAACGCGGTCGATCTGCATTCCGCGCGTCAACACGCGTCCTGAGTTACGCAACAGGATTTCGAGGAGCTCAAACTCCTTCAACGGCAGGGAAATATGATCGCCGTCAACGGACACGATGTGGCGTTCCACATCCATACGAACAGGCCCTGCCTCAAGGGTGGCCGGGAGAAGTTCTTCTTGTTCGTTTGCTCGCCGCAGGACCGCGCGGACTCGAGCCACGAGTTCACGCGACGAGAACGGCTTGGTCACATAGTCATCGGCGCCGAGTTCGAGTCCGACAACCTTGTCGACCTCGCCATCCTTGGCGGTGACCATGATGATCGGCACATTGGACTTGGCGCGAAGTGTGCGACATACCTCAGTTCCGGACATTCCTGGAAGCATGAGGTCAAGCAGGATGAGGTCTGCACCGTGTTGTTCGAACTGGGTAACGGCATCCGTCCCAGTCGAGGCGATTGCAACTTCAAACCCCTCGCGGCGCAGCATGAATGACAGCGCGTCCGAGAACGATTCTTCGTCTTCTACGACTAGTACTCGAGTCACGAAACGTCTTCCTCTACATCAAGTAATGAGCCAACAGCAGCCGCGACGGGAAGTCGCAGAGTGAACGTCGAGCCTTCGCCTTGAACTGACCACACCGTGCATTCACCACCGTGATTCACGCATACATGCTTCACAATTGCCAAACCCAAACCAGTTCCACCGGTCTGACGCGACCGTGCCGGGTCGACTCGGTAGAAGCGTTCAAAAATGCGTGATTGTTCTTCGTCCGGAATGCCGATTCCCTGATCGGTCACATCAATCTCTACGACCCCAGATCGAGTTCTCCCTGCGACTGCAACTCGCGTACCAGGGGGGCTGTAAGCCACCGCATTGCTCAGGAGGTTTCGCAGTGCCATGACTAACTGGCCCTCGTCTCCCTGCACATAGGAACGGACCGGCGCACCTACAACTACATCGATTTCGCGGGAGTTAGCAATGAGCTTGGTCGAATCGACAGCCTCGGCGATAACACGGTCAACCTCGACAAGTTCCGAATCCTTAAGCGGATCGCCACTTTGAAGACGTGACAAGTCAATGAGATCGTTCACGACGTTGGTCAAGCGCTGTGACTCGACCAGCATCCGCGCAGAGAATCGTTCGACAGCTTCCGGATCGTCCGGTGCGGATTGGACAGCTTCGGCCAGAAGTGAAAGAGCCCCTACCGGTGTCTTCAACTCATGGGAGACGTTAGCGACGAAATCGCGACGGACTGCATCAACACGGTGGGCCTCAGAAAGGTCCTCAATCATCACGAGTGCGGCAGTAGCCGACAGTGGCGCGACCCGAACTCGCGCCTGCATCGCAACCCGACCAAATGGCGGTCGGCGAAGTTCTAGATCTTCTTCACGAATAACTCCGTCGCGACGAACCTGGGCGACCAGTGCGACGATCTCCGGGATATCGACCCGGGCATCTTGACTCATCCCGAGATTGGCCGCTTCCGGGGAAGCTCGAAGAACGGTGTTATCAGAACCAACAACCAGCGCAGCTCCCGGCAGCACCGCTAGAAGCCGTCGCATTCCCTCAGGCACGTTCGGCGACGGAACGCCTTCAGGCTCCACATTGCTTGCAGGAATCTGCACCGGCTCATGAACTGGTGAACGACGGCTTAACAAGCGATCAAGGAATACGCCCACGACAACTCCACCGGAAGCTCCGGCTAACGCTGCAAGTGCCGCATCCACGGTTGACACACTACTGGGTCAGTGGACATGACCATGCCGAGATCCCATATCAACCAAGGAAATTCGCGCTCGGAAGAGGCCGTAATCCAAAGAATTCACGTGCACGTCGACAAGCGTTCACTCTGTTTCGCGTTTCACGCCAATCACTACACATTGCGGCGTGTCTCACGTTGCGCCAGAACGCAGGAATTGCATCGCTGGCCTAGACTTTCACCAACAGCCCAATCTTCCGAGGTGCCATCATGCGCGAGGTCTTCCACGAAAAACTCGACCGCGTCAGTAACGACTTGGTCGAGATGACCAACCTTGTTGGTTCAGCGATGAATCGCGCCACGCAATCCCTGCTCGATGCGGACCTTCATCTGGCCGAAAGCGTCATTGCCGGCGACAGCTTGATTGATGACCTCGCCGCACAGGTCGAGGAAGACTGCTTCCAGGTTTCTGCGCGCCAGCAGCCAGTCGCCACCGACCTACGCATTGTCGTGGCTGCGTTGCGTATCTCTGCCTCGCTCGAGCGCATGGGTGATCTCGCCGCGCACATCGCAAAGTCTGCTCGCCTTCGTTACCCGGCCTCAGCAGTTCCCGTCGAACTGCGCCCAACCTTCCAAGCCATGGGTGCGGTTGCGCAAAATGTCGTGGCCAAGACCGGGGCCGTGATCGCGACTAAGGATGTCACCCTCGCCGGAGACGTCGCCCGCACAGATGAAGAGATGGATCGACTCCACCGCGAACTGTTCAACACGGTGCTCTCCCCCAACTGGTCGCATGGTGTGGAGGCCGCTGTCGATGTAACGCTGCTCTCGCGCTTCTACGAGCGGTTTGCTGACCACACAGTCACGATCGCCAAGCGCGTCGCGTACGTAGCAACTGGCGAGCCGTACAACAGCATCGAACCCAGCGAGCTCGGTCTGCGCGTCGTTCGCGACGCCTAAGTCGGCAACCGCCCCCATCCAGTAACACGGCCCATTTCACGTGCTCGATTCGCGCTCGCGGCCTCTGCTGTCGCGTGGTCCCTCGTAATAGGGGAAACTTAATTGGACCTGCCTGACGGTGGGTTTGCAGTAGCCACCTCAGTACCAGCAGCTTTGGAGTATGTGATGACGCCTGGAGATTCAGGTCGTCCGCAAATGCGGGTAGCGCTGCTGTCTATTCACACCTCTCCACTCGATCAGCCAGGTACCGGTGACGCCGGCGGGATGAACGTCTACATCAACGAGGTCGCCAAGCGCCTTGCCCGTCGCGGCATTGACGTCGATATCTTTACCCGCGCTACCTCGGGGGACCTTGCACCACATGTGCCGCTCACTGACGGCGTGACAGTTCGCCATGTCACCGCTGGCCCATTCCAAGGACTTGTCAAAGAGGACCTGCCCGGGCAACTGTGCGCAGTGACATCAGGTGTTCTTCGAGCCGAAGCAGCACGTCCCGAGGGTTGGTACGACCTCGTGCACTCGCACTACTGGTTATCGGGTCAGGTTGGTTGGCTGGCATCTGAGCGATGGAATGTTCCCCTCATTCATTCGATGCACACGATGGCCAAGGTCAAGAACCTAGGACTTGCACAGGGAGACAAGCCCGAGCCCGAAGGTCGGATCATCGGTGAGCAGCAGGTCGTCGATGCTGCCGACCGCTTGGTCGCCAACACTGCCATCGAGGCACAGCAATTGATCGACTTGTACGAAGCCGATCCGGCCCGGGTCGACATCGTGCACCCTGGAGTCGATCTGGACGTATTCACACCAGGTGACAAAGCTGCAGCCCGCGATCGGGTCGGGATCGATCACGATAAGCGTGTCCTGCTTTTCGTTGGGCGCATACAACCGTTGAAGGCGCCAGATGTTCTGGTGCGCGCAGCAGCCGAGATGGCGAGCCTTCATCCGGACATGAGATCCAAACTGCAGATTGTGATTTGCGGCGGACCGTCCGGCACCGGGCTAGCGCGACCCACAGCTCTTGAAGACCTCGCCGACGAACTTGGGATTCGCGACCTTGTTCGTTTCGTACCGCCAACAACCCGCGATGAACTTGTGCACTGGTACCGCGCCGCTGATGTCTGCGTTGTGCCGTCGCACAACGAATCATTCGGGCTCGTCGCTGTAGAGGCACAGGCGTGCGGAACTCCCGTTGTTGCCGCACGTGTTGGCGGTTTACCCACCGCGGTAGCCGATGGCGTAAGCGGTGTGCTCGTCGACGGCCACGAACCACGAGTGTGGGCAACAGTGCTGTGCGATCTGCTCCTTGATCAAGCTCGGCTGACGATGTACGCACATGGGGCAACAGCCCACGCCGCGCAGTTCGGCTGGGAAGCAACGGCGGACGCAACGGTGAAGGTCTACGAACATGCCCTTCGCGATCGCGCAGCCTCCTCGCCGAGAGCGGCTGGTTAGCGCTCATGACGACGTCGTCGCAAAGACTGGATGCTGCCTTCGTTGTTCGTCAGGTGCTGGCCGAGCATGAACTTGAGGTTGAGGAGCCGGAGGAGGGCCACTTCGTGGTCACATTGCCCGGAACTCGAAAGCAAAAGACAACCTGCTCACTGGTTGTGGGCGAACATGCGCTCACCGTGCAGGCATTCGTCGCTCGTCACGTTGATGAAAATGCCGAGGCGGTGTACCGCTGGCT
>CANGPO010000130.1 GCA_947455705.1 Actinomycetota bacterium | reverse complement strand
GCCCACGGTGCGAAGATTCTGCTCCCCATCTCTATCAACCTGTCGCCGGAAGAACTTGAGGGTCGTGAACTGGTTAATCGACTGATGGACTGGGAGCCGCCGGGAGGCTTCGGTCGGATTGTCATTGAAGTGACCGAGGCCACGCTGATGGCACATCAAGGTCGTGCGGTAGAGGCGCTCGGCTTGCTACGGAGGCTGGGAGCAACGATTGCGATCGACGATTTCGGAACTGGATTTTCGAATCTGTCGATGCTGGAGCGACTGCTCCCCAGCATCATCAAGATTGATCGTTCGCTCTTGGTGAGTGCGGAGGTTGACGAACAGTCGTGTGCAATTCTCGCCGCGGCGATTGGTCTTGCCCACGCGCTAAGTGCGCGCGTTGTGGTTGAGGGGATTGAGACCAAGGCGCAGGGCGAACTGGCCACCTCGCTCGGAGCGGACTTGGGTCAAGGGTATTTCTACACCGTGCCGATGCCGATGGACGAACTCAATGATTGGGGTGTGGCTCAGAATGCTCACGCCGACTCTCTGCATGCCGCGGCGTCGCAGGGAGCGGCACCTCGTCGGACATGATCGGCCGGGCCTACTGGTCTGGGTTGTTTAGTTGGCTGTGTCGTTCGGAGTGGTCTAACCATCAGTGACGAGTCGGTTTCGAGGTACGTGCGGCACATGGTGGTGCTCGGGCCTTAGGCTGCGGTCATGGCTGATCTTCATCTTGGTGGTCGCATCGATCCAGCGACTGGTGACCGCACGTCCGATGCTTCGGTTCTTCCAACGAGTGATCTCACGACCCATGGCGTCATCATTGGAATGACCGGCTCAGGAAAGACCGGTCTGGGCGTCGTATTGATCGAAGAGGTCTTGAACAGTGGGGTTTCGGCGCTACTGATTGATCCCAAGGGTGATCTCACTAACCTGATGCTCATTTTCCCGGAGCTTCGTGGCAGCGACTTCCGTCCGTGGGTTAACGATGGGGATGCTGAAAAAGCTGGACTCGGTTTGGATGAGTTCGCCGAGCAGCAAGCCACCACGTGGCGCGACGGCTTGGCTGGCTGGGACATCACCCCTGAGCGGCTCGCGGCGCTGAAGTCGAAGGTCGACTTCACCATCTACACGCCTGGGTCTTCGGCCGGACGTCCGCTCAACATCGTTGGTTCGCTTGAGGCCCCACCGGCTGACACTGACCCCGAGGTTATGAGTGACGAGATTGATGGCTACGTCACAAGCGTCTTGGGCATGATCGGGATCAATGGTGATCCGCTGTCGTCCCGTGAACACATCTTGCTTGCCAACCTGATCCAGAACGCGTGGTCGCAGGGTCAGAACTTGGATCTGCCAACACTTCTGGCCCAGGTGCAACAGCCTCCGATTCGCAAACTTGGGGTGCTGGAGCTCGACGTCTTCTTCCCGCCGGCTGATCGCCTCGCATTCGCCATGAAGCTCAACGGATTACTGGCGTCGCCGTCATTTGCTGCATGGCTCACCGGTGATCCGATCGATATCCAGTCGCTGCTGTTTACGGCGGACGGTAAGGCGCGTTGCGCCATCATCACAACTGCTCATCTGAGCGACGATCAACGTCAATCCGTTACCTCACTGGTGTTGTCGAAGTTGGTCACATGGATGCGTCGACAGAGCGGTACAAGTGATTTGCGCGCCCTTCTCTATATGGACGAGGTCGCCGGATATCTCCCACCCACTGCGAACCCGCCGACGAAGAAGCCGATGATGCTGCTTCTTAAGCAGGCGCGTGCATTTGGTCTTGGCGTCGTGTTGTCGACTCAGAATCCCGTGGATCTCGACTACAAAGCATTGTCGAATACGGGCACGTGGATGGTTGGTCGTTTACAGACCGAGCAGGACAAGAAGCGGCTCGTTGACGGACTAACGAGTGCGGCTGGCGGCGTTGATGTGTCCGCAGTGAGCGACACGATCAGCAATCTCGGTAAGCGTCAGTTCCTCCTTCGCCGGGCGGGCAAGGATGTACCCGAGGTGATGACGTCCCGCTGGGCGATGAGTTACTTGCGAGGTCCGCTTACTCGCGACCAAATCAAGCTCGCGGTAGGGCAGGCACCGGCTCAGGCCAGCGCAAGTAATGCTGGTGCCGGTCAGGCGAGCGTCATGCCACCTGATCCATCAGCGGCAGATCCGGCTACGTCATCTCCGTCTGGCAGTGGTGGGGATGCGATGCCCGTACAGGGGGCCGCGCCCGCTGCTGTTCCAGATCCGAGTGCCGTCACTGTGGATGCTGCAGTGGCACCCAGTGCATCACTCGCTCAGGCCGGGGCCGACGAAACCCCAGTAATGCCAGCAATTGCAGCTGGTATTCCGGTCGCCTTCGTTGACCCCGCGACCACGTGGTTGACCGAGGTCGGTGGAGTGAATGGGGGTCAGCATCTTCAGGCGGCCGCCGTTGCGCGAGTGAACCTGCGCTATGACGACACAGCGTCCAAGCTGATTCTTGACGAAGAGTATGAAGCAGTTCTTTTGCCTCTGACGCAGATCCCTGATGGTCGTAAGTTCATTGCAGTCGATTACGACGATCGTGATTTGGTAGCGGCTGCGCCCGTTGGCAGTGTCTATGGATTCCTGCCGAGCGAGGTGAAGACCAAGGCCTATTGGAATGCGATTCAAAAGGCTCTGGTCGACGAGTTAGTGCGTTCAAAATCAACCCAGATTCTTGCGAACATGGACTTGAAGGCCTACGCGCGCGTGGGTGAGACGACTGAAGAGTTCACAGCTCGCTGCCTGCAACTCGCAGCTTCCGCCGCGGACGAAGATATGGCCAAGCTCCGGACGAAGTACGAAACCAAAGTCAACGCCGCGAAGAAGAAGGTGACGGATGCGAGTATCGCCGTCGACCAGCAGCAGCGTGCCTACGATGCCAACTACGGACTCGGTGCGGTTGTAACGTCAGCGATTGGCAGCCTGCTGGGCGGGCGCAAGAGCAGTACGTCTCTGGCCGCCGATGCCCGACGACAGCGCGAGGCCCGCGCCAAGATCGACACCGCCGCGGCGAAGTTGACCGCCGCCGAGCAGGCACAGAACGAGCTTGAAAACCAACTGCAGGACGAAATCCTGCAGATTCACGACACCTGGCAACAGAAGGCGCTGAGAATATCCACTAAAGACATCCCTCTATCAAAGAGTGACGTGACGGTCACGGACTTCCGCTGCGTTTGGATTCCTGTTAGCTGAGGCTGCGGGTGACTGGTTGCGCTACTTGGCGGGCGTACAACCGGAGCCGGTAGCGGTGGGGGTCGGCGCGGCGACTGCAGAGTCGACTTCACTTTGTGGCGCAAGACCGTTGAACTGTTCGCCGGTGACGAGGTCGACGGTAGCGTCTGTGCGCTTATCGAGCGTAAGCGTTGCTTCTGGTACGTAATAGCGAAGTAGAGCGGCATTAACGGCGCCCTTAACTCCGTAGCGGATTTCCCCTGCCGAGGTGAGGTGCTGGCCGAGGGGATCGTTGGCGATGCGACCAATCTTGAATCCGCGCTTCTTAAGATCGGCCGCGGTGGTTCGGGCTAGACCCGAGCGATGCGAACCATTGAAGGTATTAACCGTGACCGTTGAGGTTTTGGGTAGCGTGCCTGCGGGCTGAACTGTCGCGGTAATGCATGGGCTCGAGCTGGGTGATGCGCCAACAGCCTGTGCGGTACCGCTGCCTCCGCGAATCAGGCGCACGCCTACGAACGCTGCGCCGAAAAGCAGCGCCATGGAGACAAGTACGCCGATGATCGTCGTCCATGGGAGGCCGCGATTGCGCGCTGCTGACTTACGAGGGCCTGGCCCCGACAACATACTCATCTGCGGACTCCTCGTACGTCCACATGGTCATTCGTAACATTCGCTTCGGATCCGGCCTGATCGAGATCCAACACTCGGGCGTGGATGATCGGCCGGCCGTAGAGAGCAGTGCGCAACGCTCGGTGGAGTCCGTCCTCGAGGTATAACTCGCCGCGCCACTGAACTACGTGAGCGAACAGATCCCCAAAGAATGTGGATTGCTCATCGAGGAGAGCTTCAAGATCGAGGGTGCGCTTGGTGGTGATCAGGTCGGCAAGACGGATCTGCCGAGGTGGTAGATCGGCCCAATCGGCCGGCCCTCGACCATGCTCGGGGTATGGACGTCGGTCCCCCACCGATTTAAAGATCACGCTCTACTGTAACTCTCGAAAGTGCGAATACAGTGACCCCCCGCGCACCCATCAGAGCTCACGTACCCTTGCTGCCTTCCGGCCCTGGGGGAGTTCGGCGAGATGACGCCACACGGGGGGTCGGGGTTAGTCTACGCGAGCCTGCGGCCGTCCGATACCGGGTGGATTTCAGCCTTGGCGCCGTTGCCCCTATTCTTCTCTACGGAGGATTCGCCTAGTGGCCTATGGCGCACGCTTGGAAAGCGTGTTGGGGGAAACCCCTCAGGGGTTCGAATCCCCTACCCTCCGCGCTAAAAGGGAGACGCCCCGAAAGGGGCGTTTTCTTTTTAGCGCAAAATGGCTGGGTGATTCGAGGAGCCGCGTAGCGGCGGGTCCCCTACCCTCCGCGCTAAAAGGGAGACGCCCCGAAAGGGGCGTTTTCTTTTTAGCGCAAAATGGCTGGGTGATTCGAGGAGCCGCGTAGCGGCGGG
>CANGPO010000129.1 GCA_947455705.1 Actinomycetota bacterium | reverse complement strand
GAAGATCGACGACGGTAGCGAGCGTGCGGCAAATGCTCTAACGCTGGCCCTCTTGGAATCCCTTGGGGTGAATATCGAACCAGTCCGTTCGATCAGTAAGCCGATTCGCGGCTGGGGTCAGCCGGTTGGCGAGGTTCGGGCCGTTCTGGTGTAGCCCGCGTGGTGGCGCACCCCAATGTGCGCGGCGACTGGATTCACCTGCCACGCTGTTGTCATGACCTCTCCGTTCGCCGCACGCACAGAGCTGAGTAGGCGGTTGGGCATGGGTGGTGCCATCGCGATAGGGCTTGCGTCGATGCTGGGCACCGGCGTGTTCGCGGCGTGGACTCCGGCGATGAATCTTGCTGGGTCGTACCTGCTGGTGGCGTTGGTTCTGGCAGGAGCCATCGCATCGTTGAACGCCTGGTCAACGGCGGCACTGGCCAGAGTGCATCCTTTCGCCGGGGGCGCATACATTTACGGGCGCATCAGACTTGGGCGAACGGCGGGCAACATTGCTGGAGTCGCCTTCGTTCTAGGCAAGATCGCCTCGGCGGGTGCAGCGGCGCTGACGATCGGTACCTACATCGACGCGCCACATGCCACCTGGATCGCTATCGCAGCGATCACGGCCATGATTGCCCTTGATCTTCGCGGGGTCTCGCGAACGGCTGCCGTCTCGGCGATCTCAGCTGCACTCGTGATTGCGGTACTTGCCGTCGTTGTCGGCTTCGCATTCGCGCACTACGGGTCTGCCAGTACAGGACCGATCGAGCCAGTAGACCCAGGACCACGTGGCGTTCTGGCCGCAGCGGGCATTCTTTTCGTAGCGTTCGCTGGATATGCACGGGTTGCCACCCTGGGTGAGGAAGTGCGCGATCCACAGCGAGTGCTACCGCGCGCGATCGCTATCTCGATTGTGATCGTGTTTGCGCTCTACCTCGTCGTAGGAATCGTGGTGCTGCATGTGGTTGGCCCACTTGATGTGCGCGAGCCAGCTCCGCTGCGCCAGCTTGCTCTGATTGTGTCCGGGCCGGGTTTAGTTACGACAGTGCGCATAGCCGCGGTCGTCGCTGCCGGTGGAGCGCTGCTGTCATTGTTGGCCGGGGTTGGGCGCACCTTGTTTGCAATGTCGCGCGAAGGTGATGCTCCGCGGATGTTGACGCAGGTGTCTGCGACCGGTGTGCCTCAGCGCGCGCAAATTGTGGCCGCGCTCGGTGCCGTTGTGGTCGTGCTGTTTGGGGGCATCGGCCCAGCACTGGCCGTTTCCGGTGCCAGTATTTTGACGTACTACGCCATTGCCCATCTGGCGGCGTTACGCATGGGAGAAGATGAAGCTCGACCACCACGAATCGTTCCGCTGCTTGGCCTTGCTGGATGTGTGCTCATCGCGGTTGCCATCGTTGTGGCCGCCCGCTTCTAAGCTGGTGACCGGTTGTTCGGTCGCACATCCAGGGTTAGTTGAAGATGAAGCTCCGCTTACTAAGGCCCATCCAGTAGCCATCGATCGTTGCGTCGACGTGGGCTCCCGGATCGTCAGCCGCGCCAAGTGCGACGAACAGTGGGGTCAGGTGCTCGACGGTCGGGTGCGCGTAGGGCATTCCGGGTGCGCGGTAGAAGTCGGAAAGTCGATCGACGTCTCCGTCCGCGAGTGCTTCTGCTGCCCACAGATCAAAGTCGACCGACCAACCGGGAGGGGCGGCTTCGATGCGGAATTCGCGCAGGTACGGCAACCCGTGAGTGAGGAATCCGGAGCCGACGATGAGTACGCCCTCGTCCCGCAACGCCTTGAGTCGCTCACCGATTCGCAGAAGGGTGTCTGGATCGTTCGTTGGCAACGACATTTGTAGAACAGGGATGTCCGCATCCGGGTACATGATCGATATTGGAACCCATGCCCCGTGATCGAGCCCTCGGCTCGGGTGTTGGTGCACCTGGGTGACGTCTGAGAATGTTGATGCGACAGTCGTGGCGAGAGCTGATGCGTCCGGGGTCTTGTATTCCCAGCGGTAGTAACGCTCATCAAAGCCACCGAAGTCGTACACGAGTGGCGTTGCTGCACCGGTGGCCGACAGAGCCAGTGGAGCTGATTCCCAGTGCGCCGAAACCACCAAAATTGCCTTAGGCCGTGGCAGGTCCGCGGCCAGAGTTATGAGTTCACTCGACCACACGGGATCGTCGAGTAGTGGCGGTGCCCCATGGCCGATGTACAGCGTCGGCATCCGCTGGTGTGATAGGTCCGTCATCTCATTCACCCTCCACGCCCAGTATGACATATTAAAGTTGAATACTAAACTATCTGCTAGCGACATCAGGCCCTACACTCAAGGAGTGCTTCCAGTCACCGGTGTTCTCTACCTCGTCATCTATTGGGCGTGCCTAGGCGCGAATGTGTTCGCGCTGATTGACGCTGTACGACGCAAGCCTGAGGCATTCATCGCTGTAGATCGGCAAACAAAGCAGATCTGGCTGATGATCCTTGGCGGCTCATTACTCGCGCAGTGGTTGTTCAACGCCCTGTCTGCGGGCGTCCTATCCATTCTGGGGTTGGCAGCCATCGTCGCCACAATCGTCTATCTGGTTGATGTTCGACGAAAGCTCATCGACATTTCTAACGGCCCACGCTGGTAAAGCCTGGGACGGACGCTATGGCGACGCGGACCTCGAAACCTCTGGGCGTCATCACCCGAGGTACTACTCATCCCAATCGGTTACGCCGAGTCGACCGATGGATCAACTACGTCACAGCACCTGATCTTCGCGCGACCTCGGATCCCCTAGCGGTAGATCTTGGCTACGGTGCCTCGCCGTGGACGGCGCGCGATCTGCGCGATTCATTACGCAAAGTGCGTCCAGATGTTCGGCTCGTTGGCGTCGAGATAGATCCAGAGCGGGTGGCATCGGCTCAGTGTGCGTCAGACGAATCGCTGAGCTTCATCCGCGGTGGCTTCGAAGTTCCGACCCCCACCTCGCCTTTGATCCTTCGGGCGTTCAACGTGCTTCGGCAATACGACGAGAGTGAGGTTGCTGCGGCCTGGTCGGTCATGACCTCGCGTCTGGCACCGGATGGGTGGTTGATAGAAGGCACCTGCGACGAACTTGGTCGGCACGCTTGGTGGGTGGCGCTACGCGCTGGTGACCGTGAGCCACGCACCTTGACCTTCTCGACCCGATTAGCGGGGTTCGACCGTCCGTCTGAACTTGCCGAACGACTGCCCAAAGCATTGATTCATCGCAATGTCCCTGGTGAACCCATTCATGAGTTCTTGACCCGCTTGGATGCCGCCTGGGCCGCGGCAGCGCCCTACTCGGCCTTCGGGGCGCGTCAACGATGGATCGCAACGGTCGAATCACTACGAGCGGACGGGGTTCCCGTTCAGCACGGATCGAGCCGTTGGAAGCTTGGCGAACTTACCCTGCCGTGGAATGTGGTCGCGTCGCGCAACTGATGCGCCACGAACGGTGGTTCGGTCAGGGCTCCAACGCGATTCGGACCCGTCGAAATCCCTTGCCCTTGTTCTCAACCTTCACCACGCGAATCGCGCCGATCTGCTGGGTTGAAGCGACATGCGTTCCACCATCGGCCTGAACGTCAAGCCCCTTGATGTCGACGATGCGCACGATCTCAATCGTTGGTGGAAGCAGATTGGTTGCCGTCCGGATGATGTCTGGAATCGCGAACGCTTCGTCGCGGGAAAGTTCGTAGGCCTCAATGGCACGGTTCGCCTGAACCTCGACATTGCAGGCCGCCTCGATGGCTTCCTTAAACCCCTCTGGAACGGATTCGAGATTGAAATCGAGTCGTGCTTCCAATGGCTCCATATTGCCGCCGGTGACGAGTGCGCCGAAGTCACGAAAGACCACGCCGGACAGGAGGTGCAGCCCTGAATGTGTGCGCATCAGGGCAGTGCGCCGCTCATCCTCGATCGTGCAGGCCACCACCGTGCCTGCTGGTGGCAGTGGATCGTCATCGTGAGGGACTAACGCAACATCGTCGCCCTTTCGGACGTCAACAATGCGGGTTTGAACCCCACCCCAGATCAAGACCCCATGATCCGGTGGCTGTCCGCCACCGCCGGGGTAGAAAGCACTGCGATCAAGTACGACTCCTAGATCCGGATCACTCGCCAGAACGACTGCTTCCCAGGATCGAAGCTTCGAATCACTCAGTTCGAGTCGGCTCGTACGTTCATCGCTGCTCACGGCTCAGCCCTTGCCCTGATTAGCTACTGCCGCCGCAGCCGCAATCGCGGCCTCCGGGTCGAGGTATTGGCCGCCAGGCACTGTCGGCTTGAGGTCGGCATCGAGCCGGTAGACCAGGGGAATTCCGGTGGGAATGTTGAGCCCAGCAATGTCCTCGTCAGAGATTCCATCGAGGTGCTTAACCAGAGCGCGCAACGAATTTCCATGTGCTGCAACGAGAACCGTCTTGTTCGCGCGCAAGTCCGCTACAAGTACGTCTTCCCAGTAGGGAATCAACCGAACGACAACATCCTTCAAGCACTCTGTGGCCGGCCTACTCTCCGGCGGGAGAACTGCGTAACGGGCGTCGTAGGTTTGGGCGAACTCATCGTCTGGATCAATCGGCGGGGGCGGCACATCGAAAGATCGACGCCAGAGCATGAACTGCTCCTCGCCGTAGGCCTCGAGGGTGGCCTTCTTATCTTTACCCTGTAGCGCGCCATAGTGGCGCTCGTTGAGACGCCAATTGCGCACGACGGGTATCCAGTGTCGATCACACTCATCGAGGGCGAGTTGCGACGTGCGAATGGCTCGACGTAGCAAAGACGTATGAACCACATCGGGTAACACCCCGGCCGACGCCATGAGTTCGCCACCACGGCGAGCTTCCTGCTCGCCCTTGGCTGTGAG
>CANGPO010000128.1 GCA_947455705.1 Actinomycetota bacterium | reverse complement strand
GTGATCACTAGCTTCAAACAGCGCAAGCGATACATCACCAAGTCAGGCTCCATCGTGTGGGTTGACCTCAGCACGACGGCGATCGTCGACTCTGCAGGTACCTTCCGCCACACCGTGACTCAGGTGGTGGATGTCACGACGGAGGTGTTGAACTACGAGGCTCTCCAGCGAAGCGCTCGACAGTTTCGCCTGCTTGCCGAAAACGCCTCGGATGTTGTGTACCAAACGGATCTTGGTGGCGTTATCCAATGGGTCTCGCCATCGGTCTCGCACGTGCTCGGCTGGGATCCGGAGCTCTTAGTAGGTGTGCGTTCTGCATCGTTGATTCATCCCGATGACGTGGGCATCGTAGAGGAATTGAGAGACCACATTAGTGCTGGGGAAGTCGTTCCCGCTGCTGTTATTCGTTACCGCTCGTCGGGCGGGCCGATGCGGGACATGTCTGGTATCAGCCGGCAGATCCGTGCGCAGGATGGTGCGGTTACGGGCATCTCGGTGAGTTTGCGCGATGTGACCGATGAGCAGTCAGCTCGGCGAGAGTTGGCGCGAAGCGAAGAGCAATTCCGCTTGGCAATGGCCAATGCGCCACACGGGATGCTCCTGACCGATTCGTCGGGCATCGTGCTTCAAGTGAACCGTTCGATGCTCGACCTGCTCGGCGTCGAGGAGTCGACCTCGAACGGGCGCCTCATCACCGATCTGGTTGGTGTAGTGGGGCAGGGCAACTATGAGGTGCATATGCGCGCGCTTCTTGCCGGTGAATGCGAAGCCGTGCGTGAAGAACACGCGTTAAGCACTGCTACTCGTGAGTTATGGGTGGATCATGCGACCTCATTGCAGCGTGATGAGGCAGGGCGACCGATTTTCTTTGTGCATCAGTTCGCCGATCAAACGGCTGCTCGCGAGGCTGCCTCGAGACATGAATGGCTCGCTCATCATGACGAATTGACCTCCGTCCTGAACAGGCGAGGAGGGAATCAACTGGTGACGCGGGCCCTTGAAGCGGTTAGCTCGTCGGACTCCAATTACGGCCTGCTTTTCGTTGACGTAGACAACTTCAAGGAGTTCAACACTCGAGGTGGTGAAGAAGCGGGCGATGCGGTGTTAACAGCCGTTGCAGCTCGGCTCGTTGCCGCTGCCGGCCCGCACGGTGACGTCGTGCGCTGGGGTGGTGACGAGTTCCTCGTGCTGGTGCGCCATATCCAGGACGATGTCCATTTGACCCAGACAGCCGAGCAGATTCGTATGGCAGCGTCCCAACCGGTGGACGTCAAAGGGCAAATGCCCGAAGGCATGGCCGAGGTTACTGTGAGTGTGGTTGCGACGCTTATCCGACCCGATGACACTGCGAAGAGCTTGATTACACGGGCAAGTGAACCGCTATCGACTGCCAAGAATCAGGGACGTAATCGGGTAACGCTTCAACTCTAGGTTGGTCCGCGTGAGTCGCCCACGTTCGAGTGTGTTTACTGCCCCGTCTTGATGTGCTCGAACGCCGGGCCGAAGAACATTGCCTGCCCGTCCTTGATGAAGTAGACCGACCAATCGGGCAGGTTGGTGAACCATTCAGCGCAGCGTGGGCCGGCAATCAAACATGCGGTCGCCAGTGCGTCTGCTACTCCAGCATCGGGGCCAACGATGGTGGCCGAGTCGAACTCAACCTTCGTGGTGCCCATGTGGGGATTGGTGATGTGTTCACCGCGCTCGTAGAGGCCGCTGGTGGCAATCGCACCGTCGATGATGTTTACGACGGCGACGATTTGTTGAGTGTCGTACGGGTTGGTGATGCCGATGGCCCAACCCTCACCGGGGGCTTGGAACCCGCGGCAGGCGATGTCACCTGATGCATTAACACACACGTTCGGGATTCCGGCGGCGACGAGTTGGTCGGCGACCACTCCCGCGGCCCAACCCTTGACGTAGCCAGACGGATCGACACCACCTTTGACGGCCCACGGATCGAAAACGCCCTGGGTGAGCTGTTTGAGCCAAGCGCAGGTGTCGAGAACTTCAGATACGACGGGTGGAATTCGATGATCGGGCAGAATTCCATTGCGTAGCAACGAGATCGGCGTGTCGGCCTTGTAGGTAGAGAACCAGCGATCTACTTGATGCAGATAAGCGATCGCATCAGCCAAAATCTCGTCGTAATCCGCAGGGAACTCCTCGGCTCGTAAGTCGAACGTGACGACAGTTCCCCACACCTCTTCGGCGTGCACGCGACGCTGCCAGTCACCCCAGCCCGCAAGGGTGATGGTGGGATTACCGTCGGCGTCACGGCGTACGACTATCGGTTCGTCGGAGGTCACAAGATTTAACTTACAGGCCCGCAGCCGTCATAGCGGCCTGCAGGGAAGCGATCCACGCGTCAGAGGACAGGGTGGCGCCGGATACCTTCGCGATTTGGCTGCTCTTGGCCCCGATTGTCTCGGTGCGTAGCGTTGGGATCGCCCGGGTGTTGAGGCGCACACTTGTCGGGTCAGAGTTCGGATACTGCGCCGCCCATGCGTCAATGATCTTGCCGCTCTGAACCCGAATCCCCACCTGCATGTTGCCGTAGGTGGCATCAGGGACAACTGAGCCGAGGAAGTCCTTGTATGACGCTGCGGTCGGGCTAGGGGTTGGCTTCGCTGTGCTCTTGGACGGGGTTGGGCTCGGCTTACTGACGCTAGTTTTGGTTGGAGATGCAGACGGCTTTGGCGCCGCGCTGGACGCGCTCGGCTTCGGAGTTGCACTGCTCGGCTTGGTGCTCGGAGCCTTCGACGGTGCCGTTGATGGTGCTGTTGAAGCGGCGGCGGATGATGCAGCCGGAGCCGGGGCAGTTGCCGCGTCACTCGGTGCGGGAGCCGCAGCAGAGTCTGCGGGAGCGGGAGCCGCAGCAGAGTCTGCGGGAGCGGGAGCCGCAGCGGAATCGGCTGGAGCTGGCGCATCGGACGGCATGGGTGCAGGTCCGCCGAGGCCCGCGGCTGCTCCACCACCTGTTGACGTGTCAGCAGACGCAACGGTGGCTTCTGCTCCCGAGTAGCTCAGGACAGCAGCCAGGCCGGCGATAGTGCCTGCGCTTACCAAGATTGCGCGTTTCACGTCATGCTCCTCATTGCGTTGCTGTCGTGCGGTTGAGATCCTGATCGAGCTGATCGAACTGTCGTGCTGTCGTGCTGTCGTGTCGGACTTGATGGCGATTCAAGCGGTGGTTGCCGGGTATGGGGTTTACTCAAGGTTAGAAAGAGAAAGCCTCATGGTGAATTCGTCGGTCTGGGACGCCCATGGCTTGAGCGGCAAGGATCACAGATTCGGTAAAGGAGTCGTTACCGCAGATGTAAACATCGGACCGACCCATGCCCGGAGCCATCGTGTAGAGGTAATCGGGGGTCATCGGATGGAATTCACGCGGGCCTTCGAGGTAGAAGACCTTCCATCCATATGCGGCCGCGATGTGGTCAAGTTCAGCCTTGAGTGGTGCTGCATCCGTCTGCGAAACCTTGTAGATCAACGTCACATCTGTGGTGGGCGGAAGATCGTCGAGAACGGCACGAATGGGCGTGATGCCTACGCCGGCAGCAAAGGCAGTGATGCGCTCGGTGCTGCGCTGGGCGGCGGTGAATACTCCATAGGGGCCTTCGGCCCATACCCGAGTACCGGGCTTGAGCTGATTGATGCTCGCCGACTGATCACCAAGATTCTTGATGGTCACGCGAAGCCACGACGGATTGGGTGAGGCCGACAGTGAGTACGGGTGGGCCTGCCACCAGAACTGCCGGGTCATGAAGCGCCACTGGAAGAACTGCCCTCCGCGTGCCTTAATCAGGTCCAGGTCTTCGCCGCTGATGTAGACGGAGGTGACGTCGGCTGATTCGGGCACGACCGCAGCGATCCGCAGATCGTGGCGACGCGAGAACATGTACGGATTCCAGAAGCGGTTCACGAAGATCATGGCCGAGACGAAGATGTACAGCGCAATCCAGAAGTTACGTTGCAGTGGATTGGTTACGAACATCGGGCCGAGTGCAATCTGGTGTCCAAATGCCAGTGCCACTGCAATGTAGAAGTACAGGTGGGCAACCCACCAGGTTTCATACTTCATTTTTGCTCGGATCTTTTTGTACGAGATGACGCCGAGACTGATCATCAAGACCAATGCCGCGGTGGCGGGCACCATCCACTCGGTCGTCGTAACCAGGCTCCAGAACGCCGCGGGGGCTCCCGTGATTGAGCCGGCCGCGTGGCCGAGGGTGGAAAAGAGTGCGTGCAGCCCGATGAGCAGAAGTGAGTACGGCGCAACCTTACGGTGCAAGAGGATCATGCGGTCATGGCCCACTTCGCGCTCAAGCCACGGAAGGCGAGAGATCAGCAGCAGCAGACAAAGGCATAGGTACGTGCCAGCCAAAGCTGTGAACGTACTTGCTGCGAGGAAGTAACCGCCAGGGAAGCCCAAACCCGCAACCGCCGAACTGACGCCGAGCCCGAGCGAGATGCCGAGTCCGATGCCCGCGATCGTGATGGCAACGTCACCGCGGCGGGTGGACCCACCACGACTCGCTAGCCCACGCTGCATAGGTGGACGTACCGAGTGGCGGCCACGCGGTGGTCGCACCGTCGGAATTGCTGTCGTCGCAACCTGACTGACGGACGTGGGCGCCGCAGGCAACGCTTCGGTCGTCGTGGCTAGCTCCACCGTCGACCAGTCGTTACTTGCCGGTGGGACGAGTGCCACGGGAACCGCTGCGCTGGGTGTTGCGGGTGTTAGTGGTTGCTCTGGTGTGAACGCGGTGACAGCTGAGGTCTCGATCGTGGTGGGAAAGAAGACATCCTCAAGATACGTGGAGTACGACTCGGGCGCGAACGTTTGAGCGGCACCCGCGGGGGTGTCACTGGCCGAGCGCTGGCCTTGGGTCGTATCCATATCGAGATCCGTTCGGTTGGCGAGGGGAATGTCTAGCGCC
>CANGPO010000127.1 GCA_947455705.1 Actinomycetota bacterium | reverse complement strand
TTCGGCGTACCAGCCGCGCCGCGACGCTGTGCACGTCACGGCCAGAGGGGCTGGAGTGAACGTGACGGCACCATTGATGGTGGCGGGATTGCTCTTCGACAGTGTGACGGTGTGGCCAGCGACGGCAGTGACCGTCGTGCCGGATGCAAATCCGCTTCCCTTGGCCGTGGCACCTACCGAGATGCCTGCCACTGAATTCACCACGACAGTGTTCAGGCCTTTGGGGCCGCCGACGGCCGATGTTGTCTTGGTGGCGGTGAACGTAATGGTCGACGCGACAGCTGCGGTATTGGGAACGTTCAGTGTGATCACGTTGCCGGCGATCCCAGTCACGACGGCCTTGGCGCCGATTGACGTACCGGTAACGGCGTCTCCGACACCAATGTGTGCTGGGCTCGTCACCGTGATACTCGTGCTCTTTGCATCACCAGTGGCGGCAGTGCCGACTGACGTGGTTCCCGTGATGACGCCCGTGACGGTGCCCGTATTGCGAGGTGAGATCACAAGTGCGTTGGTTCGAAGTCCGGTAACCGTTGCGCCACGTGCTATTCCCGAGCCGCTCACATGTGTTCCCACAACGAACCCGGCCGTAGATGCGACGTTGATTGCGTTACCCGTTGCGATGCCGCCAACTGCTGTCGAGCTGACAGTGGGCTTTTGATACCGACCTGAGAAGCCCACCTGGTAGGAGTACGTCCGTTCCTTCACAGTGTCATCCCATGTGGAAACTGCCTTCTTCACCAGAGTGATTCCGGGGATCGTTGCGGCAGCGTTCACGAATAGATTCGAGATAAAAGTGGCCGAATAGCGAGCATCAAACTCGTGGCGGCGCGAAGCCCAGTCCAACTTGTTAAACAAGCTGTTCGACTGTGCCGACGTGGCGCCGGCCGGAGCCTGATTCGGGCACGTTCCGGTCAGCGAAGTGAGCCAGTCGCGTCCGTAGCTGGGTACGCCAATTTGGATCTTCGCTGGGTCAACTTGCGTGACGGCGTGGGCAACGACCGGATCCACCCAGTACATCGGAGCAATGGGGCCGGCCGAACTCACTGCATAGTCGTAGGCCATGATGCGAAGTCGATCGATGTAAGGCCCGATCGCACCCCAGGCGTAAACCCAGTAACCGGTTGAGTCTGATTGGGTTTGGAGTCCGGCTGGCGCCGTGACTGAGAGAACCTTGCCACGAGCGTGCAATGCCGTAGCGAGGTCGTGAACGAAAGCAATCCACCGTGGGCGAGTGGTGCTCCATGAAGACGATCCGTCGTTGAAGGCAAACTGCTCCCAGTCCAGATCGATCCCGTCGTAATCGTTGGCAACAACGACGCTGACCAGTCGTGACACCAGCGCGGCACGGTTCGTGCTCCCGGACATCTGCGTCGACATTTGCAGGTAATGGGTTCCGTCAGTGACGGTGGGAATCACTTGGATGCCGAGCGAATGCAGTCGCTTGACCGTCGCTGCGACGTCAATCCCAGCGGTTTGGCTGGTGATATGGATCGAGGGCGCAGTCCCTGTGGCGCTGTACCAAAACGGGGAAACGTCGGTGAACACCTTGGCGTTGGCCGTCACAGATGACATCGCTGCGGGCATGTTCCAGTAGGGGAGCCAGCCGGTCACCATGCGCCGTGGCGGTTGCGCGGCGGGAGGACCACTGGTGACAACGGTGGTGGTGATGACCTCAGGGCCGACCGGGGCGGCACTGGTGGGGACGAGATATGCGCCGGTGAGTGCGGTCGCTCCAGCGAGCACCGCGGCAATCCGAACACCGACGCGCACAACCACTCCCTCGTCCGAAACGGACATTCTGCCCATATCCCTTTGCAATGTCACATGTTGCATAGGAGATATCGGCAGGAAGGAGCCCGGAGTTGACCGCTACGAGGTCACAACATCCCACCAGATCGTGGCGGTTTTTCGTGGTGGCGGTGGTGGTGCACTGGCCAAGAATCTGGCTACATCTGGTTCACGTTCGGGCGGTAAGCACAGTCGAATACGCATGAAATGGGCCTGCTCTTGGGCACTCAATTGGGCACGAGCGCTGAATTGTTCGTCAACCCAGCTCTCAAGGTTTGCGTTGATCCCGGCGCTGCGAATCACCTCTTGGGCATCGTTCGCAGTTGGTCCGGTGGGTCGGTCAAGCTCCCAGAATTCGCGCCACAGCGGTGCCATATGGGTAAGCGGATGCGTTGTCGGAATCTCAATCACGACGCGATTGCGTGCGTGAGCATTGAGTGCGGTGACAAATGGGATGAGATCGGCCACGTTGTAGAGAACGTGGTGGCATACGACAACATCGCTGATAGGTGCCCGTTCCTGGACTGCTGGCCATTGGCCAAGCACCTCGGCGTGCTGCACCGATCGCTCGGCTGCGGCGGCGGCGAATGTGTCGAGCATCGGCTGTTCCTCGTCAACTCCCGTCACCTGCACAGCAGGTGGGATCAGGGCCATCGACGCTCTACCACCCCCGCACCCCACGTCGAGGACACAGCCATCGGTTGGTAGTGCCTCACGCGCACGATCATGTGAAGGTGACTGCGGTACCTGCCCGGTAACGGTGAACATCTTCACCGGGTGAATCCATGGCGATTCAGGAGCGCGCGAGAGGATCTCGTCGGGAATGGACCATGAGGCAAGATCGTGTGACCAACGCTCTGCTGCTGACATCATGTAGTCATCCTAGGTGAACTGATGCGCCCGTGTTTTCAGCCTCTGAATCGCCAGACCGGCGTTGGAAACCAACATCGTGAGTGGGACATGTCCGTCGGTTTGGAGTTTGCGCACTGTTCACCTTGAACCGTTGGTCTTTCGGGGGCTTAGAAACGTAGTTTGCGCTTTTATTAAGTCGAACGTGTAGTGAGCCGGACACGCCCCCTCAATGATTGAAGAGCTGACATGAACGCTGTCCTGATCGCCACCCTTGTCACGGTGGCGTTGGCAATCCTGTTCGACTTCACCAATGGTTTCCACGACGCCGCTAACGCCACGTCCACGGTTATTGCGACGCGTTCGTTGAAGCCGAAGCAGGCAGTGGCGCTTTCTGCAGTGTTCAACTTTCTTCCAGCGTTCGTCGTTGGCACCGCCGTTGCAAACACCATCTCTAAGACGGTCAATCTGGACTCGCTCCCGGCCGTTGCCGCCGGTGGCGTGCCGTATGGCATCCGCGTGACACTTGCCGCGCTCGTCGGAGCAATCTTCTGGAATTACCTCACGTGGCATTTCGGTCTGCCGTCATCGTCGTCACACGCTCTGATTGGTGGATTGATCGGAGCTGGCGTGTCCGCTGGAGGTGTGGACGCGGTGAGCTGGGATCAGGTGAAGAAAACCGTGTTGGCGATCTTCGCGTCTCCGGCGGTGGCTTTCACCATTGCACTGGTGGCATCGTTGATCATCAGAGCGATCATCAAGGCGTTCAAGGCCGATGAGGACTCCGAGTTCTTCCGTTGGGCTCAGGTTGCATCATCTGCGTGGGTGTCGTGGGGTCATGGCTCGAACGATGCGCAAAAGACCATGGGCGTTATCGCTGCCACGTTGTACTCCGGGGGATACCTGGCTGCGGAGAGTGCCAAATCCCTTGAGCCTCCGTACTGGGTCATTCTTCTTGCTCACGCAGCAATCGCGTTTGGCACCGTGTGGGGTGGTTGGAAGATCATTGAAACGATGGGTCTCAAGATCACGAGGATCACGCGTGCTTCGGGACTTTCCGCGAACATCGGTGCGATCACGGCTATCGATGGGGCCACGCATTTTGGTATCCCGATTTCCACCACCCAGGCAGTGACGTCATCCATCGTCGGTTCAGGTGTGGGGTACCGTCGCCGCGTTAACTGGATCGTCATGCGCGACATGTTGATCGCGTGGTTCGTAACGATGCCGGCTGCGGCAGTCGTCGGATTCTTGATCTTCAAGTTGACGGTTCTGCCGGGGGCACTGGCATGGATCGCGACCGTCCTTGCAATTGCCGTCCTGCTCGTATGGGCTGGACGTCTCATGATGCATGCCATGACAGCTGACGACATCGCGGCCGAACTTCCAACCGATGAAGAACGTCGCTCACCCAGTTATGGCATTCAAGTAAGTCAGCCTGACGAGGTAGAGAATAAGTAGAGCGCACGAACTAGCTCAAAGGACGGTCGGCGAATTTTCGCTGACCGTCCTTTACGTGGATGCGACTAGTTGCTGTACACGATGTTGCCGCCGACGACCGTCATGGTGACGTGCGTGTCCAACAGTGCGGCAGGTTCGTGCTCGAGGATGTTCTGGGACATCAGGGCGAAATCCGCCAGATAACCAGGCTTGAGCGTGCCTCGTTCGTCATCGACGAAGTTGGCATGTGCGCTTCCGGCTGTGTAGGCACGTAACGCAGTTTCAACATCGATGCATTCCTCGGTCACCCAGCTTCGTTCACCATCGAGTGAAGCTCGAGTTGCTGCGGTGTAGATGCCAATCAGCGGATCCATCTCCGCCACGTTCCAGTCGCTTGAAAACGCCAAGGTGGCTCCGGTTTCGGCAAGGCTGCGCATAGGCCATGCATAGCGCCAACGCTCGGGGCCTACGTTGTCTCGCCACTCCTCGATGATCTCGGGGGCACAGTGACGGGGTTGCATACAGGCAATCACGCCGAGGTCGGCAAAGCGCGGGATATCAGCGGGCTTCAAACATTCGACATGCACGATCTGGTGGCGTGAGTCCCGTACTCCGTTGACGTTTCGTGCATGCTCAAAAGCATTGAGCACCATGTGATTTCCACGATCACCCGTGGCGTGGACGAAGCATTGAAGCCCGCGCGCGTCCAGCGAACCGATCACGCGATTGAACTCGGACTGCTCGTAGTAACTCTGCCCCCGGGTCTCTGGCTTATTCGCGTACGGCTCGAACATCGCCGCGGTGTGCGGCTCGATGATGTCGTCTATGTAGAGCTTGATCGGACCAAGCCTGATGTCGTCACCTTGGTACTGGGCGATGAGGTGCTCGAATTCCTCAAGATCCGCGGACGTCGTGCCGACCGGATGGAACAAGGCGGCGATGACCCGGGCGCTCAGATCGCCTCGTTCTCGAGCGTTCACAAACAGGGCGATGTCGTCGGGGGAGTTTT
>CANGPO010000126.1 GCA_947455705.1 Actinomycetota bacterium | reverse complement strand
GGCAGCAACCATCGTCGGATCTATCGCGATCACACCCTCGACGGGTGTCTTGCGCTGCTTCATGCCTTGCTCGGTCAGCATCGCGGTGTAGGGGAAATGCGGTGAGAGATTGAATGAATTCCATTCACTCAGCTCTTGACCCCACTGCGACACCACCTCGGCTGGAAGCACGCTGTAATCCACTGGGCCGCTGGTGTTAGCGAGTTTCTCATTCGTTCCCACCTCGGCCACTGACACCTTGCCGTGGTCAAAGGTTAGTCGACTAAATCCACCGACCATGCCGCCAGTCGCTCTGATCTCACCTGGGTTTTGGAACAGCACCGCCCACGACCGAGGACCATCACCGCCCAGCATCGCTGGAATGACACCGAGCCCCTCGGCCAAGTCCGAGATTCGATGTGAGATCTCTGGGAGTTGACCAGAAACTGTGGCAACGGATTTCGCCAGCGATGGCGGTAAATTACTGGCATCAAGGGATTCAAGATCCGTAGCGGCAGCACGAGTAGCCGCGGCCGTATCTCGCATCGCCGGTGCGAGCCCGGAAATCGCGGCCAGATCCAACGTGCCGTCAGCGGCCCGCAGGCCAGCTTGGCTCAGAGTGGTCGCTTTGTTGGTGATCGGCTCAGCCGCGGTCAGTATCGAATCAACGTCACCAGCCAGACGTCGTCCAGCATCAATCTGCCCTCCGACGCCGGGTGCGCGCGCAGCCACACCCCAGAGCGGGCCAGCCGTCGCGATGTTAAACGTGTGAGCGGACGACCGAGCATCGGTCAGCGCTGAGGCAGCGGCGGCAATATCGAGCGCGCGCGCAGCATCCTGCGCTTGACGGAGTGAGGCGGAAAGTTGTTGTGCCGAGTGGTAGGCAACGACTCCCGTAATACCAAAGTAAAGAGCACCTACTCCGGCTGCGATCCCAACGCCAACAGCGATTTTGCGACCGCGCGACGCACCGTTCGATTCAGGCTCAGGCTGCTGCGCGTCGATGGCTGTTTCGTCGCTTAGGCCTGATTCATCAGTCACGAGCCTGCACGATCCGTTGCGAGCTGCACGAACGCGGGCCGGTCGCGATGCTTTACCGCTGCCATGACGAATGCCGGGTTACCCCATAGATAGCGTCCGGCGAGTCGGCGCGGCTCCTGTGCAAACCGATACACCCATTCCAAACCAGCCGATGTCATCCACTGTGGCGAGCGCCTCTTTGTGCCGGCGATGAAATCGAATGCTGCACCGACACCACAGGCGATGATCGGGATGGAGTGCGCGAGCCGATCGACTTCGAAGTCTTGCTTAGGCGTACCGAGCCCAACCCACACGATGTTGGCGCCGCTATCGCGAATGCGCTGATCCTGCTCAGCTAGCTCCTGATCAGTTAACGCGCGATAGGGCGGGCTCTCCGCACCGACGATCACGGCGTTCGGCCACTTTTGGGCAATGGCCGCCTGGAGCTTATCCAAGGTCTCGGGCGAACCACCGAGGAGGAAGTGTCGCGGACCATCAGCTGATGATTCTGCAAGTACCCGTTCCATCAACTCGGGCCCACTGGTCTGCTCCCAACGCAAGCCCTCGCCAGAGTTGTAGCGTTGGCCAAACCAAGAAACAGATGCACCATCGGTGATGTTGAGTGCCTTCGGCGAGTGCAGGATCTTGCCCACTGCCGAATTCGCGTGCGCCAGGGCGACCGTATACGCATTCGCGAAATGAACTGCGATTCCCGTCTCACCATCAAGCGCATCGTGTCGGATCGCCTCTGCGATGCGTGCAGCCTCGGACACAGCGAACGAGACACCGCCAACACACCGCGTGGGCAACGCGGTCAGGTCGCTACTCATGCGCCCTCCCCGTTAGCGAGGAACCACTCGTAGGTGCTGGCAATGCCCTCGCGCAGCGAGATCTGCGGGGCCCAGCCGAGCGCCTTAAGGCGTGATACGTCAAGGAGTTTGCGCGGGGTGCCGTCAGGCTTGCTTGAATCCCAGATGATGTCGCCCTCGTAACCCACTACCTCAGCGACGGTGGCTGCGAGCTCTTTGATCGTGACGTCTTCCCCGCAGCCGATGTTGATGGTGAGCTCATCGTCGTAGTTGTTCAGCAGATGGACGATCGCCGATGCGACGTCGTCGGTGTGCAGGAATTCGCGGCGCGGAGTGCCTGTGCCCCAGAGGGTTACAGCCTCGCCAGACTTCTTCGCCTCATGGAATTTACGAATCATCGCCGGCAGTACGTGCGAGCTGGTCAGATCGAAGTTGTCGCCAGGACCGTAGAGGTTCGTCGGCATCGCCGAGATCCAGCGACGTCCGTACTGATTGCGATACGACTTGACGGCCAGGATGCCGGCGATCTTCGCGATCGCGTAGGCATCATTCGTGGGCTCGAGCGGGCCAGTGAGAAGTGAATCCTCACGGATCGGCTGCTCGGCCATTTTCGGGTAGATGCACGACGAGCCGAGGAAGATGAAGTGCTCGACATTTGCCTCATGCGCAGCTTCGAACATATTCGTTTGAATGCGCAGATTGTCATTGAGGAAATCAACGGGACGGGTCGAGTTGGCCATGATGCCGCCGACGCGAGCTGCCGCCATCACGACGACGTTCGGCTTAGCCGTCAGGATCGCATCGAAGGTAGCGTCACGGTCACGCAGATCTACCTGTGAACTGGGGTGTCCGACCAGATTCGTGAAGCCATCTGCAGCGAAGCGTCGCCAGACAGCGCCGCCGACGAGGCCGCGATGTCCTGCGATGTATATAGCGTCGCTCACGTGCATAGTACGTTCGGTACTCCCGCGCATCGAATGGTGCAGAAAAGGATCTACTAATCCCCTTTGTCATCCGAGGTTAGCGGTCTGTGATCTGAATTGATATCGGGCTTAGGCCATTTGAGGGATCCCTGAAGATCACTTTGTGTGATCATGAAAATCAGATCTAAACGGATTGAATAGAAGCACATTTCACTTTTCGTAGTAAAAATTACATTTACGTCCGTCAAGGGACGTCGGGTGACGCCGCAGCGTTCCTACGTGCATCGGGAACACCGATCGACGTCCCGGCAGGGGTGGGCCTCAGGTCAATGGCCGTTCCCGTTCGAAAAAAACTCGCCCATCAACAGCCTGAAGATCGCTAAGGCGATCAAGGGCGAGTCGTGGGATGCATTTCGTTCGAGCAGAGCAGTGATACCCGATGCCTTGTAGATCCCTTTCTGTACGGCTACCCCGTCGAGCAGGGTGGCCCGGACGTCTGGCTGGTTCATCCATTGCCGAACGGGCATGACAAAACCGCGCTTCGGGCCGTCGATCGGATCCGAGATGGGCAGCACCCGCCGGCCGACCTCACGCAGTAGAGCCTTGCCCTGCCCACCTTTGATCATGTGTTCGGCTGGAATTCGCGCCGCTAGTTCAGCGATGCGCACGTCGAGGAAGGGCTGGCGTGCTTCAACGGAATGCGCCATCGACATCCGGTCTCCGTATGTCAGCAGGCTGCGCAGCACGATGTCACGCTGTTGCTCGATGGCTGCATCAGCACCCATGTTCCACGGTCGTTCGGCGCCAGTTTTGCCCAAGGACAACTCGCTGAGAGCGGGACCGAAAGCGCGACTAACACCAACGGATCGTAGATAGGCGCTGTGCAATCCGGGGACGAGGGAACGGGCCGTTGAACGAATTGCGTTACCCGTTCCAAAAGCTCGAGCAAAGTTACGTCCCGTTGATGCCGCCCCTGACACATTTAGTGAGCGCAACTGGTCGCCGATCACATATGGGCTAAGCATGGGGCCGTAACCACCGAAGAGTTCGTCAGCACCTTGGCCTTCCAGAGCGACAAGATAACCGCGCTGCCGTAGCTCGGACATGATGGAATCCATCGCCACGGCCGCAGGACTCTGCGTCGGTCCATCGTGCAAATCGCAAACGCGCTTCAACTGATCCAGGTCTAACTGATCCACTGTGATGTCGATCGGCGCCCATTCGATACCGAGTGCTGCGCATAAGCGTTGCGCTGCATCACCTTCATCGTCGCGATGCCCGCGGATTACGGCCGTCACGGCGAGGACTTCCGATGTCTGCCGAGCTGCCAGTGCGGCAATGATCGACGAATCAAGCCCGCCCGAGAGTGTGATCGCTACGGGCACATCGCTGCGCAGCTGCAGCCGGATCGAGTCTTTGATGAGGTGCTCAAGCTCGTCAGGATCGATCGCTTCCGACGAATCTGGTTGCAGCGGTTGGTAGTACCGAACAATGGCTCGGCGCCCCTGCGCATCAACGAGAAGATTGTGCCCTGGCGGCAGTTCACTGACCCCGGTGTAAAAGGTGCCGGAGCCCCAATCACTCATCCCGTATGTGAGGTAACCGCGGATGTGCTCAAGTGACGGCTCGACAGACACGTCGCTTATCGCGCGAAGCGCGTTTACTCGTGAGGCAAAGACCAGCGAACCGTCTGGTTGCCCTTGATAGAACAGGGGCTTGATGCCGAATCGATCACGGCTCAGGAATGCGGTGTTCGCATGCGTATCCACAAGGCACAGCGCCCACATGCCGTTGAACCGCTGCACCGCCTGGTACCCCCACGTTGCAAGGGCAGCGAGAACCACCTCGGTGTCGCTCGACGTATGAAAGCTCCATGCTCCGGCCGCTTCGAGCTCTACGCGCAACTCAACGAAGTTGTAAATCTCTCCGTTGAAGACGAGAACCCAACGGCCGTCCGGGCTCGTGAACGGCTGATTCGATCGCGGATCTAAATCGAGTATGGCAAGGCGGGTATGCCCGAGAACGGCCCAATCGAGATCGACAGCGCCGTGAGCATCAGGGCCGCGGTGGGCTAGAAGCGAGATGGCATTCGCGAGGTCGTGTGAGTGAGCGCTTTTCAGCGCCACCCTCCCCACAATCCCGCACACCGCTCCCCCTCAAGCAACCCACACCCCAGCCGCAAGTGATCTTGTAATTGAACATTAGCGCATCAATTGATCTTCATATGCGCGCGGAACTGAAATTCAGTGAACGCGACTTTACGTGTTGTTACATGCGGCCATCAGGGTGACATTTCGCAGTTTCATCATCACGTAGCGCTATTGTTGAAGTGTGACCATTCCCCCGAAAAAACGCGCCTTCATCACCGGTATCACCGGTCAGGATGGCTCGTACCTTGCCGAGCTCCTGATCGAGAAGGGGTACGAGGTGCACGGTTTGATTCGTCGCTCGTCCACCTTCAACACCTCGCGAATCGATCACCTCTACAGGGATCCGCACGATCCCGAGGCTCGCTTGTTTCTGCACTACGGGGACCTCACCGACGGATCCCGGCTGGTGACGTTGATCGAACGGATCC
>CANGPO010000125.1 GCA_947455705.1 Actinomycetota bacterium | reverse complement strand
AAGAACGGAAGGAAGATCAGCGCGGTCAGCGGCAGCATCGACAGGATGCCAAGCACTGTTGCGAACCGTGCACCCAGATTCAGGCCGAAGTGGGCGGGCAGATACATGCCAACGATGCCGATGATCGAGATGATCAAGACCGTTAGGGAAATCGGCGAGCCGCCGACACCGGAGAACAGGTTGAACTTGGTATCGGTGTTGAGTCCGAACAGGGCGACGATGTAACTCGCCGCAAGAATCATGTTGATCGGAGCAACGGGGAACCATCCGAGCCAGTACGACCAGCCTGCGAAGCCACCTAGCCAGTGCGCGCGGCGCTGTCCAAGTACGGGAGTGAATGACTCCTGCGCGTACGACGGAACACCGCCGTGACGGTCGGGCCACATGACGGCCATCTCA
This sequence comes from Actinomycetota bacterium, assembly GCA_947455705.1. Taxonomy (GTDB): domain Bacteria; phylum Actinomycetota; class Actinomycetes; order S36-B12; family CAIYMF01; genus Longivirga. The sequence goes on along the minus strand of CANGPO010000125.1, from coordinate 5,179 downwards.
GCCAAGCACAGACACAGGATGAGTCCGAAGATTGTATTGAGGCCGATCCAGAAGATGGCCGCCGCTCCCATGCCCTGAACGGCGAAGGGAGCGATACCGGTAACGAGGATTGTTCCGGCGAGGCCGATAACGAATGCGCCCCACCAGTTGGTGCTCTTAGCCAAACCTGATGATTCGGTTGCCAGACTTTCGGTAGCCACTACGCCTCCAGCGTTGCAGTCACAAGTGCACAAAGTACGTGTTGCTGAAACTATGGCTGCCTGAGTCTGGAGTCAATGACTTTTGACATTAATCCAGCCACGAGTTTTAGCGCGTCATGTGAACCAATTCACGCACTCGTGTATCTGTAGTAAACACACGGGGTTTCGCGAACTTCATTACTGGCAAGTAACCGGCTTAATGGCCGTTGAAACGAGCGTGAGGCGACGTAATTGCTCGGATACTTCAGGTAAACGGTGCGCTCTCAACTTCGGCCGTGGCACGTAACTTACGTCGGATCGACGACTCGTAGTTGCCCTCAAGAAATCCTCGTACCGAGCCCTGCGTCGGCGTTTCTAAGACGACGTGACGGGCTGTTCGAGCTTTTGCCACGTTGGCGATTCCGGACGCGATGTTGCGCGTGATCAAGACTTGGCCATCGGCTCTAATCCCAAGGCGGCGCAACTGCTTGATCGCATCGTCGACGCGGTCAGTAGCGTCTTGGCGCTCGCGTTTGGTTGGTAAAAGACCAGGGTTGGGAAGCCCGAAGGATGACCCGTAAACTTTCGCGATTATCACGACGCCGACAGGTCCGCGATTGGCTAGCTTTGCAGCGAGCTCAATCGACTCAGCCCGAAACGCGCCACCACTTGAGGCCAACAGAACAGCGACATGTTCTGTTGGCTGCGGATCAGCGCGCTGACGGCGAAACACGAATCAGTTACGCCCCTGCACCGGTGGGTTCGATACCGAATTCGATGCCCGCATCAAGCAATGCATCAAACAGGTACTGACCAGAGGAACGTTCACAATGCAGCAAGTAAGAACGGACAGTGTTGACATCATCACGAATGATGTCGGTATTTACACCCGCGATAGACGTACGGAATGCGCGTCCATTGGGAGTGACACTGTCAGCCAAGTTGATGGCGCACAGCTTTGACAGCATTTTGGCTGAGTCGGCACCGGTGAGTCGGACAAGTGCCCGACCGTGGGTGACATCTGTCCATGCCGCATAACCGCTAGCACCTGGCAGATCGAGCCCATCAACCAATGATGCGGTTGTCGCACCCTTCGCCATCAGGTACCACTCAGATGGAGCCGAGCCAATCTGCAGAGTGTCTCCGACGTGACGAGCGGTGCCGTTACCAGGCAGCTGTGAGGCGACCGGCGCACCATCCGTCGAGCGAACGACCACCTTCGTCAGGTGGCTCTCATCGCGAAGGGTCAGAGCGGCACTGGACGTGACCGTCGAGATCTCCCATCCATCGACGACGGCTGTGGGGCCAACGATCGAGATCTGGCTGCGAGCAATTGGAGTTGTGTTAGCCACGGAGACGCACTCCCTCAGGATCGACGAACGCGAGGTCTTCGCGTACAACGGCAACGGCGCGACTGCCGTTAGGTAGGACGATCGTCAGACGTGAGCCTGGCGTCGAAAGGTTCTTCGGCACTTGGGCCAATGCGACCGAACGGCGCAAGGTTGGCGACATCCGGCTCGAGGTAACACGGCCAACGATCTCGTTGTTACCGCGAACGATCTGACTTGCCTCTGGTGGAACCAGAGCCGGGTCGACCGTCTCGATCGCGACGAGGTGAGGGTAGTCACCATCACGGGCTTCCTGCCAGGCGAGTTCCTGCTTACCAGCGAAGTCTTCCTTCGCCTGCTTGATCAGCGGACCAAGACCCGCAGAGTGGGCCTGGGTAAGACCGTCAGTGTCCTGTCCGACGATCAAGTGGCCCTTTTCAAGGCGCAGGATGCGCTGGGCTTCGATGCCGAATGCAGAGATGCCGAGATCTTGTCCGTTGTCGATCAACGTTTCCCAGACGTGCAGGGCGTACGACGCGGGAACATGGATTTCGTAGGACAGTTCGCCGGTGAAGCCGATACGCCAGACGATGCAGTTTTCGACACCGGCAACGACACCTTCGCGCACCTTCATGTAGGGGAAGGTTTGCGGGTCGAGGTCGATGTCGGTGATGCGCGACAGCAATTCGCGTGAGTTCGGGCCGGCGATGTTGATACTGGCCATTCCCGTTGTGATGGGGGTGATCAGCACCTGCCAGTCGGGGTGAACCGTCTGCAGCCACATCTCCATCCACTCCCAGACGGTGGCCGCACCAGATGACGTAACCGTCATGAGGTAGCGATCCTCGCCGAGGCGAGCGGTAACACCATCGTCGAGAACAACGCCATCTTCAGCACACATGACGCCGTAGCGCACGGAGCCGATCGCAAGGTTGTCCCACTGGTTCGTGTAGACGAGGTTCAGAAGCTTTACTGCGTCCGGACCCTGAATATCGAACTTACCCAGTGGCGTGACGTCGATGATTCCGACATTGGTGCGTACGTTGAGGGCTTCGGCCTGCGGATCGCCATAGTGCTCGGGGCGAATCCACTGCCCGGCGATCAGCGGCTCGACACCATGTGCCTCATGCCAACCCTGAAGAGGTGACACGCGAGTTGGTTCGAATGAGCGACCGGCAAGTGCGCCAAGGCTGATCGGCGCGTAAGGCGGGCGCCACACGGTCGTTCCAGTGGACTGGAAGTCGCGGTTCGTTGCGTCAGCGAGAACGGCCATCGTGTTGATCATCTCGTACTTACCCTGAGCGGGGCCCATGGCAGATGTAGTGAAGCGCTTCGCGAGTTCGGACGAGTCGTAACCCTCCTTGGCAGCCGACACAACGTCCTTGTTCTTGACGTCTTCGGAGAAGTCAACGAAACCGACGGTGCTGCTCTGGAATAGAGCAGGGTGTGGATCGCGGCCGAGATCAGGGATCTCGACGGGAGCCGCACCGGTTGCACGACGAGCAGCCTCTGCGCCAACGGCACGACCATGTGCGATGAGTTCTTCGGTGGTGCCATCGCCCAAGATGCCGCCTGTTGCCATGACGGTACTGGGTAGATCATCAGCTGGGCTGAAACGCGCTGCTGTGGCATCCCACACGGGACGATCGCCAGCCATGTTGAGCAGGCTTGTTGGTGCCGTCCATCCCGTTGCTGTGACGAGCAGATCGGCCTGCACCTTGGAACCGTTACCCAGCTCGACACCCGATACGTGGCCACGGCCGAGTGCGCGACGGATCGTCTCACCCTTGCGTGCGTCGACGATGCGAGCAATCGTCACACCTGACTGGGTGAGGCGCTCGATGGCGGCGTCACCCGTTGAGTTTGCAGTGAAGACGACGGCTGAGGTTCCAGGCTTAACCGCATGCAATCCGGTCAAACGTAGGGCTGCGGTGGAAAGCATGACGCCAGGAAGATCGTTACCTTCGAAGACGAAGGGACGCTCGATCAGGCCGGCAGCAACAACGAGTGTGCCGACGCGGGCTTTGATCATGCGCTCCTTGGACCAGACGCCACTGCGCTGAATAACGCCAACCCAGTTGTCGTCGTAGCGGCCCGACACGACCGAGTCGGTGAGTACCTCGACGTTTTCAAGTGCAGCAACCTCAGCACGCAGTGTGGCGAGGTGTGCGAGTTCGGCCGGGCCCCCGAAGCGCAGATGCCCACCGATCTCATACTCCTCCTCAACGAGGATCACCGATGCGCCAGCGCGGCCAGCTTCGATCGCGGCGGCGATACCGGCGGGGCCGGCACCGACGACGAGAACGTCTGGGTGCGCGTAGCGCTTATCGAAAATCTCGTGCGGAGTACCGATTGCTGGTGGCTTACCACCAGGGGCGAAGGTTGACAGCACCTTCTGGTAGGCCGGCCACAGCGGCTGGGGCTTAATGAAGGTCTTGTAGTAGAAGCCTGGGCCAAGGAATCGCCCGACCGCCTGATTAGCGCTGCGAACGTCATACTTTAGCGACGGCCATGCATTCTGGGCCTGAACTACATCGCCATCTTTGACGAGGCGATGTGCGCCGCGAACGTTCGGCTCATTGCCAACCTGGAACGAACAGTTGGGATCAAAGAACGTCGCCGTCATGACACCGCGTGGGCGGTGGTACTTGAACGAACGCGACATGAGTTGCTCGCCGTTAGCCATGAGGGCCGACACGATCGTGTCGCCGGCGAAGCCAGACACCGCTGTGCCGTTCCACGTGAAGTTGACCTTCGTGGACCGGTCGATGACCTCACCTGGTTGTGGCGATAGACGCCAGTTACCTGCCGCGCTCATGCGCCACTCTCCTCGGTGTGTGCTGGGCCCTGACCAAATGGTGCGATCCAGCGGAATTCATTGGTGACGGTGTTGCGCTCAGCAGAAAAGAACTTGCGGCAACCCGAACCATGGAACCAGGTCTCGCGCGTCCAGCCCATCGGGTTGTCGTGGACATAGAGGTAGTAGCGCCACTCGGCGGGATCCGTCGTCGCTACTGGGCGCTTGTGACCAGCTTCGCCCGCATGGCGAAACTCGGTGCTATTACGTGGCCCGCAGTGGGGGCAATCGATGATTATCAACGTGACTCCGAATCAGTGACCGACTGAGGCTGCACCCTTTTCGCCGACGAGACGTCCGTCGGCGAAGCGGTCCAGCGAGAAGGCGGAGATAAGTTCAGGGGTCTTACCAGTAGCGACAAGTTGCGCCATCGTTTCGCCGGAAACCGGACCGGCCTTGTAGCCGTACGTTCCCCAGCCGACATCCACGACGAAGCCCTCGACCGGCGTGAAGCCCATGATCGGGGAGTAGTCCGGCGTCATATCGCAAAGGCCGGCCCACTGACGGAGCAGTTTGAGCGAGCCGATCGATGGAATGAGTTCAAGGATGTGCGTCGCGAGACCCTCGGTGAACTCAAGTGATCCGCGCATCGAGTACGACGGGTACGGATCGACACTGGCACCGAAGACAAGCTCGCCTCGGTCGGTCTGACTGACGTACACGTGCAGCGAACCAGACACGATAACGGCGGGAAGGAAGACCTTGACGGGCTCGGTAACTGCAGCCTGAAGTGGATGCGTGATGAGCGGCATTTTGACGCCGACCATGTCGGAGATGGTGCTGGCCCAACCTGCGGTGGCGCTCACAACCATGTT
>CANGPO010000124.1 GCA_947455705.1 Actinomycetota bacterium | reverse complement strand
GGCTGGTTACTCCGGGATTGGGTCGTTCTCGGGGTCGACGTAGTGAAGGGCGGCCTCTTCGGCGGTCAGGTCGTCGTCCTCGAGCGCGCGTGAGGCTGTGACATCGTCATGCTCACTCCAGAGCGCACCCTTGTCTTCGACCAGACGCCCGACGACGTCCTCTCGGTGCGGGGCAAACTCGGCGGCCGGATCGTCCGAGCCGAACTCCTCGGTTAAGTCGCGGGTGAGCGCGTCAGCGACCTCGTCGCCAGCTTGGCCTCGGCCCTTGTAGGCCGGACCGTCGTAGGACTCGACGTTGGCACTGTCTGTATCGCGCTCATGGGTGCTCATAGCCCCATTGTGGACCCGTTGACCCCGTCGTTGCAGATTGGCCGAACGGCCACTAATCGGGGTGGAAAATGGCATGAATCACGGCGTCAAACCTCCGATTTTCAGGCGTCCGGCTTGCACTCGGACCCCTAGAGTGCCAACAATGGGATTAGCACTCGACGAGGGTGAGTGATAACGGTCGTCTCAGACGGCTCGCGTCACTGGCTCAGACTCGGGTGGGCATTCGTGGCCTTTCAGTGAGGTCGAGTTTTTGCCGGCGACCAGAGCCGGGAAAGCACGACCGTCCGTCGCGGGCACTGCAGGGTCGCACTCCATCAGTTGCGAAAGGGATCAGCAGCCACATGGCGAAGATCATTGCGTTCGATGAGACCGCCCGTCGCGCGCTCGAACGGGGTATGAACACCCTGGCCGACGCGGTTAAGGTCACGCTCGGCCCCAAGGGCCGCAACGTCGTTCTTGAAAAGAAGTGGGGCGCACCCACGATCACCAACGACGGTGTCTCCATCGCGAAGGAAATTGAGCTCGAAGACCCATACGAGAAGATCGGCGCCGAGCTCGTCAAAGAGGTCGCAAAGAAGACCGATGACGTTGCCGGCGACGGTACGACGACGGCCACCGTTCTTGCTCAGGCACTCGTTCGCGAGGGTCTGCGTAACGTTGCCGCCGGTGCAAATCCGATGGCACTCAAGCGCGGTATTGAGAAGGCTGTTGCAGCCGTCAGCGATGAGCTGATCTCAATGGCCAAGGAGGTCGAAACCAAGGAGCAGATTGCTGCCACGGCTTCGATCAGTGCCGCTGACTCCACGATCGGCGAGATCATCGCCGAGGCCATGGACAAGGTCGGCAAGGAAGGCGTCATCACCGTCGAAGAGAGCAACACCTTCGGGCTTGAGCTTGAGCTCACCGAAGGTATGCGCTTCGACAAGGGCTACATATCCGGCTACTTCGTCACCGACGTTGAGCGCATGGAAGCAGTCCTCGAAGACCCATACATCCTCATTGCTAACTCGAAGATCTCAGCAGTCAAGGACTTGCTGCCGATCCTCGAGAAGGTCATGCAGTCGGGTAAGCCGCTCATGATCATCTCCGAAGACGTTGAGGGCGAAGCACTTTCCACCCTCGTCGTTAACAAGATCCGTGGCACCTTCCGCTCGATCGCCGTCAAGGCCCCAGGCTTTGGTGACCGTCGTAAGGCCATGCTTCAGGACATCGCCATCCTCACCGGTGGTCAGGTCATCTCTGAAGAGGTCGGCCTCAAGCTCGACACTGTTGGTCTTGAACTCCTCGGCCGCGCCCGCAAGGTCGTTGTCACCAAGGATGAGACCACGATCGTTGAAGGCTCAGGTGACCCCGAGCAGATCGCAGGTCGCGTGAACCAGATCCGTGCCGAGATCGAGAAGACGGATTCGGATTATGACCGTGAGAAGCTCCAGGAGCGTCTTGCCAAGCTCGCCGGTGGTGTTGCAGTCATCAAGGCTGGCGCCGCGACTGAGGTTGAGCTCAAGGAGCGCAAGCACCGCATCGAAGATGCAGTGCGTAACGCGAAGGCTGCAGTTGAAGAAGGCATCGTCGCCGGTGGTGGCGTGGCTCTGATTCAGGCAAGTGACGCAGCATTCGCCAAGCTTTCGCTCGAGGGTGACGAGGCCACTGGTGCGAACATCGTTCGCGTCGCGGTCGAAGCTCCGCTCAAGCAGATTGCCATCAACGCCGGCCTCGAAGGCGGAGTTGTGGTCGAGAAGGTGCGCAACTTGGAAACCGGTTGGGGCCTCAACGCTGCGAATGGTGAGTACGTCGACCTCATCGCAGCCGGCATCATCGACCCAGCGAAGGTCACCCGCTCTGCCCTGCAGAACGCGGCGTCCATCGCAGCACTGTTCCTGACCACCGAAGCTGTTATTGCTGACAAGCCTGAGAAGGCTGCAGCACCGGCTGGTGGCGGCGGCGACATGGGCGGTATGGACTTCTAGTCCAACCCGTTCCGCAAGCACAGCGAAGGGCCTCCTACTTCGGTAGGGGGCCCTTCGTCATGTCTTACTGATTTCGTCGGAATGTGACACGGCGGCCGCGCCTCGGCTAGAGCGTCGTCGCAGCGACGAGATGAAAGCCCCCCGCGTAATGACAAGAATTCTGCTGTCGGTCTCTGCGGTGAGTGTCGCGGTACGTGGCAGATTGTGTAGGAAGGTTTCCTCCTCAAACCAATCGCCAGGGTCAAGCTCCCAACGCGTTCCGGTACTCGTGGCAGCGATACATCCACTCGCGACGATGAGCAGTGTGTCGTCGAGAACTCCCTCATGACAAAGCACCGTGCCAGCACTGACGTCACGCCATAGAGCTGTCCGCGCGAGCAGGTGAAGCGGCCGCGGGTGGAGGTCTGCGATAAACGGCGGGAATTTCAGTGTGGTGAGAAGTTCTGGGTCAGTGTTGATACGTGCATCTAAAGATCGCGTAAGCGGCCAGCAAATGAGCGCGATGACAATGCAGCCGAGCCCAATCGGGACATATGCCTTCGCAGGTCCGAAGTAGGCGATGAGAAACGGGCTTAAGGCCAGACCCAGAATCCAACCAAGTTCCAATGCCGAGAACTCGATGGCGAAAATTCGAGTCAACATGCTGGGTGTGGTCACTCGCTGAGTAAGTGATGCGACTGCCGTGCGAGACATCGCCATTCCAAGTCCGGCGAGGGAAAGGATTGCGAATGCCAAGAAAAGTTGTGATGCACCCGCCATCACTATCAGTGGGATGCCGGACGCGATCAACCCAAGGGCTACGTAAGGTGCAAATCGCCTACCGGAAGCGAAGGCAAAAATGCCGGCTCCGACGAAAGCGCCAATGCCCGACGCCCCTATGAGCAGGCCCGCGGTGCCTTCGTTTCCGGAAAGGACGTTTGTCGCGAAACTCGCACTGAGAATTTCGAGAGAGCCGATGGCTGTACACGTGGCGAGGAGCATCAGAATGAGGACAAGTAATGGCCCATCCTTAGCCACCGTTGAAAGCCCGGCTAGCGAGTCACGCACGCCTAGCGAAGGAATGACGTCAACATCCGTGGCTGGAGGCAGCCCCAACGTCAACGCTGTTGCCATCATCATCGCGAGTACGAAGATGGCTAGGCGGTAGTCGAAGTGGCCGCCTGCGATCAAAAGGCCGCCGAGTACTGGTCCGATAAAAATGCCGACGCTGTCGAGTTGGTTGGTGAGCGAGTTGGCGCGCACCAAGGCACTGGGCGATTTCGTAAGGTGCGGAAGGATCGCCGAGTGAACGGGTTCGCAGGTCGCAACAATGATGTCGAGCATGCCCGCCAACAGGATGATGATGATGGTGGACGCGTTGGTTGCCATCAGGAAGAACATTCCGCAAAGGATCAACGTAATCGCCGCGTACGTTGCAGGTAGAACTTTTGCCGGTGAGAAGCGGTCCCCAAGGCCCCCTAATGGAGGGCCAAGGATGACCCCGGGTACCAGAATTCCGACAAGCGCTGCGCTCGCGAGGGCTGCCCCGCCGCGGTCAAACATGAACAATGTCAGGATGGCCCAGTAGCCGTAATCGACCGTAATGAAAAGACCCCAGGCGATCAGCACGCGTATCAGGGGGAAGCGTGCTTCTGATGATCGCGGAATCACGACCTCCTAGTGCAATCGTCTCGACGGGTGATTCAACCTAGGAGGATGGGGACGGACGGATGCGTCGGTCATAGTGAAGACAAAGAAAACTCGGGTCCCGGCTTTGAGGCCAGGACCCGAGTTCGGACTTTACTAGATTGACCTTATGCGCGCGGCAAGATTGGGCGTAGGTGTTTCGGCGCCTGATGGCCGGTGGTGGCCAGGAACGCTGCGCGTGCAGTATCGACGGCCGTCTGTCGTGCCGTCTTAGCGGCTGCAAAGGCTGCATTGCGCGCAGTCTTTGCAGCAATCACCGTCTGATCGGCGTCGAATGCGGCCCGAGCTGCAACGACTGCCGAGTGGAAGGCGTCAGCGGCTGCTGAATCCTTGGCGCTGGAGTTCCATGCAGCGATCGCGGTGTTTACCGCAGCGCGGCGTACCGACGCAGCGTGCGAGATCGCTGAACGGTAGGCGTTGTGGGCGCCCTTGATGTCACTGCGGTATTGGACGTTGGCTGCGCGCAGCGACGCGCGAAGGGTGCTCAGAGCCGGCGCATCTGTTGGGTTGGTTGCGACATCGTAGGTTGCCTGGGCGGCGTCCACGGACTGCTGCCACACGCCGAGTGCTGACGAGATGGCCCCATCGCGCGTTGCCACGGGAGCAACGATTGCGTCGGTAAACGCCTGCTTTGCCGTGTCAATGGCCGTCGGGTCGCTTGATGTGCGGACGATGGCATCACGAGCTGCCTTGGCCGTGAGGACGGCCGGGTCATTCTTGAATGCCTCGCGTGCAGCATGCACAGCGTTGCGGTAGGTGGTGTTGGCTGACTTGATGGCCTCGCGAAGTGCCTTCTTGGCGGGGTCGTTGGCTTGGGCAGAGTTACTTCCGTTGCCGCCGCTGCCATGTCCGTGTCCGGGGTTGGCGAAAGCGGCACCAGCGGGAACCATAAGGCCGACGGCCATGACTGTGGCCACGCCTGCAAGGGCGGTGCGGCGAATTGAGATTCGCATAATCGGTTTCCTCCATTTCGAGGCCGAACTCGGATGTCCAGCCGTCGCTATACCCACCTTCGTCAGGTGTGAGGACCGAACTCAAGCCAGAACGGCCGAATGGGCTATCTCTCTGGAGGCTCTATACCAGTTCTTGGAAAACTCAACCGAATCTGGGTCAAGGGAGGTCGGTTGTGCGGCTGGGTCGCCGGGGGTTGGTTGGGGCCGGCATCCCTGGCACGCGAAAGCCGCGCTGCCAGAGATAGCGGACACCGAGCCAGTACCACAGTGCGGCCGCTCCCAATTCGCAGAGGTACATCACGGCTTGTGCTGGTCCGCTGATATCGGCGTGCGTCCACTGGTCGAAAATCGCGACAATTTCCTTCGGGGTACGGACCCCTCCACTGATCAAAAGCAGGGTCACCAGCGTGAGCGGAACCGACTTAGCCAATTCGTGAGACCTCTCAGGGCTCACGTGGGCCAAGATTCGAGCCGCAATGATCACCGAGTCAGCCACGATCAAACTGTCTCTGGCGCTGAGCCAATTGTTCCCGCTCAGCAGGATGAGCAGAAGGAACAGGTTCCATGCTGTGAGCAGGAACGGAATGCTGATCAGATATTGAATGACGTCGCGACGGCTGGCCCGCCACTCACCGTCCGGCATGTG
>CANGPO010000123.1 GCA_947455705.1 Actinomycetota bacterium | reverse complement strand
TCAACGGCGCGTAGGAGAGACATTAGAAGGCCTCGATCTTCGTGCGACGCGAATACCAGATCATGAACAGGGTGACGATCATCGTCAATGCGAACAGGCCATACGAAACAGCGGCGCCATAGCCGAAGCGAGACTGTTGGAACGCAACTTGGTAGACGTAGTAGACCAGCGTTGTTGTCGCGCCAATTGGCCCGCCACGAGTAGTCGTGTAGACCAAGTCAAAGAGTTGCAAGGCGGTGATCGTCTGCCAGACCGCAGTGAACACCGTTACCGGAGCGAGTTCAGGAATCGTGACGTAACGGAAGATCTGTCGACGATTCGCCCCGTCGACGATGGCTGCCTCAACGACATCCTTCGGAATGTCCTGCAGCGCAGCCAAATACACGACGACGGTAAAGCCAACCTGACCCCACAGCGCAATGAAGACAATCACCAACATCGCCTGGGTCGGTGACTCAAGGAACGGCTGAGTTGGGATTCCTAGCCTTCGAAGCAGATCGTTCGCCGAGCCATAGTTTGGCTCGAACACAAATCCGGCCAAGATCCCAGTAGCCGCGGCCGAGGCAACGAAGGGGATGAAGATGGCAGTTCGATAGAACCCCACGAGTTTGATTCGCTGATTCAAGGCAACAGCAATCAACATGCCCAAGATGATCGAAATGGGAACGAACAGTGCCGTGAAGAAAAGCGTGTGACGAAGAGCGGCCCAGACATCAGGGTCGTGAATCATCGTGTTGTAGTTCTTCCAACCGATGTCCTTGGGTGGGCTCAGCAGATTCCACTTACGTCGTGAAATAAGCACAGCCCAGGCCGCCGGGAAGATCGACAGCCCAATCACCATGAAGGTAGCAACGCCGACAAACGTCCAGCCCGTCACATTTGCTCGGCGCTTCTGGGCGCGACGTTGCCGCCTACGCACAGCGGGATCAACGGTAAGTCTAGGACTTCCCGTATCAACCGACACCGACACTTTTCGCTCTCCCTGTTGTTCGACGTGCTGTCTACATCATTAGATGCTTGGCACTAGTTCGTCAGCGCATCCGCCGATTTCGCAGCCGCTTGGTCAAGGGCGTCCTTAGAGCTCCCCTGACCTTGCAATACAGCGGAGATCGCCTTGCCCACGTTCTGCGACATTTCGTCATAGCCTGCAACGGTGGGACGTGGTTGCTTGGCGTTTGCGAAGTTCGCCAGGAAGATGTCCCCACCGGGGTAGTCCTTTACGAACTGAGCGAATGCTTCGGTGTCCTTCTCAGACGCACGCAGCGGCATATTGCCTAGCGCGATGTTCCACTGCGCATCTTGAGTGGGTTGCGACAGCCACGTGGTGAAGTCGAAGGCGGCCTTTGCGCGGTTCGCGTCACCATGGTCGAACAGCGCCCAGATATCACTGCCCGAGATGGTCTGATGGTCGCCATTCGTACCGGGCAATTGCACCACACCGTAGTTGGCCTTGCGCTGCTGCAGATCGTAGAGATTCCACGGGCCACTGATCTGCATCCCAATACGACCATCGAGGAATAGGGCACCGTACTTCTCACCGGTTTGATCCAGATACATCGACTTATCATCGACCGCGAGAGCGCGTAAGTAATCAAGTGCCTTAACGCCCGCGTCCGAATTGAACGTTGCGGTCTGCTGATCCTCCGAGAGGATCGACCCACCGTTCTGCCAAAGCAATGGCCACATGTGCCAGGTGGTGTCCTCATTGCCCGCTACCGAGTACGCAGTGCCGTAAATCTTCTTGTCAGGATTCGTCAGTTTCTTGGCGATCGTCCTGAAGTCATCCCACGTCCAATCAGGCGTGGGGTAGGCGATACCCGCGGCATCAAACAACTCCTTGTTGTAGATCACAGCAAGGTTGCCAACGACTGCTGGGATGGCGAATGTTTTACCATCAACGGTCGCTGTCTCACGCGCTGCAGCGGGGAAGTCACTCCACCCAACGGCCGGATCCTGCACTTGTGACGTGACGTCCAAAACCTTGCCGCTCTGGGCGAGCACTCCCGCCCAACTTCCGTAGGCATAGGAGATATCTGGATAGTCACCAGCCACAAATCCTGCGGCGATCTTCTGCTTGAGGTCATCGGTGTTTGATGCGCCGGGTTGCACGTTGATGGTGACGTTCGGATGCTCCTTCATGTACTGATCAGCCAGTGACGCAATGGCCTTCGCTGCATCGTCACTCTGCCCATGCCACATGGTGATCGTGACGGGCACCGTCGAGTCAGCCGCACTAGGCGAACTCGACGGTGCGTTGTCCGGTGCAGACGATGACGAACAGGCGGCGAGACCCACCGCAAGGGCAACAGCTCCAACTACGGATGCAAGCCGCTTCATCGTGAAATCCTTTACGAGAGTGCGTCAGTTGATTTGGATGCTGCTTCGTCAAGTGCTTCCTTCGACGTCGCTTGTCCCTGCAGCACCTTGGCGATGGCCTGGCCTACGTACTGCGAGAGCTCGGTGTAACCCTCGATGGTGGGACGAGGCGTCTTTGCATTTTGCAGATTGTCGAAGAAGGTCTGCGCACCGGGTGCATACTCCGTGACCCACTTCTGGAACGCCGGGCTGGTTGACTCAGATGAACGTAGAGGCAGGTTGCCGTACGCAAGGTTCCAACGCTCATCCACCTGAGCACTCGTTAGCCAGAGCAAGAAGTCTTCAGTTGCCTTAGAACGTGCTGCATCATTGTGATCGAAGGCCACCCATACGTCGGGACCAGAGACCGTCTGATGATCACCATTCGTGCCCGGCAGGATGGTCACGCCGTAGTCAACGTTGCGGGTCTTCAAGTCATAGAGCTGCCAAGGTCCACCGATGATCATTCCCACCTTGCCGTCGTACAACAGCGGTCCGTACTTCTCATCGGTCTGGTCGAGGTACATCGACTTATCATCGACTGCCATGGCCCGAAGCGTCTCAAGACCCTTCACACCTGCATCAGAGTTGAAGGTTGCCGTTGAGCCATCCTCCGAGAGCACTGAGCCACCGTTCTGCCAGAGCAGCGGCCAGAAGTGCCACGTGGTGTCCTCACTACCGGATACGGAGAATCCTGAACCAAAAACACCCTTAGCTGGGTCGGTCATCTTCTTCGCCGCAGCGCGGAAGTCGTCCCAGGTCCAATCATTGGTTGGGTAGGAAACACCGGCTGCGTCGAACACCTTCTTGTTGTAAATCAGGCCCAGATTGTCGACGAGTGCCGGAACACCGATAACGCGGTCTTCAACGGTTGCCGTCTTTCGAGCGGCTTCAGGAATCTCTGTCCACGCAACAGCCGGATCGGCAACGCGATCGGCGAGGTTGAGGGTATGGCCACTCATACCAAGTTCAGTGGCCCAACTTCCAAAGGCATAGGAGATATCCGGGTAATCGCCACCCACGAAGCCGGCAGCGATCTTCTGCTTGAGGTCGTCGGTGGTCGGCGCACCCGGTGAGGTCTTGATGGTGACGTTGGGGTGAGCCTTCATGTATTCGGCGGCCAAACCTTCGAGCAGTTTCTCTGCATCTGCCGTCTGACCAGTCCACCAGGTCAGAGAGACAGGAGCATTCGAGTCAACGGAGGTCGACGTTGACGGTGCGTCCGACGGTGTGGCCGATCCACCGGACGAGCAAGCAGCCAGGCCAAGGGCCATGACCGCCGCCGATGCGATGAGAGCAGTGCGCTTGATTTTCCAAGGAGTGAAAGTAGACATGGTGGCTGGACGTCGGGTCGTCATGAAGGGTTCCCATCTTGGTTACTTGTTAGAACAACGGAACGGGTTAGTGCTCGAGGTGTATCCGGATTGAGACCTTTGTGTTCGGCAAGCTCAACAGCCAACCGCTGAGCCCTCACCAATTGCGCGAGCGGATCAATATCGTCTGCGATCACGGTTGCCCCCGTCGCTTCAGCCGCTTCGATCAAGCCGGTGGGAGGCGCACCAAAGAAGTAGATAACGGACGCTGACGTCGCAACGGCGATCGGACCATGCCGGTAATCCATGGCCGGGTACGACTCAGACCACGCTTGCGCAGCCTCGCGAATCTTCAACGCCGCTTCATGGGCCAGGGCCATTCGCCAGTCAGTTCCGAGAAAGACGAAGTGCTCGTACTTCGCGGCATCGACCGGCAGTGGCTCACTCAAGACCTTTTGCACATCAGCGATGCTCGAGCCCACATCCTGACCCAGTGCCACGCGCATTGCCGTGAGCAACGTGGTCGGAAAACGCGTTTGCACCACGCTTTGCTCATCGGCGTAATCAAGCAGGACGCGATCATCGATCAATGCATCGACTGGCTCACCTGTCACGCCAGTGATCCCAACTCGGCGTACCCCAGCCGGCACCGACCGCAATGCCTCAAGCACTTCCGTGGTCGTTCCTGAGCGGGTGATTGCCACAACACGGTCATATGAGCGGTGGGTTGGTGCCTCGGAGGCATAGGCCCAATCTGTTTCGCCAAGGCCGGCACCCTCGCGGAGTAACGCGTAGGCCTGCGCGACAAATGCAGATGTTCCACATCCGATTGCCAGTACCCGCTCGCCCGGGGCAGCCAGCAGTGAGCCGAATTTCGAGGCCTGATCACCAGCTCGAATCCACAGTTCGGGCTGGCTGGCGATTTCTGCTGAAGTTACCGATGCGCCACTCATGAAGGTGAGTATGGTCATTCCTGCACGTTTCATGCCCAATACTCGCCGAAACGGACATTTCCAGATGAGCGATCTCATTCCTGGCGCCGGCACTCCCGACCGTCGATTCTCCGAACTTGCCCTGTCGTCCTATGCGCCGCGCCGCTCTATCCGCCGGCCATTGACCCCGATCGAGCGGGTATCGGTTCCTGCCGTCGACGTCCACAATCATCTTGGTCGCTGGTTGTCCCATGACGGCACCTGGATGGCACCAAACGTCGACGAACTCTTCGCCCTGATGGAGCGCCGCAATATCGCGACCATCGTCAATCTGGACGGACGGTGGGGTGCTGAACTCGACGAGAATCTGGCCCGGCTTGATCACGCGCATCCGGGCAAGTTCGTCACGTTCTGCCACCTCGACTGGTCCCGGCTACGCGGGAGTAATCCCACTGAGACCCTGATCGCCGATCTACAGCGAGCCAAGGATCAAGGTGCACGCGGCCTCAAGGTATGGAAGGACCTTGGACTCGCGGTGACCGATGCGGACGGCAACCGAGTACTCCCCGACGACCCGCGCCTGACCGACGTCTTCATCGCAGCCGGTGAGATCGGCCTACCGATCCTGATTCACACCGCAGATCCCGTCGCCTTCTTCGAGCCGCTCGATCGTCATAACGAAAGGCTCGACGAACTTGGTGAGATGCCATCGTGGTGGTTCGGCGGTGACGAGCATCCGTCATTCGATCGGTTAATGAGTGCCCTCGCGGACGTCGTGCGTCGAGCCCCGGGTACAACGTTCATCGGCGCACACGTTGGATGTGCGGCCGAAGATCTCGACTGGGTTTCAGCGGTCATGGATGAATGCCCAAACTTTCACGCTGACCTTGGCGGACGACTCGGCGAGCTCGGTCGTCAACCACGCCGGTTTGCACGGCTGGTCGAACGGCATCCCGATCGGATTCTGTTCGGAACCGACTGCTTCCCACCAGAGGATGATGCAGTCATCACCTACGCCCGTTTCCTGGAAACGGACGACGAATGCTTCGACTACTCACCGGGTAGCGAGATTCCACCCCAGGGTCGTTGGGACATCAGCGGTGCTGCGCTCGTACCAGAACTCCTGCAGCAGGTCTATCGCGACAACGCCGTGCGCATTCTCGGTTTGTAAACCGACGACGACTAGTCGGTCGACTCAGTTGAGCCTGCGGAACGTCGGCGCATGAAGATGAATCCAGCAGCCGCGATCACAACAATGCCAAGGGTCACCAAGGCTGT
>CANGPO010000122.1 GCA_947455705.1 Actinomycetota bacterium | reverse complement strand
CCCAACGGGCCCGAAGCGGCGATCTGCCGGCGGAGCCGGCGCTGTGGCGACGCGGAGGCAACCGCGACGTTCGCGCCGAGGAGGCGCGAACTTGGAGCGGCAAAAACACAGCGGAGACCTTGCCCCACGGAAAACGGTCAACTCGAGTGCCAGCGTGCCGAAGCGAGAGCCGCGATAACTGGGAGGGCCTGCGGGCCCGAAGCGGCGATCCGCCGGCGGAGCCGGCCTGCGGCGAAGCGGAGGCAACCGCGACGTTCACGCCGAGGAGGCGCGAACTTGGAGCGGCAAAAGAAGGCTGGCCCGTTCGAATGTCAGGAGCGCACGAACGTCAGCAAAGGTGCGTAGTCACCCATATCTGCTGCTCTCAAGGCGGCGATGTAGGAACTCCTGATTCTGGAGTTGTCCATCAGGTCGGCCCCGCCTCCCCAACTGAATGGTTGCCCGCCAACCGACGACAACAGAAGATCAGTGGCGGCGCGAGCGTGTCGTCCGTTCCCGTTTGCGAAAGGATGGATCGCCACGAGATCACGATGAAACTTGACGCCTGCCTCGTCCATCGTCATCTGTTCGCCTTGAAACCAGTAGGCGGCGTCTTGGACTAGGTCGCGCACCTTGATCGAAATGTCTCCCGGGAAAACGCCAATGTTCTTCTCCGTTGTCCGGTACTTTCCCGCCCAACTCCACACGTCACCAAACATGTCCGCATGTAGTCGACGCATACGCAGATCGTCGAGTAGCTCCGAGGTTGAACGCTTAGACCACCTTCTCGAACGCAGCGCCTTGGCGATGTTGTTCGCCTCAGCGTCGTTCAATTCCGACCGCGTGGCGATCCAGGTTGGCTTAAGGCCTTGTCTTTCTTCATCAGTGAGTGGTGTGGCACCTTCGGCAACGTCAAACGGTCCCCATTGCGAGTTCTCAGGTGACATCCCACAGCCCAGGACGGTCTATGACCGAGTCGATAGCGTCGCTCTGCAGCCAATGCGTCGCCGCCTCGCTGGGACTCTGGTCTTCCAACAGCATCGTTCTTTCAAGGCGAGACAGTGCGGGCATAACTCGCTTAATCGCCTGTTCCCTGACCCTGTCATCAAGAGACCGCCGCGGCACGAGCGCGTAGACGAGATCGCAGTCCAGAGCATCTGCCGCTCGCTGCAGTGTCGCCAGCTGTGCACGACCAGACCGCTCGTTCGCCTCCATGCTCAGAACGGCAGTCGCGGACACGCCCATGACAGATGCCAACTGCTCGGCAGACATGCCAAGCGCGTCACGGATCGCCCGCACCCAACCTGCATTCGGCATAACGAAGGCGCCAACCAGTGGACGCAAACGCGCAGCTCGAGCATCCAGGGCCTGTCGTCCGCGCCGTCGGTCCGTCGCAGTTGTCATCATGTCACCTCCTCACCTTGTTGAACACTATTAGAATAGCGTGTATTCATCAATTATGCACTATTAAAGTAGTTGATATTTAATCATGAAACACTATTGCAATAGCGTTGACGAGGGGTCTACGTCCACTATGGGGCGGAACAGCCGACGCGCTGTCTCGATCGAAGCGACCGCTTCGGACCGATTTCGCAGACGTCTTCGAACATCTGCAATCGACGTTAGGAGCGGGCTAACAGCGCCGTACGATCCGTCACCCGGGCACGAAAAACGGCGCCGGATCCGGGGTCCGAACGTAGATCCCATGAGTCGCTCAGGGCGTCGAACATCCGTAGGCCAAGCCCGCCTTGAGCGGAGTTAGCAACCCCTACCCCATCGTCGGTGACGACTACATCGATCGATAGCGGTTCTCGTTCGACTACATCAAGCCATACGTGGATGAACTCGGCCCGACCATGCCGAAATGCGTTGCCCACCACCTCTTCAACCAACATCGTGAGGCGCCGATCAAGTGCGGGATGCTGTTCGAGCAACTCGCCAAGTTCGGGGGATTGCGTCCAGGTCAGTGTCGCTAGCCGCCGCATCTCATTGGCAGCCGAACGCAGATACTCGTCAAGGGTTCGCATGGTGACCAGCTCAGAAAGTCGATCGAGATCGGTTTCAACGAGTTCGAGCAATTCGTCGACCTGCTCAATCGAGACACCTTCTGACGACTCGTCGGTATCGGCAAGCCCATACAACGATTGGTCATCTGCTGATTGCATCCGACGAAGGATCATGGTCGCGAGGGCGAGCCGACCTTGGATCGGGCCGTGCACGAGATGTGAGAGCGTCTGGCGAATCCGTTCACTTTCGATTTCACGCGACACGATGATTTGCTCGAGCCGAGCATTGGCGTGGCGAACCGATTCCTTGAGCATCTTGAGCCGATGGGCCGCGTACGAAACAGCCCACCCCAATGCTGCCACCGTGATGATGGTGGCCGGCACTATCAAGGTTCGGATCAGCATCGACTGGTCATCGTTAAGACCCGACAGTGACCGGAGTTGCCCGGTTCGAAAGGCGGCCATCGAAATTGCGACCAGTCCAAACAGGATGCTCATGGCGGTGACTATGGGCACGACTCCATGCACCCATCGATCAGAGCGACGCCACGGCTTGGTCATCACGCGAGCGATCGCAATACATGCAATGGGCCACAGGACCGCCGCCAAAGACAGCGGCACCACTGATGTCGCGGGCCGCGAAAGCAGCCATCCAGATGCCACCGACACAAGCAGGATCGCCACCGGAATGACGGGAGGGATGTAATGACGTAGTGAGGGCGGAGACGCCAGTGAATCGTCCAACTTTCGTTGTTGCCAGGTAGGCACCTGGGCCTGGTCATCGCTTTCCTGCCCAATCAAAGAATGACTCAGGGGTCGCACATCTTGATTCGTAAGCTGATCAAATCGATCCACCATCACAGCGAGTGCATCACGATCCATGCCACTGCTCACCGTCAGTGCGAGATCCCGTTGAATCTGACGCAGTCTGGGTCGAATTGATTCCGAGATGAAGTCGACGTAACGAGCCTTAGTTGCGCCGATATAGGTGTCCACCTCGCCCAGGGTTAACTCCAACTCAACTCGCGTCTCCTCGAGCTCGCGAAGGCCGGCCCGCCCGAGAGAGAAGGAGGCCAGGATCGCAACTGCTACAGCCCGGTTCAGCGTGTACGTGAGCCCGAACCGTGCTGCGATCAACATCGAATCAGTCGTCAGATTTAGGTCCGAGCCAGATAGCCGGGCAACCACCACGAGCGCGCTGAGATAGGTAGCCGCACCACAGATGAACCAAACAATTAACACCGTTCGAGCAGGCACGATTTCGGTTTTGCGCCTTCGCAAGATCGACACACTGGCCAACCACAGCATCAAACCGCCGATGAGATAGCCAGCAACACATGCACGCCACGTGGCATGCGAATTACCGTTGAAAACATTGACGAACAGCGCAACCCAGCCAAGTGGGAAGAACGCCAACCACATCTTCCATGACGTCACCCATCGGCCGGCTTCCGGGCGAATTTCGTTCCACGAGTCACGCCAGGTCTGAAGGTAACCGTTCATCGCACGGCGACACGGCCATTGCGATACATCATTGCGGCCACGACCCGGGAATTCACATGCGCATCTGACGGTATGCCAAGCGTCTGAAAGAGCCTCTGCACCAATCGTTCGGCAGCGCGAAGCGAAAAGCCGAGTTCCTGCGCGATCGCGGCATTGGAGAACCCCTCTGCCACCAGCCGCAAAACGACAGCCTGACTTGACGAGATTTCGAAAACGTCCTGGCCTTCTCCAGCAACATTACGGGGTGCTACCGACCCAGAAAGGGAATCAGTAATGGCGTCGAAAATTGAATCCAGAGAAGCGATCTGAGACTTCACCAAGTACCTGGTGTCCGGCGGAATCTCCGAACCATGGGCAACCGCGAGCAGAGGTGAGCTATGCGCGGTGAGCACAACCCGTCCGATCCACGGGTATTCGCGGTGTACTTTCTCGAGCAGCCGAACTCCATCGGGACCGCCTCCGAGATCGAGATCAGTCACCACAACATGCGCTTCGAAGGTTTCAAGTTGCTCTAGAGCATCAGACGCATTTGCTGCAGTCCTGACGACAAGCCGAGACCTTAATCCGTCGGCGATCAAACGAAGCGCAAACTGATCATCGTCAACAAAGAGAACTTTGAGCCGGAAGTCCTCGTTGGCTACCGCTAAGCGAGGCGCGGGCAGGGCATTAACGCCACGCTCCGCCTTGCTGTAGGACACCGACATTCCAGCTCCGTCTGTCTGTGGCGCGATGATTCGCACCCGTCGCAATCCCACGCTCAAACCACCATCTGACGGGACGGGGGTCGAGGAAGGACGTGCTTCGAGTATCCGGAGTGACTCGGGTGTGGGCAATTTTGTTGCGCATATCAAGATGTAGGACGCCCGTTGTTTACCTCGATCATACGAAACCGCACACAGAGAGTCAGATGCGTTCACGATGCGTCAACAGCACGCAGGTGGGCTGGTACTGCGTTGTGGAGTACCAGCCCACCTGTTGTTGTCGTGCTGTATCGGGTTAGCCGACCTTGATGGTGGTTCCGATGCGTTGTGCTGCTGTTGTTGGGAGCGCTGGTTCACCGGTCTTTGGTGTGTAGGTGAACGTGGTGGCTAGGGTGCCGGTGGATCCGTTGGTGTAGGTGATGCTGACCGGGATCGTGGTTCCGACGCTGACCCATGCCTTGGTGGTGGTATTCCAGTACGAGAGGGTTCCCGTTCCGGTTGAGGTGGCCGTGGTCGTTCCTGACTTGGTGTAGGTGGTCAGGTTGCCCACGTACTTCCAGGTGTTGTTCTGGATGAACTGGAACTGACCTGTCGCTGCCGTGGTGGTACCGGCGGCGATGAACCAACCAACACTCACCGCTGGCGTTCCGGTGACGGTGTACTTACCGCCACCGTAGGCACGGTTCGTGGTCGCCGCGATGGTGACAACCGAACTACTTTCACTCACCGCAGAACAACCCGTTGAGGCAGCGCGTGCGGTGGTCATGACGTAGACACCGTCACGCCAACCCGAGGTGTTCACCGGTGATGCTGACAGCAGGAAGGTACCCGCAGCACCGGTAGTCGGATTGCGATCGAGTGCATACGACAGCGCACCAGTACACAGTGTGCTGGACGTTGTCGAGGACAAGGTCAGCGTTGAGGTGGTAGCGGTATTCGTGATCTGCGTACCCGTGTACGTAATCGTTGGGCTGATCGCGACGATCGTGAACGTTGCCGAACCAGATGATGCGTTCACGTTCGTCGTTCCCGCGTACGCGTACGAAGCGGTAGCCGTTCCCGGGTTCGTATTGTTCGTGTACGTCGGTGTGACAGTTCCGGTCAGGCCTGGGCCGGTACGAGTGACCGTACACGGCGTGATCGCAGCACCCGTGTAGGTCGATGCTGTGGTCGGACATGTCACGGTGGTCACCGAGTTGGCCTTGGTGATCGTGAACGTCTTAGCCGTTGCCACGACCGACGCGTGGTTGGTGTCACCCGCGTACGTGTACGCAGCTGTCGCCGTACCCACATTCGTGTTGTTCGTGTACGTAGGTGTTGCCGTGGTCGACAAGCCAACACTGGTGATAGCTACTGAACATGGTGTGATCGCCGCAGCCGTGTACACGAACGACGTCCCCGTACACGTGATCGTTGCGGTCGATGGTGCTTTGGAGATCGTGAACGTCTTCGACGCTGTGACAGCACCATAGTTCGCAGCACCCGCGTACACCGCAGTCACCGTCGCGGTACCCGCATTGGTGTTATTGGCATACGTGACCGGAACCGTCGTGGACAAGCCACCCACAGCCGTGACCGCAGCCGTCGTCCCACACGGTGTGATCGCCACACCCGTGTACGGGGTCGTGGTCACAGAACACGTGAACGTCACAGACACTGATGCCTTCACGATGGAGAAGTACACCGTCGACGATGAGGCCGCATGGTTGGCATCACCGGCATACGAGTACGACGCTGACGCCGTATTCGTACCCGCATTGATGTTGTTCGCATACGTTGGCGTGCCCGT
>CANGPO010000121.1 GCA_947455705.1 Actinomycetota bacterium | reverse complement strand
CTTGCGTATAAAGCCTCGGGCAAGTGGCTCACTACCAAGCCATTCACTCTTTACACCGACGCCAATGGGTACGTGAACACCGTCATGAAGTCTGCTCGCCGTTCGGTGCCGTATAGGCTCACCTATAGTTTCGGCGGTGACGCGTGGAACACCGGAATAGCAAAAAGCAGCCTGGTGTTCATGCTCGGTTGAACCGCGCCCGTGTGCGGTTCAACCTGTGTCGTCACGATCGCAGTACGTGGTAAGTCGTGAGTGGATCGGCTATTTCGTGATGTCGTAGACGACCTTGCCTGACGCCATGGTGAACTCCACATGAGCATCGCTGAGGTGCTCGGCTTTGAACAAATCCTGATCCAGGATCACCAAGTCGGCCCGCTTGCCCACCGCGAGGCTGCCAGCGTCCTGATCGTCGTGATTGACGAAGGCCGTTCCGTTCGTGAAACCGTTCAACGCGGCCTCGATGGGGATTGCTTCGTGGGGCAAGAAGGCGGGCTGGTCGCGGTACAGCGGGCCAATGCGTGTAACCGCAACTTCCATCTGCGCCAACGGATTTGCGGTGGACACGGACCAGTCGCTACCCATGGCCAACACGGTTCCGTTGCGCAGGAGCGAGTTGAAGGGGTAGCTCAGATCGACCCGCTCCTGACCAAGGAATGGCACGGTCAATACGTTCATCTGAGGATCGAAGTTGGCCCAGTACGCCTGACAGTTGGCCACAATGTCGAGGTCGCGGAAGCGCGGAATATCTTCCGGCTGAACGAGTTGGATGTGTGCCAGGTGGTGGCGCAAATCGTGGCGCCCATGCACGGCGATCGCAGCCTCGGCAGCGTCGAGGGCATTGCGTACGGCCCGGTCCCCAATCGTGTGCATGTGCACTTGGAAGCTTTCACTCGTCAGTGCCGTGACGGCCGCGGCCAACTCGTCGTGGTCGACGTAGGAGAGACCGTAGTTCTCCGTATGGCCTCCGCACCCGTCACAGAACGGCTGCATGAGTGCGCCCGTGTAGTTTTCAAGAACTCCGTCGGTCATGATCTTTACCGTTGTGGGATGGAAGTTCCCGGCTCGGCCGAACTCACGCTGCGTCTTGAACTTGTCGAGTTGCTCGAGGCCACCATGTCGATCCCACCAGAGTGCACCCACCACGCGAGCAGTTAACGTGCCTGATTCGGCGAGGGACTTGTAGGCGTTGAGGGTTCCTTCGATAACCCAAGCGTCTTGCCAGCCGGTGATTCCGAGCGCATGTAAGTGTTCCTGCGCGTTAAGGATCGCAGCTTCCCACGTTGCCTGATTGGGTAGCGGTACTACCTTCTCGTTGAACGTGTAAGCAGCGCCCTCGTGGAGCATTCCGCTTGGATCGCCGGCCTGATTACGCTCGATGCGTCCGTCCCACGGATCGGGAGTGTCTTTGTTGATGCCAGCAATCTCCAGCGCCTTGCTGTTGACCCAGGCACCGTGAACGTCGCGATTAAATAGGAACACCGGACGATCAGGGACGATGGAGTCGAGATCCTCCTTCGTGGGTAGGCCGCCGGGGAAGTGATCCATTGCCCAGCCGCCACCGATGATCCACTCGGCATCGGGGTTAGCATCGGCGTAGGCCTTGACCGTGGCCAAGTAAGCCTCACGATCGGGGAGATCATTCAGCAGAACGTGCAGCCTGTTGAGCCCGGCAAAGGGCGCGTGGATGTGGGCGTCCTGAAAGCCAGCGGTAACCATCTTTCCGTGCGCGTTGATGACACGGGTGTTTGGCCCGATGAAGGCTTTCACATCATGTTCGGTGCCCAGAGCGGTGATCCGGTCGCCGCTCACAGCGATACTTTGCGACCAGCCACGAACGGCATCGCCACGGTAGATCGGACCATTGATGACGAAATCTGCGGCTGAGGTGGCCATCTGAACTCCGGTTGCTGCGGGGGACTGGTGGGGTGAGACTACCGTCCCAAACTCGTCGGCGCACCGCTTTGACCTGCGCAGTTACTGATGGCGTCACCCTCGACACTGCTGCCGAAGCGTACGGCGCATTAGGTGAAGAGGGAATTGAGAGGTAGTATTAAGGAAACGGGTTAAGGTTTACCGTTTTTCGACCGACGTAAGACCTATGACGTCTACGCCGCCGCGCATGTACGAGACTGCGCCTGACAGCGTGCATAACCCACGTCGGACGATCCAAACCACGGCTTCGCAGGGCCAATCCCTGCGTGGAGTGACTGCCCTTGAGTTCACGCTCGGGCCAACCACGACCGCTGATGACCGCCCACATGGCGTGGGCACGAAGGAAAGAGGTAAGACCATGGACGACTTCGGTCCCTGGGACGACTAGAAATAGTTCGTCAGACGGTGCCGGCAGCATCTGCGCCGGTACATAACGACTAGTTGGTTGCACAATGTGCGCCGAACATGAGGGTCACATTCCATCGGGATGTGGCCCTCATGCATGTCGTAGGTCGCGGACATGCAGGAATGTCACCGCCGCACGATCCTCGCGTGGCACGATGCTGGGAGTGAATCTGGACGTCTCAAGCGATGTTCAGCCAAAGACGTCAACGACCAGTGATTGATGAGTGAGGAACTGATGGATTCGCGTCACGCTGTCCTATTCGAACCTGTGCAGATCGGCCCAAAGACGGCGCCGAACCGGTTCTATCAGGTGCCACATGCCTCGGGGTTTGGGTCAATGAAGCCGCGTACTCACGCTGCGTTCCGGGCTGTGAAGGCAGAAGGCGGTTGGGGCGTAGTGAATGTCGACTACGCGCCAGTGTCGTTGGACTCAGAGGAGTACCCGGCGATTGCGGCCGATTGCTGGGATCTAGATGACATGAAAAGGCTCGGGATCGTGGCCGATGCGATTCATGAGCATGGTGCGTTGGCGGGGATCGAGCTGTATCACGGTGGTGCTGAATCCCTGAATGGTGAATCGCGCTATCCACGGCTTGCACCGAGCCAGATTGGCTCGGATTGGCGCCGAAGTAGCTTCTGCAAAGAGATGACCCTCGACGATATTGCTCGCGTGCAGAGTGATTACGTCTTGGCTGCCAAGCGAGCTCGCGATGTTGGTTACGACATCGTGTATGTGTATGGAGCCCATGGCTATTTGATGACTCAAATGCTGTCGACGGAAACGAATCGGCGTACCGATCGCTACGGTGGCTCCCTGGAAAACCGTGCGCGTTTTCAGCTCGAGACAATCGAACTCGTTCGCGAAGCGATCGGTGATGATTGCGCCGTCGCCGTTCGCATGGCCGTCTATGGGCGCACTGAGCTTGCGGGGATCGAGCTTGATGACATGCTCGAGGTTATTCGCATGTTCGATCCGGTTGTCGATCTCTTTGACGTGAACGTTGGCAGTTGGCCTGAAGACTCTGGAACCTCGCGTTACTACCCAGAGGGTCATCAGCGTCCATGGACATCGTCGGTGCGCCAGGCGACGAACAAGCCAATCGTGTCGGTCGGACGATTTACCAATCCCGACCTCATGGCATCAATGGTGCGCTCTGGTGAGTTGGACTTCATTGGCGCGGCTCGTCCGGCAATTGCTGATCCCTTCCTGCCACAGAAGATTCGCGAAGGAAGGCTTGACGAGGTTCGCGAGTGCACTGGCTCGAACCTGTGCATTCTGCGCGAAGAAACGTTGGCACATGTCGGGTGCATTCAAAACGCGACCGCTGGCGAGGAGTACCGCCGTGGTTGGCATCCCGAGATCTACGTCCGACCGAAGAACCCCGAGCGCGCAATCCTGGTGGTGGGCGGTGGGCCTGCCGGTATGGAGTGCGCGATGGTGCTGGGTAAGAGCGGCTATGAGGCGGTGCACCTCGTCGAAGCCGGTGACGCACTCGGTGGAAAGATGCGGTGGACAAGGCAGTTGCCCACGCTCGGTGATTGGGGCCGCGTGATCGACCATCGCGTCATTGGCCTTGGCAAGCTTGACAATGTCGAGGTGATCCTTGGTCGCTCGCTCACCGTCGAGGATGTGTTGGAATACGGAGCTGACACTGTGATCGTCGCGACCGGATCGGCGTGGAATGGTGATGGAATCCAGTCGCATCGCCCCGAACCGATCTCAAACGCGCACCTAGCGCTCACACCTGAGCAGATCATGGCCGGTGCGCGCCCGCCCATGGGCAGGGTAGTCGTGTATGACTGCGACGGATATTACGTAGCAGCGGGCATTGCCGAGTTGCTCGCGGGCGAAGGTTACGACGTTCACCTGGTGACGTCGCTGCCGCGAGTTTCCCCACTGTCTGATGAGTCGCTGGAGGGTGACTTCCTGCGTCAACATCTACATGACTGCGGTATCGAAATGACAACCAGTGTCACCGTTACGGGTATTGACAGCGTCGGTGTCATCGGCGAAACGGAGTATGGCGACGACTGGCGCGATGATGCCGTGGGCGTAGTCCTTGTAACGCTACAAGTTTCGGACAACGCCCTGTATCGAGAACTGATAAGCGATCAGGATCGACTACGTGCTGCAGGCATCAACGGGGTCTATGCCATTGGTGACGCCGTCGTCCCACGCATGCCGTCTGAGGCGATCTTTGACGGACATCGACTGGCGCGTGAACTCGAATCCGACGATCCGATGGCACCTAAACCGTGGTTACGTGAACGACCAACCATCTGACGCCTGCTGACGGAGTTTATGGTCTGGGTCCGGTGCGCGGCAGGTGCGTAGGTCAACACCTGTGCAGCCTGCGCCACGTATTGTTGTGCTCGAGATGAATGATCAGAGTCGGTCACAGGTCGAGAATCGGGCTGTGCAACGGGCCGAGCGACGGCGTGCCCTGGTGCCCACGATCACCTATCCCGACCTGCCAGTAACTGCCGTTCGTGACGAAATCCGCGATGCGATCTCTCAGCATCAAGTTGTCGTTGTTGCGGGCGAAACCGGTAGCGGTAAAACGACTCAGCTGCCCAAGATCCTGCTTGATATGGGACGCGGCATCGACGGTCAGATTGGCCATACGCAGCCTCGACGAATTGCCGCACGAAGCGTTGCTGATCGCATCGCCGAAGAATTGCAGGTTGATGTTGGTCAGGTGGTCGGCTACAAGGTTCGATTCACCGATCACAGCAGCGATAAGACGCTGATCAAGGTGATGACTGACGGCATCCTGTTGGCGGAGATTCAGCGAGACCGATTGCTTCGTCGCTATGACACGATCATCATCGATGAGGCGCATGAACGAAGCCTGACGATCGACTTTTTGCTTGGGTATCTCAAGCAACTCCTGCCTCAACGTCCTGATCTGAAACTGATCATTACTAGTGCCACGATCGACACGGAACGCTTCAGCAGGCACTTCGATCATGCACCCGTTATCGAAGTAAGTGGTCGCACATTCCCTGTTGAGGTCAGGTACCGGCCCTATGGTGATGAAGCTGACGATGCGGGTGATGATCGCGATCAAAATCAGGCGATTTGCGATGCTATCCGCGAACTCATTGTTGAGGGGCCCGGCGACATCCTGGTCTTTCTCAGTGGTGAGCGTGAAATCAGGGATGCTGCTGACGCTGTGCGCGGCATGAAGTTGCCGGACACGTCGGTGCTGCCGCTTTATGCGCGACTGTCCGCCGCCGAACAGCATCGCGTCTTTGAGGCTCACTCGGGACGACGGGTGGTCTTATCGACGAATGTCGCGGAGACGTCATTGACGGTTCCCGGCATCCGATATGTGATCGACCCGGGTTTGGCGCGAATTTCGCGGTACTCCACCCGGCTCAAGGTGCAGCGACTACCGATCGAGAAGGTATCGCAGGCATCGGCAAATCAGCGTGCCGGTCGATGCGGGCGAGTGGCAGATGGAATAGCCATTCGCCTTTATTCACAGGAGGATTATCAGGCTCGGCCTGAATTCACCGAGCCCGAGATTTTACGAACACACCTTGCCTCCGTGATTTTGTCGATGACGGCTCTTGGCTTGGGCGAGGTTGAGGGATTTCCGTTCGTCGATCCTCCGGATGCTCGACAAATCCGCGACGGTGTTGAGCTGTTGCGTGAGCTTGGTGCGCTT
>CANGPO010000120.1 GCA_947455705.1 Actinomycetota bacterium | reverse complement strand
GCCAAAATCGGTTCGGCGGCAGGCGGTACACCACCGAACCGCTTGAGATCAGCCTTGCTATACGGACGATCCCACGCGAACGCGCGTCCATTAACGAGCCACGTCCGTCTGCCGTGAGGCTCACCCTCGGTGACGTCCTCGAGCCCAGCCATCACTGCGTCCACATCAGCCCACGTCGCCATGTGAGACAGGCTACTGAAGTGCTCCTACTCATCCGTCTTTGTTGGTGCCTTTTGCCGACGCGGCCCTTCCAGCGATGTTGTGCCGGGACGTGGGAGCAGCTCGAGGGTTGCCCCGTCACTGAGGTGCAGAACGATCGTCATCTTCTTGCCTCTTGGCCGCTCAACGCCAACGACGCGCTGCCCGACTGCCAGCTCCAACTCCGCACCAATATCGGGTGTGCGTAATGAATCCATGCGGGCGAGCGCGTAACGAAGTTGCAGCCGCGCATCGTCAGTGAGCGAGACGAGGCGTTGCGTCAGCGTGAGCCGGTCGACGGTTGCCCGGTAACTAAGGTCTGCGACGCAGCCGTTCAACCCGAGGAACGCACTGTCGGGTAGGGGAAGATAGCCAACTCGACGTCCACTTCGAATCTGGCCGCGCGCGTCCTTGTCGTCAGCGGCCGCGAGATTGTCGAGATGAATGATCGGGCACACCGTGATGTGACGGTCGAGCGAATCGTCATCCTCCGCGGACTCGTAGGCGGCCTCCTCGCTCAGACCCGGATCGCGCATGAGCTCGCGTGCGCGCAGGTGGACTTCCTTGTCGAGGTGGCAGTCGTGGCTGACGACCATGACGGCCGCGCGGCCCGAAATGCTGGAAAGGCCAGGTAGTCCGGGGAGCGAAGGCGCGAAGTCGGATCGGTGCGTGCTGAATGACGACCATGCCGTCGGAGTGTGGACGTTGCCGGCGAGCGCCACTCGGGTGAGACCGCTGGTAAGAAAGACGTCACCTTGCTGAAGTGGTCGATCCACATCCCTGCTGTAGAACTCTGAGGTCACGGGCGGCCAACCGTTGACGGCGCCTT
Source organism: Actinomycetota bacterium (assembly GCA_947455705.1). Classification (GTDB taxonomy): domain Bacteria; phylum Actinomycetota; class Actinomycetes; order S36-B12; family CAIYMF01; genus Longivirga. Next base: position 5,005 of record CANGPO010000120.1, on the reverse strand, counting down.
CTTACGTCCTCGCTTTGTCGGCTCTTCCCTTTCGACGAGGGCCGCCGCATCGTCGAGATTCATGAGCACGTCTTCGTCACGAAGGCGGCTTCGCTTTCGCGGGGGAGTGTGAGTTGCGGCCGTGCCCTGCAGGACGGCCGCGAGCATTTCCTCGAGAACGGATGGAGTTGAATCAATATGGTCGATGGTGAGCAGCTCACCGGGTGAGACGTTGTACGCGGCACAAAGGCGCAGCAGAGTGTCGAACCGCATTCCGGATGTTTCACCGCGCTCGATCTTGCCCAATTCGTCCTGACGAACGCCGACGATCTCTGCCATCTCGCTCAGCGTGCGGGTGCCGCGCAGCTCGCGGCAGCGCAGCATGAGACGCACACCGTCGCGTTGCGCAACCACGTGCTCCATCGTGAACCTCCATAACGGTTATAGCCGTTAGTTTAATGGGTATAAGCGTTATCTTCTAGTGGTGTGGCAGAGGGCTTCTCGGCGAGCGGCCTGTGCCGTTCGACAGTATTCTTCGCTTATCCGCAGCGTTGAGGAGAAATGGTGTCTACTGCCGATCGAAGTAGCCAGGCCTCAGCCACGGATTCAATGGTCGGTTCAGCCGCCGAACCCGATTATGGGCATCAGCTGGGTCAGGTTGCCGGCGTCTACATTCTTCAGGCTGCTCGAATGGTCGGCGCTACTACGGCCTCGATTCGGATGTGGGAAAAGCACGGCCTCGTCACACCTACGCGCCTCTCGTCCGGATACCGCCTCTACTCTATGGACGACGTTGAACGACTCCGTCAGATCCACAAACTGACGCTCGACGGAGTGAATCCGGCCGGGATCAAACGCATCCTTGAAGCCGATGCTGATTCTGCGCCATCGACACAGATCGCCCACGGCGGCGGCCAACAGATTCACAACGTTGGTGATGCGCTCAAGCAATTGCGTGTCGACACGCGTCTCACACTTCGACAGGTTTCAGCGCGCACCGGGTTGAGTCCTTCCTACCTCAGCTCGGTTGAGCGCTCACTCGCCGTTCCGTCGCTGGCAACCCTGCAGAAACTGGCCGTCGCGTTCGGAACTAACGTGCAAGGCCTCATGGGTCAGACAACTGAATCGCCTGACACCGTCCTGGTGCGTGCTCATGAGCGTCGCACTCTCGACAGTGGCGCGGGCGTGACGATCGAGGATATGTCCACCGCAGCGAGCAACCTCGAGTCGCTCCTATTCACGATCCAGCCGGGAGCTGGCAGTGATGGCTCCTTCTCCCACGAGGGTGAAGAGATGTTGTACGTCGTCGCCGGTGATCTCGTGCTCACACTGGACGGCACCGATGTGTACGACCTTCATGCCGGTGACTCGATGTCCTACGACAGTACGCGGGCGCACGCCTGGGTTAATGAGGGTGAAGTGCCCGCGATCCTGGTCTGGGTCAACACCCCGCGCACGTTCTAACCGATCCGCAACGCACGAGGAAACAGCCGCGCCAAAGGTGCCGAATCAGCCACGCACGTTATCTATTGACACGTCTATGACCTTGCATTACTTTTACAACCTTAGCGAACAAGAAATTCGCTCAATCCGTCGATGATCGGAGACTCGATGAAGCCCGCCGAGCAGTACCAGCGCCTCACTCACTCACTGCACTGGGATCCGACCTACGTCAACGGGGATGCCTACATTCCCGAGGAATGGCGTACTGCGTGCACCATGACGGACTGGCGTAAATTCAACGATCCCTTCCAGATCCTGTTTGAGGATTACTGCCGCATCCAGGCGGAAAAGGAAGACAAGTTCCACGCCGTTCGCGACGCGGGTGCGCGCTTCGGCCACATCGCGCGCGTCGACGAGCGCTGGGTTGAGGGCATGAAGTCGCTCAACACGGGCCTCACTTACAGCGAGTACTACAACTACCGCGGCCACGTGCGCGTAGCGCGCTTCGCCCCCGCGCCAGCCATCCGCATCGCGTCGATGGTTCAGGCGATGGATGAGCGTCGTCACGCTGAAGAGACGATCTTCCAGGCTCGCGACTACGCCAAGTACCACAAGAACGGCTTCCTCCTGCCCCGCGACCGGATGGCCTTCTTCGAGCGCCACTGGTACTTGCAGGGTGGACGCTCGTTCTTCGAGGACCTGATCACTACGGACCCGATCGAAGCGATCATCGGTACCAACCTCGTCTTCGAGACCGCCTTCACGAATCTGCTCTTCATCGCCGCCCCCGCTGCTGGAGTTGCCAACGGTGACTTCGGTTTCGGCCAAGCGCACTTGACGATCCAGAGTGACGAGACGCGCCATATGGCTCTTGGTCAGGCTGTTGCCCGCACGCTGCTTCAAGGTGACGAGCGCAACCTTGAACACATCCAGGATTGGGTAGACAAGTGGTTCTGGCGTTGTCACCGACTCCTTCAGGGCGTCGTTGGTCCAGCCCTCGACTACTTCCCGAAGAACAAGCCGGTCTCGTACAAGGAAGCCTTCACGCGCTACGTCGTTGAAGACTTCATCCAGGGATACGTATCCGAGTTGTCGCAGTTCGGGCTCAAGCCTCCGCGCCATCTCGATCAGGCTCTGGCCGAAGTTGAGCACGGTTCAAGCACGATGTGGCGCAGTCTCTACGCGAGCCGCGACGCGCTATGGTTCGACATTCACCAGCCAACCGTCGACGACCTCGAATGGCTGAACGAGAAGTACCCGCTCTTCGACCGCACCCACGGCGACTTCTGGCGCTCAGTGGCCGCGGGCGAATACGTCGCTGCCGACACCTCACCGATGACGTGCGATGTTTGCCACTTCCCGTGCATCTTCCCAGAGCCGGCGAATGCGGTTGCACTTCCCGTTGACTTCGAAGGTATTCGATACTGGTTCTGCTCAGAAGGTTGCAAGTGGATCTTCGAACGCGAGTCGAACAAGTACCGCCGCACGCAGGAACCTTCAGCTCTCGTCCTCGCTGACAAGGACCCACTGTGGGTTGCGCAGTTCCTCAACATCACTCCTGACGGAAAGCCGTTGGGTGGAACGAGTGTGCCGGATGGTTACTTCCCGGCCATGCCCGTCCCAGTGACGATCTGATTTAGAGGAGTAACTGTGCTTGTCTACACGCGGATCGCTGGTGAAACGGCACCGGAGTCACATGTCCTCTCGACGGCGAATGCGACCGTGGGCGATCTACTTGAGAAGGTCAAGAACGCCCGGACGTCGAAGGGCCGCGAGGTTTCCCTCCTGCTCGACGGCGCAGAACCGGACGCACTCCTTGCCGACTTAGGAGTGACGGAAGGCGCATTGCTCGAGATCCGCGCCGTTGGTTCCCCGCTGCCTTCAGTGAAGCCGCAAGATGATGCCCCTGAGATCGACTTCAGCTCGCTGGTTGTAGCGCCGGTATCTGCCAAGAAGACGACGGAGTACGAAGCGGTAACCGAACTGCTCCAGTGGCATTCGCCATTCCACATCGATGGTGGACGTCCGGCGCAGGTTGTGTGGACACCGGAAAGCACTGTTCTTCAGTCCGTCGACTGGGAGGCCTACCGGTCCCCAGACAAGTTGTACTACCGCACGTATATGACGCGTCAGTCGCGCAACGATCGCAGTGTTTCCACCGCCTTCCGTTATGCCGAAGAAACTGGCCAGCTCTCATCTGTGGATGCTGACCACGTCGAGGTCATGCGCCGATTCGTTGGTGCCCTGCAGTACCCCGACTGGGGTCTATGCATGTTGCACCAGCACATCACGCGGTTCTGTATGTCGTCATGGATCTCAGGTGCGTCGTCCTTCATGATGTTCGACCAGCTACGCCATGCGCAGTTGTACGGACGTTTGGCCATTGCATACGGCGAGATCTACGAAGGCTTCGACGATCCACAGCAGTCGTGGATGGAAGACGATCGCATGCAGCCGACTCGTCAGATCATCGAAGAACTCCTCGTCGAACTCGACTGGGGTAAGTCCTTCATCATTGCTGGACTTCTCGTTGAGCCACTGTTCACGACCGCTTCGCATGCCCTCATCGCAGGACGTCGCGGACGCGACGGTGACACACTCGCGCCATTCGTTTGTCAGTCGATTCTGGAAGATAAGCAACGTCACCGCGACAGCGTCGAAGCGTTCGTCCAGTTGGTTGCGGAGGATCCCGAAAATGGTGATCTCAACCGTGGCCTCATCACGATGTGGGCCGATGAGTGGCTGCCACGCGCACATGCGGCGGCAAGCATGCTGGTCGGCGACGATGCAGATTCCCTCGCCGCCGTACAGGCTGCACATGATGTGGTTGCTGAGCGGATCGCAGCGCTTCGGACGAGTGAAGCGCTGTGAACGTCCGAGTTGACCGCTCAATCGTCGGCATCGAACTGATGGCTGGTGAGGAATGCGATGCGATCGTTTCAGCAGTCCTCGAGGATGTCCCAGACGCATCGGTCGTATCACTTCCTGGTCTCGTCCAGCTCGACGTCCCGGATCGAATGATCATCAAGACATCTGTCGTTATCGAATACTTAGGACGTGACTGGGATTCCCGTGATCTCAATCAGGTCGTCTCGGCGTATCGCGGCTATTTCACGCGATGGGATGAAGACCAGGTTGTTCTGAGCTGGGATCACGATGATCAGGGGGATGTTAACGATGTATGAGGGTTCGGGCTCCGAGGAACGAATCATTCACGTCTGCGTGAACATGGACTGCGCGATGCGCGGCTCGGAGGCGCTGCGGGATCGACTTCAAGCTGTGGTTGACGAGCAGGGTGCCGATCTCGAGGTAAACGACTACGTCTGCTTCGCTGCATGTGAACAAGGACCGAATCTGCTCATCGAACACAAACGAGCCTTCTACAGCGAGGTTTCCGAAGCGGATGCTGAAGGAATCGTCGCGCATGCACTTGATGGACCGCCGGTCGAGGCTATTGATAAGAGCTCGTCATTCATCGCGAAGAAGATCTTCAACATGCTTGACGCGGGATTCAAGCCCGGCGACCTTAGTTTGTCGGAACAAACGTGAGCTCGGCCGTCGAACGGCTGCTTCCACCGGAACG
>CANGPO010000119.1 GCA_947455705.1 Actinomycetota bacterium | reverse complement strand
TGGTTACGTTGATGACCCGGTAGTTTCAGCGCGTGCCTTCCTCGACGGGTACGTCACATCAGATCTCGGTCGACTCGTCAATGGCCGCCTCGAGGTCATCGGCCGGATCGACGACGTTGTTCAGGTTGGCGGCATTAACGTCGCCCTTGGCGCGGTGGAAGACATCCTTAAACGGCACTTTTCGGATGCCGCCGTACTTGCTGAACCGGATGAAACCTGGGGAAGTTACATCACCGCTTTCGTCGCTGACGAGCACCAATCCGGTGATGAGTTTCTTCAGGACATCGAGCTGACCCTCGGCAGAGCTGCCCGACCGCGACAGGTCATTGCGGTAGCGCAGATTCCGCACTCACCGAACGGAAAACCAGATCGAGAAGCACTTCGACGCTTGCTCTCCGACAGGTAGCGAAACGGGACTACAGGTGGCCCTTCTGCACATCTGGCCACGACCTGAAAGACTTGACCATCATGGCGAGTTTGAATCAGTGGATCGAAGGTGCCAGACCGCGCACCCTTCCTGCAGCAATTGCCCCCGTACTCATCGGCACCCCCATCGCCTACGTCGAACTGCACGCATCGACCAACGGCATCACGTGGTCCTCGTTCGTCGTCCGGGCCCTGCTCGCACTCATCGTTGCGCTTGCACTTCAAATTGGCGTGAATTACTCCAACGATTACAGCGACGGGATTCGTGGCACCGATGAGGTGCGAGTTGGGCCAGTTCGACTCGTCGGCCAACGACTTGCAAGCCCGCGTTCGGTGAAGTTCGCAGCATTTGGCTGCTTTGGAATCGCTGCCCTAGGCGGCCTCACCCTCGTCCTGCTCACCGGGAAGTGGTGGCTGATCCTCGTCGGCCTAGCCGCAATCGTTGCGGCCTGGTTCTACACCGGCGGTAAACACCCCTACGGCTACGCGGGCCTTGGCGAACTGTTCGTCTTCATCTTCTTTGGCTTAGTAGCGGTTACTGGATCGACGTACGTTCAGACCCTCAACCTGTCCCCGTTGGCGGTTCTCGGTGGCATAGCCAGTGGTTTGTTGTCGGTTGCGATCTTGATCGTCAATAATCTTCGCGATATTCCGACCGACCGACTATCGGGTAAGCGCACCCTGGCCGTTCGCATTGGGGACCCAGCAACCCGAAACCTTTACTCGCTCACGATCATTGCGCCGTTTGCGTTGGCCGTCCTCATTGCGTTGAGCGGGTACCTCGCAGCAATAGCGGCCCTGGCAGCGCTCCCGCTGGCCATCGCACCACTGCGGATCGTTCGATCAGGTAAGCAGGGTCGCGAGCTCATCCCCGCTCTTGCCGGTACGGGAAAGTTACTTCTCGCATACGCCGTTCTACTGAGCCTTGGGCTCGTTATCTCCGGCTGATTCACCAGCTGCGGCGGATGGGCCCCCGAAGTAGTCGTCATCCTCAGCGGTGGCAGATGCATCGATGCGATCGTTCACTTTTCGGAACACCGACGTGAGGCCGCCGACGGCCTGCTGACGGCGCCTGTTCAGCACGAAGATCGAGGCGATTCCAGAAAGTAGGAACGCAAACACAATCAGCCAAACGTCACGTAAGCCGACGAGATAGAGGACCACTAAGACGACGATGAAGATCGCCAACCGCCACGTCGTGTAGACGAGGACCGGGTGTTGATCTGCCGCAGATGTGGACGCGACAGAGTCGCCTTCGGGGGTCGTTGCCGCTTCGTGCGAATCACTCATGAATCAACCGTACGTCCCGAGCCCGTTGCAGCGTTAACCGGCCGCAGCCGCCGGCCCGGCACCGGGTTCATCCTTGGTCGGATCAATCGGTCGTTCTCGCTTACGCTTCATCTTCTGTGACCAGGTCTGATCCCCCAGTTGACGCAGGAAATCTGCATCGTCGTCCGGAGCGGTAGGGGTTGATCGACCCGCGAGAAAGCCGCCTGATCCTTCACGCTGCGCACGACCGAAGATCAGCCAAGCAAGCCCACCGAACCCGGGCAAGAGAACTATGACGAGAATCCAGATGGCTTTGGGCAGTGATCTCACAGACCGCGCAGGCGTTTGAATACAGTCGATAAACGCATAGAGCGCAATGACGAACATCGCGCCGTAGATGATGAATCTCATCCTTTGCCACCCCCCGTACTTAGAGAGTACGTCGGAAATGGACCTTGTGCCGGATTAGACCCCTGCGTATGAATGCAGACCGGTGATAACAAGGTTCACGCCAAAGTAGTTAAACAGGAAACAGCCGAAAGCGATGAGGGCAATGACTGATGCCTTGCGCCCCTTCCATCCTGCTGTCGCACGGGCGTGCAGGTAGGCCGCATAGGCAACCCAGGTGATGAATGCCCACGTCTCTTTCGGATCCCAACCCCAGTAGCGACCCCAGGCACTCTCGGCCCAGATGGCACCGGCGACGATCGCAAATGTCCACAGCGGGAACATAAAAGCATGAATTCGGTATGCCATCGCATCAAGTGACGCTGCCGGGGGCAGCCGCTTGGCCAGCCAATTCAGACTGTACGTCTTGCCTGCCGCCGCCCGTCGCTCACCAGCGTCCGCCACGAGGAACAGCATCGTTACTGCTGCACCGACGCAGAACGACCCTCCACATATGACGGCAGCCGACACATGGATGACGAGCCAGTAGGACTTGAGCGCAGGGACGAGCTGTTCGGCATCGGTGTAAAGAACCGAAACAGCCAAGCCAAGGGTCAGCAGAACGGGGACGACTACGAAGATGCCGAGCCAGCGCAAATCGCGCTTAAGTGACAAGACCAAGAAGGCTAAGGAGACGGCGAACGCCGAGGTGATCGAGAATTCATACATGTTGCCCCACGGCACTCGGCCGACGGACAATCCGCGAAGTAGCACTCCAACGCCAAGAAGGATGGTGGCCAACCAGGTCACCGACATTGCGATGTTGGCTGAACGACGGCCCGGCGGCAACGCCCCATCATTCGGACCACCGACAGTTGTTTCTACGCGCGTGGCCACGGCAACGCCGCCAGAGGCCGTTTCAGCAGGGGCAGCAACTGCCGGCACCAAATCACGACCACGCGTAGCCGCCATCGAGATCGCGAATGTGATCATGGCGAGCGTGTACGCCACCATTGCCGCATAGACAAAGCGATTACTAAACTCCGCCAACGTCACATTAACCATCGTGCTGTCCTCCTACTGGCCTGTCACCGAGGTCGCTCGGCCTGCTAAATCAGCGGCAAGTGCTTCAACATCATCAGATACCGATGCATGCTCAGATCGGGTCATTCCGGCAACCTCGATAACGGTATCCCCTTGTGCCGATGTCGACACCTTGACCCATACCCGGCGACGGCGAACGAGCAGCGACAGTGCCAGACCAGTAATAGCCGCGATCGCACTGGCAAGTGCCCAACCCTGCCCGGGATCGTGGGCAACGGTGAACGATGACCATTGCTTGAATCCCTCGAACGTGACCGTCCCATGGCCCCGCGGGAGGGTCCATGATTCACCTGGACGCATAGCCTTGATCCCAAGCCGCTGCATATGTGACGTATCGAGCTTGTAGACCGACTGAGGACGCCCGCTGTCGAGGCCGAGATCTCCATCCCACGCGGACATGAACACTGCAGGATCGTCAGGTGCAGGGAATGTTGAGTGAGGGCCCAGAATCTGATCGACGGCGGCCGTCGGCAAGAAGAATCCGGTAAGTCCCAACTGCGGCACCGTATCCGGCGCCTTTACCACCCCAGTTGATGTGTAGTTCCCGTCCTGCGGCAGGAACACCACGGTGTCACGGAATACGACCACGCCCTTGGCATCGCGAATCGTGAAGGTTGGCGCGTAACCATGTCCCACCAAGTACGTCTTGACCCCGCCAACATCAAGTGGATCGTTTACCTGAATCAACCTGTCGTCGGCGGCCGCACCCGGCTCGTCTTTCACCGTCACCTTGGCAGCAAACTCACGTGCCGCACCGTTTTGTTGGCCACCGCGCTGATAGTCAGCGGTGAACTTGTCGAGAGTGAACGAAAACGGCGGCAGTGAAGCGTCATTGAAGATACGACCAGGCTGAAACGAATCGAACTGTGAACGGGTATCTGCAAACGACGAACCCTCACGCACGATGACCGTACCGCGAAATCCGGCCAGAGAACCCAGGCCGACTGCCGCGAGTAAACACAGCAATGCCATGTGAAACAACAGATTTCCGGTCTCGCGGGCATAACCCTTTTCGGCTGCCACCCAGCCTGTTTGCCCGTCAAACTCGTGGAGATCAACGCGCCAGCGGCTCTGCTTCAGGCCATCGTGCGCCCGACCAAGTAACTCCGCAGGCGTCTGACCATCCACCTGTGGAACCACCTGATAATCGCCTAGCCGAGACAGGTTCTTCGGCGCAGCGGGCGGCCGCGACCGCAGAATTCGCCAGTGTGCCAGCATGCGCGGGATGACGCAGCCTGCTAGGGATACGAACAGAAGGAGATAAATCGCGGCAAACCACGGGGATGCAAAGACGTCGAACATCCCGAGCTTGTCGAGGAAGCGGCCAACCGTTGGGCTGTCGATGATGTACTGATTGACCTTGATGGGGTTCGAACCACGCTGCGGGAAGATCGAACCGGGGATCGAAGCCAATGCCAGCAGGAACAGCAGAATCAATGCCGTCCGCATGCTCGTCAACGTGCGCCACGCCCAGCGGAGCCACCCGGTGATTCCGAACTCCGCCTGAGTCACCTCAACTGGCTGGGTCGAAAGCTGCGGCGCGCCGTCATCGGTGAGTTCACTACGTAGATCGGTCATAGCGGCACCCCGAAGCCACTTGCCCATGAGCGCAGGGCGATCGTGACGTTGTCCCACACGCCCGTCACCAAAAGCACCCCAATCACAACGAGAAGTCCGCCGCCGAGTTTCATAACCACATCACTGCGCTGTCGAACCCACGACATCGCGCCAAGAGCTCGCCGGAACATTAATCCGACTAAGACGAACGGTAACCCGAGTCCGAGGCAATAGACGAATGAGAGCAGAGCACCACGGGCCGCACTCCCTTGCGTAAAAGCCAAGGTTTGGACCGCAGCAAGAGTTGGGCCGATACACGGTGTCCATCCGAGCCCGAAGAGAACACCAAGTGCCGGCGCCGCCCACATTCCCCAATCAGGAATCGTGTGGAGGCGAAACTCCCTCTGGAGCCCCGGGATCACTCCCATGAAAGCCAAGCCCAAAACGATGACCACCACACCCAAGATGCGAGTGATCGGTTGCTGGTAGCGAACAAGTGCTTCACCGAGTGCGCCAAACAAAAGTCCGTAAGCGACAAACACGAAACTGAAACCGAGCACAAACAGCAGCGACCCGACTAGCACCCGGCTCTTGGTTTTCGTTTGCACGGTGCTGGCCTCGCCCGAGAGTTCTGCACCGGTGAGACCTGTGACGAACGACAGATAGCCCGGTACCAATGGCAGCACGCACGGACTTAGAAACGAGACAGCACCTGCGGCGAATGCGATGGGCGCAGCAAGTAGGAGCGAGCCAGAGATAACTGTTTGGGCGGCACTCATGTTCATCAGGCCTGTGGTTCACGCAATACAGGTTCAACAAGCCCTAGCAACCGGGATTGATCGACTGGGCCGAGCGCACGCGCGGCAACCCGCCCCTGCGCATCAAGCACGAGCGTCGTCGGGATCGCCGACGGCGGCAGTTTTCGTCCGAACCCGAGGATCAGTGAGTTATCAGAGTCGAACATGGATGGATACGAGATGTCGAACCGATCCACGAAAGCACGCGCGTTATCAATCGAGTCTTTACTACCCGAAACAACCCCGACGAACTCGACTCCCTTACTCGCAGTTTGGCTGTGCACCTTTTCAAGTGCTGCTGCCTCGCCTCGACATGGAGCACACCAGGAGGCCCACACATTAACGACAACGACGTGCCCCTTGTGGTCCGCCAGATTCCACGAGCCGCCATCAAGAGTCTTACCAGCCAGAGAGATCGCCGGATCGCGCTCGGCCGGAGCAAGAATCACAGTCGAGCCATCGCCTGCGACATAGTGTTCGGAGTTGTCAGCCGAGCCTGTCGTTGCAGAGCAACCCGCGAGCAGGGCGGCGGTGCACAACGTCGCAACTAACGATGTGATGCGCACCGAGCCCTCCTGTTCACGCGTTCGTCCTTTGCCACCATGCGGTCCGCCAGTTAAACCGACGCTTAGCCCCGAGCCATCGTTCCCTATGCGCCGGTGGCCTTTTGAGCCGCAACCCCGCCCTTGCGGACGAGATCCGCGGCCGGCTCGGTGTACGTAATTGCTGCCAACCGATCACCATCGAATGTCAGTGACGTCAAACTCGCCAAATTGCACTGGCGGTTACGCGGATCATGAACGAATCGTCGGTTTTCCGCGTCGAG
>CANGPO010000118.1 GCA_947455705.1 Actinomycetota bacterium | reverse complement strand
TTCGTTCCCCTAGGGCCGGCTGCGAACAAGGCCGGTCGCGTGGCCGGGGTCTCGGCTGCGGGAGGACATGCGTCCTTTCCTGGAATCGTCGGAACCGCCGTCGTCAAGATTTTCGATCTGACGGTTGCACATTCCGGCCTGACCCTTGCTGAGGCGCAGGCTGCGGGCCTCGATGCAGAGGCCACCGAGATGACGGCGAAGTCGCGCGCGAAGTATTACCCAGGTGCGCAGCCGATGCGGGTACGCCTGATTCACGAGCCGGGCGGACGACTGCTTGGCGGTCAACTCGCTGGCCAGGATGGGGTGGCGCAGCGCATCGATGTTGTTGCCGCCGCACTACACGTAGGGATGACGATCGATGATCTCGCCGATCTTGATCTGGCCTATGCCCCACCATTCTCGCCGGTCTACGACCCGCTGACCCAAGCGGCTCAGTCTGCGCAATTCAGCCGGGCCAAACGCAATGCTCAAACCAAGGAGGGCTCCGGATGAGTGGGGTTGCCGTAGTAACTGGTGCTGCAGGCGGTATCGGTAGCGCAACTGTTCGTCAGCTCACTGCTGACGGGATGACGGTGGTGGCACTAGATCTCGATGCTGATGCCGCCTCGGCCGTCTCACCACAGTCGTATGCACTCGACGTATCGAATGCCGACGCTGTCGATGACGTGATGGGCCGGATCCTCGCGCAGTTCGGGCGCATTGATGTGCTTGTAAACAATGCCGGCATTACCGGATCGCAGGAAGCAACCACTGCCCATGCCACGCCTGTCGATGAGTTCGACAAGGTGATGGCGGTGAATGTACGCGGGCCCTTCCTTTGTTCACGCGCAGTTCTGCCATCCATGATGGAGGCGGGCAGTGGCCACATCATCACGATCGCCTCGGCAGCAGCGATCGTCGCGTTCCCTGCGCGGTTTGCCTATACAACGTCGAAGGGCGCGGCTCTGCAGCTCGCACGGTCGATTGCCGTTGACTATGCGCGCTACGGAATCCGTTCCAATGCGATATGCCCTGGCATGGTCGAGACACCGATGACGCAATGGCGCCTTGATCAGCCCGAGCTCCGTGCCCGTATGGAGGCGCAGATCCCGATGGGACGGGTTGCTAATCCTGACGAGATTGCTGACGCGGTGTCAGTGCTGGCCTCGGGACGGCTCGGTTACGCCAATGGAAGTGCAATCGTGATCGACGGCGGATGGACGTCTTTGTGATCAATGCTTAGTACGACGTAAGTGCTTGAAGCACAACGCAATTCTTAACGTCACCAATAATCGAAGGGATCGAGAACATGGCAGGAAGATTGACCAATAAGGTCGCGATCATCACCGGTGGTGGTTCGGGTATCGGACGCGCATCAGCAGAGCTTTTCGCACGTGAAGGTGCAGCAGTTGGTGTCCTCGATGTTCGCGCCGAAGCCGCGGAAGAGACTGCGGCTGCAATTCGCGCCGCGGGTGGTCGTGCGCTCGGCCTTGGCGCCGACGTCACGAATGATGCGCAGGTCCGGGCCGCTACTGATGCAGTCATTGCAGAGTTTGGCGACGTCGCAATCCTCTACAACAACGCTGGTATCGGTAGTACAGGTGCAGTTGATGTTGCTGAAGAAGACGACTGGGATCGCTGCTTCAACATCAACGCCAAAGGCACCTTCCTGTGCTCACGCGCGGTCGTCCCGTCGATGCTCAAGGCGGGCCGCGGCTCGATCATCAATCAGGGTTCGGTTGCAGCGCTCGTTGGTGTTGCAAACTTCGCCGCCTACTGTGCGGCCAAGGGTGCCGTCGTCGCACTCACTCGGTCGATGTCGATTGACCTTGCCCCGCGTGGAATTCGCGTGAACGCGATCGCACCCGGAACGATCTACACTCCGCTCATGGAGCCCATGCTCATCGCGCGCGGTGGTGGCGATCTCCAGAAGGGTCTTGAAATGACCCTCACCAAGTACCCCATCGGTCGCCTCGGCGATGTTGGTGACATTGCCAATGCGGCACTGTTCCTTGCCAGTGACGAGGCTGCCTTCGTTACCGGCTCCACTCTCACCGCCGATGGCGGTATGACGTCCATCTAGGAGTCTGATGTATCTCGACCCTGACAAGCGCGTCGACCTAGCAACGGCTGCGTCGTATGTCCATGACGGACACATGATCGCCCTGGGTGGCGGGCTATCGGCCCGCCTACCCATGGCGATGGTTCGTGAACTCATCCGGCAAGGTCGCCGCGACCTGCATGTCGTGGGTTCGGCGCACAGCATGGATGTCGACCTGCTCATCGCCGCAGGTGCACTTGCCATCTGCGAGGAAAGTTACGTCGGATTTGAGCAGGATCTCGGTCTTGCTCCAGCGTATCGGCGGGCTGCGGAGACAGGGACGATCACCGTTAAAGAGAGTTGCTGCGTGACGATTTTGACTCAGTTACGGGCCGCTGAAATGGGCTTGCCGTTCCTGCCGGTTCGTGGAATCAAGGGAACGGATATGCGCCGCTTGCACCCGGAGTATGCGGAGACGACCTGTCCGTTCACCGGTGAGGTGCTTGTTGCTGTTCCGCCGCTTAAGCCGGATGTGGCCATCATCCATGCGCCAGTAGGTGATGCTTTCGGCAATCTGTTTATGGAGCAGCCGTACGTTTTGGATGAGCACTTTGCAGGTGCGTCCAATTCCGTCATCGCTACCGTGGAAAAGATCGTACCGACCGAAGAGCTCCACGATCGTGGGGTGGTGATCCCCGGCTACTTCGTGCAAGCGATCGCCGAGGTTCCCTTCGGCGCCCACCCCGCATCGTGTTATCCGAGCTATTCCTACGATCGTGCACATATGTCCACCTACGTACAGGCGGCGGCCAAACCAGAGTCAGCTGATGGGTACGTGGCGGACTGGGTGAATGTGCCTGGTGGCGAGGACGAATATCGAAACAAGGTGGGCGCAGAGTCTCTTACCCGACTGACGCAGTGGTCTGAGTCGATTGATCAGTGGAAGGGACTTTTCTCATGAGTAGCTACACCTTCGACGAGTGGTACGTCATCAGGCTTGCGCGGACGATTAGCGATCGTGAAGTGGTCTTCCACGGATTCGCGAGTCCATGTGCACAGGTTGCTATGCATGTCGCAAAGCGCACTCATGCTCCAAACATGATGCTGATCGAGGGCGCGATGTACGCGATCAACCCTGACCCGCCGTTCATCCCGCCGACGAGCAACGACAGCAGTCTCAAGCGTGGTGCTGCATACAGCATGCGATTCGAAGAGTTCTTTGACGCTGCCATCCGCGGTGATGTCGACAGGATGTTTGTCTCGGGCGGTCAGATCGACATGTACGGCAACACGAACGTGACGGCGGTGGGTCCGCTGGAACGCCCGAAGGTGAAGCTCGGTGGTGGCGGTGGTGGCTGCAATATCTCCGCAACGATCAAGCAGCTGACGCTCTGGACCACCCGGCACCGTTCAGGACGCACCATCGTGGCCGAGTGCGACTTCATCACCGACATTGGTCATCGCACGCCGGCGGGAACTCGAGAAGAACTCGATTACACCGGTGGTGGACCGCAGTGTTTGGTCTCCGAGCTTGGCGTTTTCGACTACGACTCGCAAGGGCGGATGCGCCTGCAGGAGCTGTGGCCCGATGTCACTGTCGAGCAGGTACGCGAAGCAACTGGGTTTGAATTTGCCGTGGCAGATGAGGTGATCCCAGTGGCGCCACCGACTCAGGCTGAGCTCGATGTACTTCGTGCGATCGATCCGCTTGGCGTTCGTCGAGGGGAGTTTGATCCACGTGAGATGGAACGTGAATTCGACTTAGTTGGTGCAGGCGTCTAGCCCCATCACTGATACTTAGCCCGTGGAGACTTCTCGTTCGCTATCGGCCATTCTCGATCCGTCGAGGGTTGCTGTGGTCGGCGCTTCGGCGCGGCAAGGATCACCGGGCAATGTTGTATGGCGCAATCTCGGAGGTTTCCCAGGTGAGGTCATCCCGGTCACGCCATCGAGTGCGGAGATCGATGGGATTCGTGCGTATCCCTCCCTTCGTGAAGTCCCAGGTCACGTTGATCTAGCGGTCGTGGCCGTGCCGGCGAGTGCAGCACGTGATGTAGTTCGAGATGCGGTTGCGGCCGGTGTGGGTGCCTGCGTCATTGTGAGTGCGGGCTTCGCAGAGACGGGTGAAGCGGGGGCAGAACTTCAGGCCGAGATGGTGCGGATCGCACGTGAAGGCGGCGTGCTTCTCGTCGGCCCGAATTGCTTGGGTGTGCAGAACTGTGACATCCCGCTGAATGCGTCGCTCTCTGCTGGCGCTGCCAGGGGTGGCGGCGGGATCAGTGTGATCACGCAGTCCGGCTCATATGCCATGGCGTTGAACGCATTGTCCGAGGATGAGGGGGTCAACTTCGCCATCGCCTACTCATCGGGTAATCGGTGTGATGTGGATGATGCGGAAGTCATCGATCATGTGCGCACCGATCCGCGCACCAAGGTGATCTGTGCGTTCTTGGAATCCCTTGGCAATGGCGAGCTTTTTGTTGAGGTGGCTCGTCGCACCACTGCGGTCAAGCCACTCATCGTCAACGCCGTCGGACGATCGGAGGCCGGTGCGCGTGCAGCTGCATCACACACTGCTGCCCTAGCGGCGAATCGACGCAGCTGGGATGACGTGCTTACCTCCGTCGGCGTTGTCGTAACGCGCTCGGGCCTGGAGATGCTCGACGCTGCGCGAGTGCTCAGTACCCAACCGCTTCCGACAGGTGCGCGAGCTGCGATCATCACGAACTCTGGCGGAACCGGTACCGAGCTGTCCGATCTCTTAGCCGACGAAGGCATCGTCCTGCCAGAGTTGTCACCGGCATTGCGTGCGAAACTCGATGAGCTACTGCCTGGATACGCAAGCTCGGCAAATCCCGTTGATATCACTCCGATTTGGACGCGGTTTGCTGAGTTGTACCCGGCCGTGTTGGAGCTTCTAGCACGATCCGGTGAGGTCGACATCGTGATCCCAGTGCTACTTCATCGTTCTGCCGAGAACGCGGATGTTGCCAGTGCACTCGTCGCAAAGGTGGATGAACTTCGCCGGGATGACATACAAACCTCGGTGTACGTTTGTTGGGTTGCGAGACGTTCAGCGTGGCCCGTGGCCGCTGGACTCCATGAGGCAGGGATTCCGTGCTTTGAATGGCCCGCTCGAACGGCACGTGCCGTTGGTCATGCGGTGCGTTACGCCGACTACCGACGAGCCATCGAAGGCAGCGAACTTCCAGCTTCGCCGGTGCCGGTTGCCCTGCCTGTAGGTGTGGGAATCGATGCGGATGTGACCCAGGAGTTCGTTGTCTCCCATGGAATCCCGGTTGTGGAGACGGCTGTATGCGATTCGGCTGATGATGCCGTCGCTCAGGCGGAGATGATCGGATACCCGGTGGTGGCGAAGGTGCACCATCCCAACCTTCTGCATAAGAGTGACGTAGGTGGTGTTCGGGTCGGTTTGGCCGACGCGAATCAGCTGCGTTCGGCCGCCACTGACCTTCTAGCCCTCGCCCCAGGCGCTCAGGTGCTTATCCAGCAACAAGTTCGGGGGATCGAACTGGTCGTCGGGGGGCTGCGCGATGAAACGTTGGGACCCATCGTTGCATTCGGACTTGGCGGCGTACTGGTCGAGGTGCTCGATGACGTGTCCTTCGCCCCAGCGCATCTAGATCAGCGGATGGCCGCTGATCTAGTGAGCCGACCGCGCGGCTCGTCGATTCTCAACGGTGTGCGCGGGAGCGCACCCGTTGACCGTGCGGCAATTGAAGAACTCGTGATGAGCGTCGGGCGACTTATGGCCACGTATCCAGAGATTGCCGAGTTGGATCTGAATCCGATTATGGCTGGGCCTGACGGTGTTGTGGCCGTCGACGTGCGTCTGATTCGTCGTGATGAAACCGATCGAATCTAACGAGCAGCTTTAGCCGAGTGGACGTCCGGCGAAGCTGAAGTGTGAACTGCTCCAGTTGTTCCAAGCCCTAGTGACCTGAACTCCGAGGCGCGGGCTTGCTGCCTCGACGATCATGCCGCCACCGATGTACATGGCAACGTGGTGCGCTCCGTTGAAGTAGAACAGGATGTCGCCCGGCTGTAAATCGCTTGAGGACACGTGACGCATTTCGTTTGCCTGAGCCCACGACAATGCCGTCAACTGCACACCAGCATGCGCCCACGCTGCAGCGGTCAGCTTCGAGCAGTCCCATGAGTACGGCGGCTGGGCGTTGTAGCTGTAGGGCTTACCCACCTGCGAGAGCGCGTAATTCACGGCGATCATTGCGCGGGACGAAGACGATCCGCCACCGCTGTAGCCGCCGCCGGAGTTACCGCTGTCGGAATTGCTGGAGTTTGAATCCGAGCTGCTACTCGAACCGTTACTGGACGTGTGGAAGGACGATTGTGATGCGGCCTGTC
>CANGPO010000117.1 GCA_947455705.1 Actinomycetota bacterium | reverse complement strand
GATAAGAGCTCGTCATTCATCGCGAAGAAGATCTTCAACATGCTTGACGCGGGATTCAAGCCCGGCGACCTTAGTTTGTCGGAACAAACGTGAGCTCGGCCGTCGAACGGCTGCTTCCACCGGAACGTGAAAATCTGCGGGCCTACCGCGATCGAGGTGGCTACCAGACGTTGGCGGCGATCGGCGACAAGCAAGATGCCCTACGTGAGCGTATCGCGTCGGTTACGTTAACGGGTTTAGGCGGCGCGCATTTCCCCTTTGCCACCAAGGTATCTGCGGTTCTCAAGACACCAGGACCCCGGTACGTCGTTGCCAACGGTGCTGAAGATGAGCCAGGCAGTCAGAAAGACAAACTGCTGATCGAACGTAATCCGCATGTGGTGATTGAGGGCGCGCTCCTCGCCGCCGCCGCCGTCGATGCTGACGAAGTCATCTTCTACATCCGCGAAAGCCTTCTTGAAGCAATGGGTTCGATGGCCGATGCGTTGACTGAGGTTGCTGCCGATGGGTTGGCGGGCGATCGGGTACTTCGGATACATGCTGCGCCGATCACCTACGTTGCAGGTGAAGCCTCAGCTGCACTTTGTAGCCTCGCGGGCGAGGATGCCAAGCCCAACGCACAACCGCCGTATCCGTCTGAGAGCGGCTATTTGGGCCAGCCAACGCTCGTCAGCAACGTCGAAACATTTGCGAACCTGCCACGAATGCTGAGTGACGATGCATCGTCGGCCGCCTCACGTAGTCGATTGGCGACGGTCACTGGCGACGTCGTAAGCCCAGGTGTGTTTGAGGTTGATCCGTTGACTACGACGCTGCGTGACCTCATCGCGATGGCTGGCGGTGTCCCAGGAGAGGCAACCGTCAAGGCGGTGCAACCCGGTGGTCCGTCATCGGCCTATGTCTCCGCAACGCAACTTGATACGGCACTAACCAACGAGGCAATTCGCGGTATCGGTTCTCAGCCAGGCTGTTTGGCCGTTCGCGTCGTCGCTGATACGCGCTGCATGGTCGAGGAAGTAGCAGCAGTCGCAGCGTTCTTTGCTCGTGAGCAGTGCGGTCAATGTCCGGGCTGCCGAATGAAGACGACGAGCTACAGCACGCTGCTCGGCAAGGTCGTCCAAGGTGCAGCCAACTGGGAACTTCTTGGGCAATTCGCGACGATCGATGAATTCGTTGCGGACATGCCGCGTAAATGCGCGCTCATTGATATGCCCACAGCTCCAGTCATGTCCGCTGTTGAGCACTTCCGATCAGACTTCGCTGACCACATCGATAACGAAAAGTGCAGTGCACGTAACGATTCGCAATCAGAGAAATGAGAGGCACCATCCATGTCAGCTAACGCCGAAGTGACCCCATCAGGGGAGAGCCGATACCCGTTGCTCGGAGATGCGATCATGTCGCGTCGCGTTGAGGTCATCGACCTCACACGTGAACTCTTCGAGGGTATGCCGATGTGGTTCGGGCACCAGAAGACGTTCATCAATACCAATCAGACCCATGACAAGTTCATGGAGATCCATAAGACTGAGATGGGTTTCGAGGCACACAACCTGCTCATCAGCGAGCATGCGGGTACGCACACCGATGCGGTCTTCGAATACGATCGCAATGGACCGACGATCGACAACTCACCACTTGAGTACTACTACGGCGATGCGATCTGCATCGACGTGTCACACATTCAGTACCCGGATTTCATCACCGTCGAGGTGCTTGAAGAGGCACTCGCCAAGAGCGGTCTCGATATCCGCATGGGTGACACTGTCCTGCTGTACAGCGGCGTGGGTGACCAGCACTGGCCAGAGGTTAGCTACACCGAGCAGTACCCCGGCCTTAACCGTGAGTCGACGCTCTGGCTAGCCAAGCAGGGTGTCGTAAACATCGGCATAGACAACGTCGCCATCGACCACAGCGATGACGCAACTTTCGCCGGCCACGTCGTCTGCGGTGAATACGGAATCGTGAACACGGAGTCGCTGACCAACCTCGACAAGATCGCAGGCAAGCGCTTCCTCTACTTCGGTCTCCCGCTGCGCATCCGCGCCGGAACAGGTTCACCCATCCGCGCCGTCGCCGTTATGAACGTCTGATCGTCAGGGATTGGGAGACAACCTCATGAGTGCAGAAACTTCCACCGGCCGCGGTCCGGAATGGCAGCGCGTTCAGCCCGAAGGTCACTGGGATTGGTCGATTCCAACTCCGTGGACGCAGGGTTGGCGAGTCGGAAATATGGTCTTCGTCGGCGGGCAGTTGTCAGCCGACGAGAACGGGAATGTTGTGGGCGAGGGCGATATTGAGGTGCAAACGCGCAATGTCTTCAACCACATCACGACCATCCTTGAGGGTGCCGGTGCGACCTGGCAGGACGTTGTTCGGGTCAACACCTACTACTGCTTCGAGGGCAAGGGCGACGAGGTCCGCGAGTACTGGGAGAAGATGACCCGCGTTCGCCTTGAATTCCTGCCCGATCCCGGCCCCGTTGGAACGGCCGTTCGCGTCAATGGCCTTATGTACGACGGGTTTCTGATCGAGGTGGATTGCATCGCGATCCTGCCTGAGGGTCGTTAAAAAGCGATATTGGGGACCAGTTTTAGCCCCAAAACGCTAGACAGCCTTGTCGTACGCCAGTAATGTCACAGCACAAACCTTGTAGGACAAAGGTAATAACAGCGAACAATCGCAAAGCGTGAGCCCCACTTTCAGGGAGGCACTATGTCGGACGTATTGGACGAGGTCGACTCGAATATCGAGCAGATCACCATTCAGCCAGTACCGGAAAATCAGCGAACAGGCGTAGCTCGTCACCTGTTCTCAATCTGGTTCGGCGTGCAGATCATGCCGCTGACTTTGGTCACGGGTGTTCTGGGCCCAACAGTCTTCGGACTTGACCTGACGTGGACGGTTGTATCGATCGTTCTCGGTAACCTCGTCGGTGCGATCTTCATGGCGCTGCACTCAGCGCAGGGTCCACAGCTAGGTGTGCCGCAGATGGTTCAGAGCCGCGGACAGTTCGGTCTGTACGGGTCGCTTGTGGTCCTGGTCGTAACTGTCCTGATGTACCTGGGCTTCTTGGCCTCGATCTTGGTGCTTGCGGCTCAGTCACTACAGGTCATCTTCCCGAGCCTTGACGGCACGGTCGCCATCATCATCAGTTCGGTGCTGACGCTTGTACTCGTAGTCTTCGGGTACCAGATGATTCACCGCATGAACCGTGTATTGATGCCGCTGTTCGGAATTGCCGTCATCGTGACGTTCGTATACATCCTGATGGCAAAGGGCAGTCACAACCCTGACGTATCGGCACTCGGCTACACCACCGCAGGATTCTTCGGAATGTTCTCGGTTGCTGCGGTGTGGCAGGTCGCTTACGCACCTTACGTATCGGACTACAGCCGTTACCTACCAAAGAACGTAAACTCACGCGAAACCTTCCACTACACCTACTGGGGTAGTGCGATCGGTGCAATCCCAGTGATGATCATCGGTGCGCTGATTCCCATCTGGCTTGGTGGCGCTGGCTCGCTGGGCGACCTGACCGGAATCATGCCGACGATCGTCCTGTGGTTTGTGGCGCTGATGTTCTTCCTCGGCTCGATCGATGCGTGCGTGATCAACCTGTACGGACCGGCGCTGTGCTTGGTAACGATCGGCCAGACATTCAAGTCTGGTTGGTTCCCGAAGGCTCCGACCCGCGCCGTTATCGCAGCGGTGTTCTGCGCGCTGGCCGCAATTCTTGCAACGGTGTTTGCGCAGAACTTCCTCGTTCAGTACAGCAACTTCATCTTGTTCCTGCTGTACTTCCTGATCCCGTGGAGCGTTATCAACCTCGTGGACTACTACGTAGTGCGCAAGGGTGACTACGACGTCAAGGCATTCTTTGAGCCTGGCGGCGGCGTCTATGGTCTGTTCAACTGGCCGGCCGTTATCGCCTACATCCTCGGCGTTCTGATTCAGATCCCGTTCATGTCGACGAGTTTCTACACCGGCCCCATCGCGGTTTCCCTCGGGTACGTCGACACCGCATGGATCGTTGGCTCGATCGCAACGACGATCATCTACCTTGGTCTCGTCAAGGTGATGAGTCCCGATCGCAAGACAGCTGCTTTCTCTGGGACGAACGCTAGCTAATTCGTTCGGCAGGAGAGTTTTGCAATCTATACAAGCTGCTCGGTTGGTATCGGTCGATCACGTACTCATTGTTAGTCGTGATCCGGCCGCAACCGCCGAGCAGCTCTTTGTTCGGACTGGACTTGCCTCCATCCCTGGTGGTGAACATGACGGGCTTGGAACCAGGAATGTAATCGTGCCGCTCGGTGAGGGCTACCTTGAGATCGTCGAGGCTCACGATGTTGTGCTGGCCGGCGAGAATCCCTTTGGACGGCTGGTAGTTGCCGGTACACATCGGGCTGATGACGAGGGACTTGATGCGTGCCTGTTCTCGTGGAGTGTTGCTGCGCAGGATGCAGCGGCGGTGGCCGAAGAACTGAACGTGGGATCAATGCCGCTTTCACGTGCAGGTGTTTCAGTACTGCTAGCTGGCGTCGACGAGTCCGTTACCGATCCGGCTCGTCCGTTCTTCCTCCAACGAAGTGCCGGGCAGGAATCACCGGCTCGTCGCCCCGCCGATCATCGGGTGGCGCCGGTTGGGATCCGTCGGATCACAGTCTCGACGGACGAGCCATGGACTAGCTGGGCTGACCATGTGCCTGCGGGCTCAACCCAATTACAGGTCGAACCGGCCGATGGTTGGCTGGGATCGCGGCTCAAGGAGCTCGAGATCGAACTTATTGACGGCAATGCAATCGTTCTCACCTTTGATCATCCACTTGGAGTTCCTTCGTGACATTCACGTCAACGGACATGATTGCGTTACGTCGCGATCTACATCTGATTCCCGAGGTCGGCCTGCAACTGCCGCTGACCCAGCAGCTCCTCTTGGATGCTCTCGCCGGGCTGGGACTCGAAGTGCATCGTGGCCGCGACCTCACGTCTGTGGTCGCGATCCTTCGCGGTGGCACGCGCGGCGTGGCCGGCGACGGAAACGTCAACGTGCTGCTTCGTTCAGATATGGATGCGCTACCCGTTGTCGAAGAAACCGGCTTGGACTTCGCATCGACTAACGGATCCATGCACGCCTGTGGACATGATCTGCACATGGCGATGTTGGTTGCCACCGCTCATCGACTTTCCGGGATGCGCGAAACCCTCGCCGGCGATGTCGTCTTCGTATTTCAACCTGGGGAAGAGGGACACGGCGGAGCGCGCATGATGCTTAAGGAAGGCGTTCTCGATATTGCTGGTTCGCGATCGACTGCGGCCTTTGGAATGCATGCACTTTCGTATCACTTGCCGACGAATCACATCGGACTGCGACCCGGTCCGATCATGTCTGGCTCGACCCTAGTGCGAGTGACATTCACGGGTCGAGGTGGGCATGGTTCGGCTCCGCATCTGACCAACGATCCGTTACTCGCGGGTGCGGTCTTCGTTCCGACCGTTACAAGTGCGGTGAGTCGAGCCACGGATATGTTTGATCCGCATACCCTCACCTTCGGGTCTTTTCAAGCCGGTGCGTCGTACAACGTGATTCCTGATCGAGTCGTTCTACTCGGAACACTGCGGAGCTTCTCGACGGCCGTGGCCGATCGAGCTCGTGGCGTCATTCGTGAAGTGGCTGAATCAGTCGCACGGGCACATGCCGTTGACGTCGAAGTGATTCTCACTGAAGACACTGTCCCTACGTCCAGTGATGCGGGCGAAGTAGACATTACGAAGGCGGTCGATCCGCACAACACCCATCTGCTTGATCGACCAATCTCGGTATCTGAAGACTTCTGCTGGTTCTTAAAGGAAGTACCAGGTGTCTTTGTATTACTGGGCGCGCAGCTGCCTACTTCTGATGGCACACCTCCAGCGTCGAATCATTCGGCGAAGGCCGTCTTTGATGAGTCCGCGATGGACGTCGGTCATGAGCTTGAAGTGAACTGGGCGGTTAAGCGACTCGAATTGGCCTGAGCTCTGCTGCCCGGCGCATCATGCGAATTCGTGTCTTGATCGAATCTGCTAACTGCTGACGTGTGTTCTCAGCGCGAGTAGGCTCGAGGGAATCTCACTTCACATCACTAAGGATTCCCATGCGCGCCGTTGTCTTCACGTGCCCTGATCAGCCGGTTGAGGTTCTCGACGTTGATATTGCGCCGCCCGGCCCGGGCGAAGTGAAGATCAAGATCGCCGGCGCGGGTGTGTGCCACAGCGATCTCCATCTACAGCGCGGTGATTGGCCGCACCCCGCGCCACTCGTCATGGGCCATGAAGGCTCAGGCGTGGTTGTCGAAGTCGGCGCGGGCGTCACAAATCTCGCCGAAGGTGATCACGTAGTCATCTCGTGGGTCGCGCCCTGCGGCACGTGTCGTCATTGCCTGGCTGGACGTGAGGCTCGCTGCGAGCTCGCCGCAAGCGTCGTACTCCCCGGTGGTGTGCTCTTCGACGGAACCTCGCGCCTATCGCGCAACGGGGCCACCGTTCACCACTACCTTGGCACGTCGTCATTCG
>CANGPO010000116.1 GCA_947455705.1 Actinomycetota bacterium | reverse complement strand
CGGCCAGAGCGCGCATCGCATCGAGGCGGCTGTAGGCATGACTGACGTGCGTCCGTGCGACGGATAGGTCGTCACCGGGTACATCGATGGTGGTGTCAGTCACAGTGGCCTTAGTCTCTCGCACTTCGGTGCAGACCGATACTTGGCATCGCCACGTGACAGCTCGTCACGCGCAGGAAACGCAGAAGGGGCCGGCATTGCGCCAGCCCCTTCCACGCTATGTGAGCGAGTTACGCCAGATCGAAACGATCAGCGATCATGACCTTGTCCCACGCGGCGACGAAGTCGTTGACGAACTTGGCCTGTGCATCGTCACTCGCGTAAACCTCGGCAAGGGCGCGCAGTTCGGAGTTCGAACCGAAGACGAGGTCAACGCGCGACCCGGTCCATACGTCCTCACCCGTGGTGCGGCTCTTACCGGTGAAGGTGTCAGCGGCAGCAGAGGTTGGCGTCCACTCGAGGTTGTTGTCAAGGAGGTTGACGAAGAAGTCGTTCGTCAACGTGCCAGGACGGCTCGTGAGCACGCCGACGGATGAGCCACCGGTGTTCGCGTTGAGGGCGCGAAGGCCACCCACGAGAACGGTCATTTCCGGTGCGCTCAGGCCCAGCAGAGCGGCCTTGTCGACCAGGAGTGCCTCGGCCGGACGGGAGTGTCCAGCGTCGAGGTAGTTGCGGAAACCATCGGCCGTTGGCTCGAGCACTGCGAATGAGTCTGCATCCGTCTGCTCCTGCGTGGCATCGGTGCGACCGGCCGCGAACGGCACGGTGACATCAACGCCCGCATCCTTTGCGGCCTTCTCGATCGCAGCGGCGCCGCCGAGGACGATGAGGTCCGCAAGCGATACAGCCTTGTCACCGGCAGCAGAGTTGAACTCGCCCTGGATGCTTTCGAGCTTGGCGAGGACGGTTGCAAGCTCGGCCGGGTTGTTGGCCGCCCAATCCTTCTGTGGGGCCAGACGTACACGGGCACCATTGGCGCCACCGCGCTTGTCCGTGCCACGGTACGTCGACGCGGACGCCCATGCGGCACCAACCAACTGCGACACCGTCAGACCCGAAGCCAGGATCGTCGCCTTAAGTGCGGCGACATCAGCAGCGTCGACAAGTGCGTGGTCGACGGCAGGAACCGGGTCCTGCCAGATGAGATCTTCGCTTGGCACCAGTGAACCGGCGTAACGGGACTTGGGGCCCATGTCGCGGTGGGTCAGCTTGAACCATGCGCGAGCGAATGCGTCAGCAAACTCGGCAGGGTTCTCGTAGAAGCGGCGCGAGATCTTCTCGTACGCGGGATCGAAGCGCAGCGAAAGATCGGTCGTCAGCATCATCGGAGCATGTGACTTCGACGCGTCGTGTGCATCAGGAACGGTGCCTTCGCCAGCACCATCCTTCGGCTTCCACTGCTTGGCACCTGCGGGGCTCGTCGTGAGCTCCCACTCGTAACCAAAGAGGTTCTCGAAGTAGTTGTTTGACCATGCCGTTGGGGTGGTGGTCCAGGTGACCTCGAGACCGCTGGTGATGGTGTCGCCACCCTTGCCAGTGCCGAAGGTGTTCTTCCAGCCAAGGCCCATCTCTTCGACGGCTGCACCCTCTGGCTCACGGCCGACGTACTTGCTCGGGTCAGCAGCACCGTGCGTCTTACCAAAGGTGTGACCACCAGCGATGAGAGCAACAGTCTCTTCGTCGTTCATGGCCATGCGGGCAAAGGTCTCCCGGATATCGCGAGCTGCGGCCAGCGGATCGGGGTTGCCGTTGGGGCCTTCTGGGTTGACGTAGATCAGACCCATCTGCACGGCGCCGAGTGGGTTCTCCAAGACGCGGTCACCCTTGTAGCGCTCGTCGCCGAGCCAGGTGCCTTCTGAACCCCAGTAGATGTCCTCTGGTTCCCACTTATCTTCACGACCGCCGCCGAAGCCGAAGGTCGTGAAGCCCATGGAATCCATTGCGCAGTTACCAGCGAATACCAGCAGGTCGGCCCACGAAATGCTCTGGCCGTACTTCTGCTTGATGGGCCACAGCAGGCGGCGTGCCTTATCGAGGTTGCCGTTGTCTGGCCAGCTGTTCAGCGGGGCGAAGCGCTGCATACCAGTGCCAGCACCGCCGCGGCCATCGCTGATGCGGTACGTGCCTGCGGCGTGCCAGGTCATGCGAATGAAGAACGGACCGTAGTGGCCGAAGTCCGCGGGCCACCAGTCCTGTGACGTCGTCATCAGGTGATCGATGTCCTTGCGAAGCTCATCAAGGTCAAGAGACTTGAAGGCCTCGGAGTACGTGAAGTCTGCGCCCAGCGGATCTGCGGCTGGGTGGTTCGTGTGCAGAACCTTGAGGTTGAGCTGGTTAGGCCACCAGTCGCGGTTGGACTGTCCCGAGCCAAGCTCGGTGAGTGCTCCACCCGAAACCGGGCACTTACTTTCGTTCTCCATTGTGGTCTCCTTCTGCTGGCGTGCAGTGGTCTGGCATGAACATTCTTGTCTGAAGCGAGATCGTGCGCTTGTTGGGGTTCTCAATCTGTCGGTTAGATCGTTCTGGCGTAGGTGCAGGTGGGGCAGTAGCCCCAGTAGACGACCTCTGCCTCGTCAATGACGAAGCCGTGATCGTCTGAAGCGGTAAGGCATGGGGTGTCTCCGGTGGCGCAGTCGACGTCTGCGATCGCTCCGCAACCGCGGCACACCACGGGGTGGTGGTTGTCGGCCACGCGTGATTCGTACCGGGGAACAGACCCGGCTGGCTCAATCTGTCGGATCAGCCCCGTCGCGGTCAGCGCACGAAGAACGTCGTAGATCGCTTGGGTGGACACATCGGACAAATCTTGCCGAACAGCCGTAGCGATCGAGTCGGTGTCGGCGTGTGGGTGCTGGTAAACGGCGGTCAGGACGGCGGTTCGCGGTCGTGTCACGCGCAGGTCGACAGAACGCAGCAATTGCTCCGCTTCAACCGTCGTCAGCACATATGCAGTCTTTCGTCTTTTTTGGAATCAGTCAAGAAAAGGATAGATCTTGGACTGACATGCGTTAAGTCGCTCCTCGAGTGCGTCGACGAAGATTTCAGCAACTGATATCTGGCGGTCTCACGTGGCCGGATGTACTCAGTTGCTGTTGTATTGCGTCGTAGGCTCGCACTCGCAGATGTCGTGCAGCATCTGCGATGTGCGGCGTGCCATCGATCAGAGCAGGAGCGCAATGAAAATCGGAGTCCTCGCAGAGGCTCAACCTGGTGAAACGCGCGTCTCGGCGACGCCAGCCACGGTGGGCGAACTGCGCAAACTTGGCTATGACGTCGTCGTTCAAGCTGGTGCGGGGGACAAGTCATCCTTCTCGGATGAGGCTTACGTGGCTGCGGGAGCGCAGATCGGTGACCCGCTCGCTGCGGACGTTGTCTTCGGCGTAAACGCGCCGTCCCCTGAGCAACTCGATGGGTTGCATGCAGGTGCGACGGTGGTCAGCCTCTTGAGTCCAGCGCTCAAGCCTGAGCTCGTCGAGGATCTTGGTCGCCGCCCGATTACTGCACTGGCCATGGACGCTGTTCCGCGTATATCGCGGGCCCAGTCACTCGATGTTCTGAGTTCGATGGCAAACATCGCTGGCTACCGTGCCGTCGTCGAATCCGCGCACGCCTTTGGACGCTTCTTTACCGGGCAAGTCACTGCGGCGGGCAAGGTCCCGCCGGCGAAGGTGCTCGTCGCCGGTGCAGGCGTCGCCGGTCTTGCCGCCATCGGCGCAGCCGGCAGCATGGGTGCGATTGTTCGTGCCACCGACCCTCGTCCAGAGGTTGCCGACCAGGTGAAGTCACTTGGGGGCGAATACATTGCGGTTGCGGCGCCCGACGTGGAGGTGAGCTCCACCGGCTACGCCAAGGAAATGTCGGACGACTACAACCAGCGCGCTGAGCGGATGTACGCCGAGCAGGCCAAGGATGTCGACATCATCATCACCACAGCGTTGATTCCGGGTAAGCCAGCGCCTCGGCTGATCACCGCCGACATGGTTGCGAGCATGAAGTCGGGCAGTGTGATCGTCGACATGGCTGCGTCTAATGGCGGCAACGTCGAAGGTACGGTTGCTGGTGAGTCGATAGTTACGCCCAACGGTGTGACGATCATCGGCTACACCGACCTTGCTGGCCGCCTCGCCGCGCAGTCATCACAGTTGTACGGCACCAACCTCGTCAATCTGATGAAGCTCATGACCCCGGGCAAGGACGGCGAACTCGTTCTTGATTGGGATGACGTTGTGCAGCGTGCCATTACGGTCGTGAAGGACGGTGAAGTTACGTGGCCGCCGCCGGCAGTTGCGGTGTCCGCTGCGCCTGCCGCTGCTGCGCCTGCGCCCGTCGTTGCGGTGAAGGCCGCAGCCGAGCCGATGTCGGCCAGCCGTCGCTTCCTCGGTGTCGGAATTGTTGGTGCGTTGTTGTTCTTGCTTGCCGCCATCGCTCCGGTGGCGTTACGCGGACACCTCGTCGTATTCGCTCTTGCCATCGTCATCGGCTACTACGTAATCGGTAACGTTCACCACGCCCTGCACACGCCGTTGATGTCCGTGACGAATGCGATCTCGGGAATCATCGTGGTCGGCGCCATATTGCAGATCGGCCACGGTGACACTGCGATCACAGTGTTGGCCTTCTTAGCCATTCTCCTTGCCAGTATCAACGTGTTCGGTGGATTCGCCGTCACCCGTCGCATGCTCGCCATGTTCTCGAGGAGCTGACCGATGAGTATCGAAACCGCCGCCCAAGCCGCCTATATCGTTTCGGCGCTGCTCTTCATTCTTGCCCTTGCCGGGTTGTCGCGTCACGAGACGGCAAAGTCCGGAAACACCTTCGGCATGGCCGGGATGGCCGTTGCTCTGGTCGCCACGATCGCGCTGGCGATTGATCGTGGCATCACATCTACCGGTCTTGGCCTTCTCGCTGCTGCCATGGTGATCGGCGCCTTGATCGGATTGCAGCGCGCCCGATCCGTCGAAATGACGGGTATGCCTGAGCTGATCGCGATGCTGCACTCATTCGTCGGTCTGGCTGCTGTTCTTGTTGGTTGGAATGGCTACCTACTTGTCGAGCACGCCCTCAACGGACCTGAGGCGCAGTTACTCGACGCGCAGGGGACTCTTGGTATCCATCACGCCGAGGTCTTCATCGGGGTCTTCATCGGCGCGGTCACGTTCACCGGTTCGATCGTCGCGTACCTGAAGTTGTCCGCGAAGATCAGTTCGTCGCCGCTAGTGCTGCCGGGAAAGAACCTGATCAATATCGGCGCGCTCGTTGCGTTCGCGGTGTTGACGGTGTGGTTCGTGATCTCACCAGCCATGTGGATGCTCGTTGCAGTGACGCTCATTGCGCTGCTCCTTGGTTGGCACCTGGTCGCATCCATCGGTGGTGGCGATATGCCGGTGGTTGTCTCCATGCTCAACAGCTACTCAGGCTGGGCGGCCGCGGCGTCTGGCTTCCTACTTGAAAACGATCTGCTGATCATCGTGGGCGCGCTCGTCGGATCATCCGGTGCGTACCTGTCGTACATCATGTGTAAGGCGATGAACCGTTCGTTCATCTCCGTTATCGCTGGTGGCTTCGGTATCGAAGCACCGTCCGGTGAAGACAAGGATTACGGCGAGCACCGCGAAACCAACGCCGAAGGTGTTGCTGAACTTCTTCGCAACGCTAATTCGGTGATCATCACCCCGGGTTACGGAATGGCAGTTGCCCAAGCTCAGTACGGAGTTGCTGAGCTCACCCGCAAGCTTCGCGATGCAGGTGTTGAGGTGCGCTTCGGTATTCACCCGGTTGCGGGCCGTCTGCCTGGCCACATGAATGTCTTGCTCGCTGAGGCGAAGGTGCCGTACGACATCGTCATGGAAATGGATGAGGTCAACGATGACTTCTCAGATACCTCCGTCGTTCTGGTCATCGGCGCTAACGACACCGTTAACCCTGCCGCGGCTGAAGATCCAGGTAGCCCGATCGCAGGGATGCCCGTGCTGCACGTATGGGAAGCCGAGAATGTGATCGTGTTCAAGCGCTCCATGGCCTCGGGCTACGCAGGCGTCCAGAATCCCCTGTTCTTCAAGGAAAACAGCGCGATGCTGTTCGGAGATGCAAAGGACCGCGTCGAAGATATTCTGCGCGCACTCTAAGTAAACGAGGGCTCACGAACGTGATGTGAGCCCTCGGGTGGCTACAGGTCCGCTAACTGATCGAGCACCTTGTGCGAGCGTGCGCGTCGTCGCATGGTGATCGAAAGTCGACCCTCGTCGTCAGTGCGCACCTTCCCACTTTCCACGAGTGCGGCTGCAGCAGCCATGGTCTCGTCGGGGCCCAAGCCGAGGACTAAGTTCGGAAGTTGATCAATCGTGGGACGGTCCCCGCGCAAGATCGCCGTCATGACAAGACGTTCGGTCGGGTCGGCGTCGAGTAGCCCCAGCACCCCTGCCGACCACGCTTCTACACTGAGGGTGCGCACCATCGTGTCGTTCACCGCACGCACCGTCTCGGTGCGTCGCGCGTCCGCCTTGCCGACGTCGCCGCAGAAGTTGCCCGCACCGATTTCAGCGACGAGACGTTCGTCGCCATCAATGTCGTTGGTATAGATGCCGACTCTGCCAGT
>CANGPO010000115.1 GCA_947455705.1 Actinomycetota bacterium | reverse complement strand
TGACGCGTCCTATGCCGATGGGCCCACGACAAATGTCCTGGGCCCATCGTCATGAGGTGGACTTACTGAACGGCCGAGATCTCGACCTCGCCGCAGGCGAAGTTGGTGTCGACCTTCTCGGTGCCGTGCGGGCGAGCACTCCACTGGCCCCACATGGTCCCGGCGGCAACGTCGATCTCGAAGTGATAGATGGCCCACTGACCGGTAAAGATCATCCTGGTGAAATCTGCCGTCATCACACCAATGGCGCGGCTTTCGTGGTTGTCAGTTTTGTAAAGGACGTCGATATGCCGGCCGTCCTGCTGCACGATGTGCATCGACCACGGTGCTGTCCAGGTATGGAAGTCCGGATCAAGGTGCTGATGCGTGGTTGAGAGCGGATGGTGCTGGCTGCTGACCCCCCACGAAGAGCCCGTCCAAGTACCGGACCAATCGGTTGGCAACTGCGGTTGGTCAGTGGGTGGGGTCATGGCTTCTCCTTGGATGGATTAGGTGGGCTGCAGTCGCTTCCCACAATTCCCCGTCTGCGAACCATCTCACGAATGTGAGGTCATGACGATCGTTCGCGCCTGCCAAACATCGGCGTATTCCAGTGGTCATTTCGTCTCATAGCCTGCGACTACGTCACGTAGCGACGACGTATGCAGTGCTTCGAGGAGTGACTCGATGCCGAGACCCAGCAGGCAACCCAGTGGCGCTAACGGGTGACATTTCTACTGCTCACGCCTCATGTTGCCGATCCAGTCTTTACAAGAAAAGAACCGGGGACGTGACGAGGCAGTCGGCTGACCGTCACTCCGGAACATGGGCAGAGTTAAGGAGGTCGCGACGTGAAACGACGTGAACACTACGGAGCCGATACGACGACCCTTCCATACGCAGCGCGCATGTTGATTTCTGCCGGCCTGTTGGGTGGATTGGCGTTGGGCGTTGTCTCGACGCTGGCCCAGATCATGTTGTTAAACCAGCAAAGCGGCTTGGTCAATCTTGTGTTCCTGATTCCTCTAGCTGTGATGTGCTGGGCCGTGGTGCCCCGAGTGTGGGCTGAGCCTGCTCCAGCGGCACTACGCGCGGTCCGTTCCGTCACGGAGGCGAACCAATTGAACCCAGCGCTGATCGCGACCCGCCCTGCCGACCGTCGCGAACTGGCACTTGCACGACGTCTCTAGGGGTCATGTTCGAATTGTCATCGTTGACGCTGACCTGTGATCGGTGACGTATCACCGGCGACAAGTCGAGGCGAGTCACGTGGGTAGTCGTCTGATGTGCTGAGATAGCAGTCATGGCCGCCCTTCTCGCTCTCATCTCAGCATTGGTCTGGGGTGTTGCTGACTTCGTGGGCGGATTCGCGTCTCGTAAATCGACACCACTTCAAACTCTGGCCTTAACCACCCCGGCCGGCATGGTGTTCATCATTCCGATCGCATTGATCCTCGGTGGAAATCGAGCGGGTAGCGCGCTACCGGGTATTGCCGCAGGAGTGTGCGGAGCCTTCGGCATACTCCTGCTGTATTTGGCATTAAGCGCGGGACCTATGGGCGTGCTTTCACCGATCTCGGCCGTACTTGGCGCCGCGATCCCGGTGGTTGTCGGACTTTTCAGGGGTGAACGACCGGGGATGCTGGCCTACGTCGGCATGGCGCTGGCCGTCGTTGCAATTGTGACGGTCGGCTTAGAGCCGTCGAATCCGACGGATGATGGAACACATCAGCGAATCACTCCGCGGGCATTGGCCTACGCATTGGGTGCCGGTGTTGGAATCGGATTCTTCTTCGCTCTCGTTGGCCTTGCTCCAACGGATGCGGGATTGTGGCCAGTGGTGTTTGCACGTACAACCTCGACGGTTGTACTTCTGACGATCGGCCTGATCGTTGCTCGACGACTGCGAACTCCAGTGCTGCCACCCGATTCTGTGACTCGGTGGCAAGCGATTGGGGCCGGCGTTCTCGATGTTGGGGCCAATGCTTTCTATGTTCTTGCCGTGCACCTCGGGATGCTCTCAGTAGTCGCTGTTCTTGGTTCGCTGTATCCGGCGGCGACGGTCTTCTTGGCGAGATTCGTTCTGGCCGAGCGGCTTCGACCAATACAGGTCTTTGGCATGATCACCGCTCTTGTCGCATCAGCCTTGCTGGCGTTGGGCTGAGCATGTCTGTCTCAACGTTTCCAGCTGCTCAATTCGCGGCGATCGTCATGTATGCAGCGCTCGTTTTGGCGGCGATTTTTGTCGTCCTAGCGATTGCGAAGAAGTCCGTTCCCACGTGGGCGATGGTTGTTCTCGGCGTGCTAGAACTCGGCCTGGTCGCCGTCGCAGTCCAATGCTTGCGGACCTGGTCGCAGGGCACACCGCCAGCAGAACCGTTCGTCTTTGTTTGCTATCTCATTGTCTGTTTGGTCCTGCCCCCGGGGATGATCGTGTGGGCGAAAGGCGAGCCGGGACGTTGGGGTAGTGGGGCCGCAGCCGTCGCATGTGTGGTGTTGGCAGTCCTGATCATTCGTGTGACGCAAGTTTGGGTGGGAGGAATTGTTCAGTGAGTGATTCGACGCAAGGCAACATCGTGACTCATCGCGGCCCAGGACGAGTGGTGATTGGTGTCTACGCCGTTTTTGCGCTGGCGGCCACCGCGCGAGCCCTCTTCCAATTGGCGACGAAGTTTTCCGATGCGCCGATTGCATATTCACTGTCTGCGTTCGCTGCTCTCATCTACGTCGCCATTACTGTCTTACTGTGGCGCGGCACGACGTCTTCGCTGAGGATGGCGCGCAATTTCATCATCGTGGAATTGGTCGGCGTAATCATTGTTGGCGCGTGGAGCTTCCTTGATCCAGCTGCGTTTCCACGTGCGACGGTGTGGTCGCACTTTGGCGAAGGTTACGGATTTATCCCACTGATCCTGCCGATCGTCGGGCTGTTCTATCTGCGCCGGACGAAGGGGGCCGACAGCAAAGATCCGAGTGTGTCCTAAAACTGATGGGCAGTGAGTGCGCTCGTCATGCGCAGGCGAAGCGGATCCAAGCGCATCAGGCCAGGGTTCTCACCGACGAGATCTGGCAGCTCACCCATGAGTCGATGGAAAAGCGGCGCCTCGCGGTGCGCCTGCAGTGCGGCCTCGTCGCGGAACCATTCGTAGAGCCAGACAACGTCTTCGTCCTGTGGATCCACACAGACCATGAACGCCTCGGTACCCGGCTCGCTCTCGAGATCATCTACGTAACGGTTGAGAACGTCGAGGGCTGCCGCCCGAAGTCCAGGAAGCACAGGGATGCGGACCAAAATGCCGATGCGTCCGGGAAGTACGGCATCTACGACGGAATCAAGTTGCTCACTCACCACCTCAGTGTCACCCATGAAGTGCGATTCTGACCAGCCGATCCCACAGATGGGGAAACGTGGCGAGCAATTGCACTGTCGAGCCGCCATCGGGCGTGGCAGTCTGATCACATGCCTGAACTTCCCGAGGTCGAATCGCTGGTGCACTTTCTTGCGGACCGCATCCTTGATCATCGGGTGTCGCGCGTGGAACTTGCCTCGATCAATGCCTTGAAAACCTTTGATCCGCCAGTGACAGACCTTCTTAACGCACAGGTCCTAGGTGTTTCGCGGCGAGGTAAGTTCATCGATATCTCGATGGTGGACAGTAATGGCGAACCCATTCATCTTGTCACGCACTTGGCTCGCGCCGGATGGCTGCAGTGGCGCGAGGAACTCCCCACCACTGTTGCCAGGCCCGGTAAAGGGCCGATCGCATTCCGAATCGGATTCGTTGACGATGATGGTGTCGCGTCAGGTGGCTTCGATCTGACCGAAGCCGGCACCCAAAAGAAACTCGCCGTGCACGTCGTACGGGATCGTGACGATATTGAGCGAGTCCGCCAGCTCGGGCCTGAACCCCTCGACGATGATTTCACTCTCGAGGTGTTTAGCTCCCTGCTTCACTCGGCTGGGCGACGACAACTCAAAGGCCTGCTGAGAGACCAAAGTACTATCGCTGGAATTGGCAATGCCTACAGCGATGACATTCTTCATGCCGCGAAATTGAGCCCCTTTTTGGCCGCCGATTCCCTCGATGCGACGCAAGTCTCGCGGTTGTATGACGCTCTTCACGAGACCCTCAACGATGCGATGACCAGATCTGCTGGCGTGGCCGCAGGAGATTTGAAGTCGGAGAAGAAAATGGGCATGAGAGTGCACGGCCGAAAAGGTGAACCATGCCCCGAGTGTGGTGACGTGATTCGCGAAGTATCTTTCGCTGACTCGTCTCTTCAATACTGCCCAACCTGCCAAACCGGTGGCACCCCATTGGCGGATCGGCGCACGTCGAAGTTTCTGAAGTAGTGCAAGGTGTCGCGAGACACCACGATGCGCCTAGCAGTTGTCGGCCAATGTCGGAGAGAATGGTGCCGTGACGACGTCTACGACTGAGCCAACCGCCCCGCTGCCGACGCAGGTCTTAGAAGCCCTCATCGCGATTGTTGGTCGCGAGCACGTTCTTACCGATCCAGAGATCACGGCGTCGTATTCACACGATTGGTCAGGACGTTACGCCGGATCCATTTTTGGTGTTGTACGTCCTGCATCCACTGATGAGGTTTCCTCGATCGTCAAGGTGTGTGCGGCGCATCGGATCCCGGTGCTCCCCCAGGGCGGAAACACCGGGCTCGTCGGCGGCTCTGTGCCTGGACCAACTGATCCGTCGATGTTGATCGTCTCAACGCGCCGGCTGAACCGACTGGATCCGGTTGACGAACGTGTCGGCCAGGTAACTGTCGGAGCTGGTGTCACGCTTGGCGAGTTACACGCTCATGCGAACGCGGCGGGCTGGAACTACGGTGTTGATTTGGCGTCCCGCGAAAGTTGCACGGTGGGCGGCAATATCGGCACCAATGCGGGTGGGATCCGGGTCTGCTGCTACGGCATGACGCGCAAGCAGGTAGTGGGGATCGAAGTGGTGTTACCTGACGGTTCGATCATGTCGCACCTGTCCGGGCTCATGAAGGACAACACCGGCTACAACTTTCCCAGTCTATTCACCGGTAGTGAGGGCACTCTGGGGGTCGTTACCGCCGCTCGGTTGGCGCTGGTTCGTCCGCCGCGAGCATCTGCCGTTGCGTTGATTGGGGTTCGCGATGCGCAGCACGCATTGGACATCGTGAATTCAGCGGTACCAGCGGGCTCACGTCTACTCGCCGCCGAGATACTTGATGCTCCGCTGCTGAGACTTATTGCTGATACTGCATCACTTCCGATGCCGTTACCCAGCCCGTCACCGCATGTGTTGTTGCTCGAGACTGAATCCGCGGCGCCGGGTGACATCGCGATGGACCTGCCGGACGACGTTGAAGCGGTTATTGCCACTGACCAGTCGACGAAGGCTCGGTTCTGGCGGTATCGCGAACTTGCCGGTGAAACCGTTGGTCGCCTTGGAATCACACATCGATTCGATGTCTCGGTGCCCCGACACCGCTGGGATGAGTTCTCCCAAGCCGTGCGGGTGGCCGTGATGGAACTCCCCGACGTTCATCACTACTTCAGTTTTGGCCACCTTGCCGATGGCAATCTTCATCTCGAGGTCATAGGCCCAGCGGCCGATGATGAGCGGGCTGATGAAACGGTGCTCAATCTGGTTGCTGATTTCGGTGGATCGATTTCCGCAGAGCATGGTGTGGGCCGGCAGAAAGCGAAATACCTTCACCTATCCCGAAGCGCCTCCGAGTTAGCCGCAATGCGTGCGATCAAGACAGCCTTTGATCCCCATGGATTATTCAATCCCGGCGCGCTACTGCTGGTGGAGGCGAACTGATGCCGCTACCCAAGATCGTCGCCCATCGTGGGGCTAGTGCTTACGAGCCTGAGCACACGATGGCCGCATTTCGACGTGCTGTTTCTGATGGGGCAGATGCCATTGAGTGCGATGTACGGCTTACCCGCGACGGAGAGATCGTCTGCATCCACGATCGAGATGTTTCGCGCACCAGTAACGGTAAGGGCGTCGTGTCCGAACAATCGCTCGAGTCACTTGCTCAGGCGGATTTCGGCCGTTGGCCGAGTGGACGTACATGGCCGGGGCGTGCCGATGATGCGGCTCCGGAACCAATCGTGCGGTTCGAACAACTGGTAGAGCTTGCAGTGGATTCCGGTGTGGGCCTAGCCATTGAGACGAAGCATCCGGTGCGCTTTGGTGGCGCAATTGAGAGTGCCGTCGTGCGTCTGCTCACTGACTATGGACTGGCTGACAACAGTGACGATATGCGGATTCGCGTGATGAGCTTCTCGTATCTGGCTATAAAGCGAATGGCAGAGCTGGCTCCCGCGATCGGAACTGTTTATCTGGCCGAGCACCCGCACGGGGTGAATCGTGGTGCCGTGCCAAACAATGCGCGCGCGATCGGGCCGTCAATCGAGGTCGTGCGTCGTGATCCCCAGATCGTGGCGCGGGCACACGCTGCAGGACGACAGGTGCATGTGTGGACGGTAGACGAACGTGAAGATGCATTGCTCTGCGCTGAACATGGCGTTGACGCGATCATCACTAATCGACCCAGTGATGTGCGGCGGTGGCTGGAGAGTTCACGTCACTCGTGATCCGGATGTGAGCGTCGCGTAGGCTCGCGTCATGGCTAAGAAGAAGCAGGAATCCCCGTC
>CANGPO010000114.1 GCA_947455705.1 Actinomycetota bacterium | reverse complement strand
TGCGGCCCTAGCCTTCGCGAATCGCTCACGCGGTGGTCAGATCTCACTGAGCGCTACCGCCGCGTTTACGTCTCGGATCGATCAGGGGGCTGGATCCATGGCTCGCGAGAACATCGCTTACTCGCACAGGCGTGCTCGCGGCGCGAGGTCCAGACGGCGGTCAACATCCTCGCCGAACACCTTGGTAGAGCTGGTCTTACACTCATCGCCATGATTGACCCGCGGTACGAGCCCGTTCTCGTGCGGGCCGCCATGGAACAAGTCTCGACCTTATCGTCGACCTCGGTCTAGTCCAACAAAGCACGTGGGGCCTAGGACACAAGTCCCGGCCCCACGCTCACTTAGGTATTCCTACGCGTTATCCGTCTTCACCGGCGATGGCACCGGAGTCAGCAAAGGCTGGGTGCTCAGGAGTTACGCGCTCAAGTGCGGCATAAACAGCTGGTGAGAGGTCACCCGCGCCGGTTGAGGCGTAGTCGATGATGTCGACCGTCATGCTTGGCGTCCAGAACATCGTCAAGTGCGTGTAGACAGCTTCCACTGCTTCCTCGAATGACTCGGACTCATTGTGAGTCGCGATCTGGTTCGCCATCCGAACGAGAGTTTCAACCGCATGTGCGCGAGCCGAACCCTCGTGCAATTCCAGCCCAAGATCTGCCGGTGAGGCCAGTCCACCCTCGGTCAGAGTGGGACGAACCTCAACCGCTGTGACCTTGTACTCAGGACAGTTCGTTGCCCAGTCTGAGTAATCAGTGGTGATGACATTCGCGCCGGAGGTTGGGTAATGGAAGGTCGTGTAGACCACACCAGCAGGAACGCGATCGGTTACCGTCGCGCGCATGACTGTCGTGCCCACCCGACTGTTAAGTTCAACCCACGATCCGTTGGTGATTCCGCGCATCTGAGCGTCAGACTCGTGGATTTCCAACAGGTCTTCACCATGCCACTCAACATTCGGAGTGCGACGAGTCTGCGCACCAACGTTGTACTGCGACAGGATTCGACCGGTTGTGAGTAGTAGCGGGAACTTGCGGTTACTGCGCTCCATGGTTGGTACGTACTGGGTCTCCATGAAGCGACCCTTGCCGCGAACAAACGCATCCTTGTGCATGATCGGCGTACCACCATGCTCGACGTCCGTGACCGGCCACTGAAGGCTGCCTGCTGCGTCGAGACGAGAGAACGACACACCCTTGAAGGTTGGTGTCGACGCCGCGATCTCGTCCATGATCTGTGACGAGTGGTCGTAGTGCATCGGGTAACCAACCGCCGTCGCCAGCGCGCAGGTGACCTCCCACTCGTGCATTCCGGTGCGCGGCGCCATAACCGGACGCACGCGGTTGATACGACGCTCGGCGTTCGTGAACGTTCCATTCTTTTCAAGGAACGACGTACCGGGCAGGAATACATGTGCGAACGACGCCGTCTCGTTCAAGAAGAGGTCTTGGACGATCACCATGTCCATAGCAGCCAGTGCCGCCATGACGTGCTTGGTGTTTGGATCCGACTGCGCAATGTCTTCACCCTGGACGTAGATACCGCGGAACTCACCCACGAGAGCTGCATCCAACATGTTCGGGATTCGAAGACCAGGCTCAGACTGAAGAGCCGTGCCCCACAGTTCTTCGAACTGAAGACGCACAGTGTCATCTGAAACGTGACGGTATCCGCTGAACTCGTGTGGGAATGAACCCATATCGCATGAGCCCTGCACATTGTTCTGACCACGCAGTGGGTTAACGCCCACACCCTCGCGACCAATGTTTCCGGTCAGCATTGCCAGGTTGGCCATACCCATAACCATGGTCGAACCCTGGCTGTGCTCGGTAACACCGAGGCCGTAGTAGATCGCCCCGTTCTTACCCGATGCGAAGAGTCGGGCGGCGGCACGAATATCTTCCGCGGGGACCCCTGACGCCATGGACATTGCGTCAGCACTGTTCTCAGGACGCTTGATGAATTCGACCCACTCAGCGAACGATTCGGTATCGCAACGCTCGTCAATGAAGGCTTGATCGTGCAACCCCTCCGTGACGATCGTGTGCGCGAGCGCATTAACGATCGCAACGTTCGTACCCGGCTGCAACGGCAAGTGGAAGTCGGCCTTGATGTGAGCGGACTTCACCAAATCGATTCGACGTGGGTCGACGACAATAAGTCGTGCGCCCTGACGAAGGCGACGCTTCATCCGCGAGGCGAACACCGGGTGTGCGTCAGTCGGGTTAGCCCCGATGACCATGATGACGTCGCTCTTGGCTACAGACTTGAAGTCCTGGGTTCCTGCCGACGTACCAAAGGTCTGCTTGAGGCCGTAGCCGGTGGGTGAGTGACAAACGCGGGCACACGTGTCGACGTTGTTGTTACCAAATGCTGCACGAATCATCTTCTGAACGACGAAGACCTCTTCGTTGGTGCAGCGTGACGAGGTAATACCGCCAATGCTGTTGACACCGTAGGTTTCCTGAATCTTAAGAAGCCCGGCGGCCGCATACGCGATCGCTTCGTCCCATGAGACAACGCGCCAATCGTCGGTGATCTTCTCGCGAATCATTGGCTCGAGTTGACGGTCGTCATGGGAGGCGTAACCCCATGCGAATCGGCCCTTCACGCACGAGTGACCCTCGTTGGCACCACCCTTCTTTGACGGCACCATACGTACAACCTCGTCGCCGCGCATCTCAGCGCGGAACGAACAGCCGACACCGCAGTAGGCGCAGGTAGTTTCAACCGAGCGCGTTGGTGTTCCAAGCTCGATGACGTTCTTTTCCTGCAACGTCGACGTGGGGCAGGCCTGCACACAGGCACCACACGAAACGCACTCGCTGTTCATGAACAGGTTGCCACCAGGGCTCACCTTGGACTCGAATCCACGACCCTGAATCGTCAGGGCGAAGGTTCCTTGGACCTCACCACAGGCGCGAACACACCGGCTACACGCAATGCACTTGGACTCATCGAAGGAGAAGTACGGGTTGCTGTCGTCCGTGGGCGCGTCGAGATGGTTCTTGCCCTCATAGCCGTAACGAACGTCGCGCAGGCCTACGACGCCAGCCATGTCCTGAAGTTCGCAGTCGCCATTTGCTGGACAGGTAAGGCAGTCGAGCGGGTGATCGGAGATGTACAGCTCCATCACACCCTTGCGGAGCTTGTCCAGCTTCGGCGTCTGCGTGTGCACAACCATGCCGGGCTCACACGGTGTCGTACATGACGCTGGAGTGCCGCGACGGCCGTCGACCTCAACCAAGCAGAGTCGGCAGGAGCCGAACGCTGCCAGCGAATCGGTGGCGCACAACTTCGGCACCGGCAGGCCAACCTCAGCCGCTGCACGCATGATCGACGTGCCAGCCGGCACCTCGACGGGATGCCCGTCGATAGTGACGGTGACCGTCTCATCTGCCTTCGAGGCTGGTGTTCCGTAATCGGCATCACGCATGAGTGTCATCGCTGGAAATCCTCCGGAAAGTGCCGCAGGGCGCTTTGGACAGGCATCGGAGTGAGCCCACCCATCGCGCAGAGCGAACCATCTGTCATTAGTTCACACAGGTCATTTAAGAGTACGAGATTGTTAGCCCTATCGACACCCTCACGGATTTTGTCGATAGTTTCGACTCCACGAATAGAACCGATCCGGCACGGGGTGCACTTACCGCACGACTCCTTGGAACAGAACTCCATGGCAAATCGTGCTTGGAGAGACATATCTACGGTTTCGTCAAAGATCACGATGCCGCCGTGCCCAACCATTCCCCCAGCCGCAATCATCGACTCGTAGTCCAGGGAGACGTCCAGTTTGTCGGCTGGGAAGTACGCGCCTAGCGGACCACCCACCTGTACCGCTCGCACGGGTAGACCGCTCCAGGTGCCGCCGCCGTATGTTTCAACCAACTCGGCCAGCGTGACACCGAAGCCCGTCTCAACAATGCCACCGCGGTCCACATTCCCGGCGATTTGGAACACCTGAGTGCCTCGCGAGCGCTCAGTGCCGAATGCCTGATACGCAGCCGCACCATCGGCCAAGATTGCTGGCACGGTACCCAAGGTCATCACATTGTTGACCAAGGTTGGCTTTCCGAACAGGCCCTCGAGTGCCGGGATAGGAGGCTTCGCGCGAACCATGCCCCGAAGACCCTCAAGGCTGTCCAGCATCGCGGTCTCTTCACCACAAATGTACGCGCCGGCGCCTACCCGTAGACGTAAGTCGAAAGCCTTTCCGCTTCCAAGGACGTCAGCACCTAGAAGTCCATGCTCATACGCAACAGCAAGGGCCTCGCGCATGGTGTTGTTCGCATCCGGGTACTCGCTACGGGAGTAGACGTATCCGATGGTGGCACCTGTGGTGACACCTGCAATCGTCATGCCTTCAATGAGCGTGAACGGATCACCTTCCATCAGCATGCGGTCCGCGAACGTACCGCTGTCACCTTCGTCGGCGTTGCATGCGATGTACTTCTGGTCGGCCTGCGCCTGCATGACAGTGCGCCACTTGATCCCCGCCGGGAACCCAGCACCACCACGTCCGCGAAGTCCTGAGGCGAGCACCTCTTCCACAGTTGCCTCTGAGCCAAGCTCAAGTGCACGACGCAATCCGCGCAGACCACCATGTGCTTGGTAATCATCGAGATTTACCGGATCGGTAATGCCCATCCGAGCGAAGGTCACTCGCTGCTGATCCTTGAGCCATGCAATATCGTCTACGACACCCAATGATGATGCGTGTTCGCCACCAGTGAGGAAGCCCGCGTCAAAAAGTTCAGCAACTTTGTCTGAGGTGATGCCCGCGTAACCAATTCGGCCAGCGTCGGTGACAACCTCGACAAGCGGTTCCGCCCAGAGCATTCCGCGCGAGCCATTGCGCACGAGTTCAACGTCGACTCCACGAAGGGCAGCTTCGGTCAGGATCGCGACGGCAACCTCATCGGCACCAATCGATCGAGCCGCACTATCGCGCGGCACATAAACGCGCGTCATGCGTTCACCCCTTCTCGAGCCGAGGCCACCGCACGCACAAGCGACTCAGCAGAAACCTTGCCGATCAAACGTTCGTTAACCAGGGCAGTTGGGCCCAGTGCACAGTTTCCAAGGCAGAAGACCTCGACAACATCTACCGACCCGTCGCTCGACCGCTGACCGAGCGGAGCGATCGCCTTTGCAACGTCTTCGGCCACAGAACGAACGCCCACTGCCTGACACGCCTCAGCCATGCACAGCGAGACCGTCACCGGAGCCGGCGGCGTAGTGCGCAGTTCGTGATAGAAGGTCAGCACGCCGTGGGTGTCAGCGACCGACACATTGACGAATGACGCCACGATCGCAACGGCCTCACGCGGCACGTAGCCGAACTCATGTTGGATGGCTTGCAACGCCGGAAGGATCAACCGTTCATCAGACGGTAATGAGTCCAGCACCTGTTGACCGGCTTCGACCGACCAGGTGGCATGACGCGACGTCACAGGGGCTCCTTTGCACCAAGGGATATTCAACTGACACGTTCAGTCTAGGGGTCAAAGCAGCGTTTTCCCACGTCGCAATGGGTGAGTCTTGAGCCTTCGACGACGCGCACGACGATTGCTATCGTCGAGTGTTTTCCCATGTGAAACGCCATTTAACGAGCAACCGAGTAGTGTCCACCACACCGATCGCGTCACCGACCGCCCACGTGAGCGCCCACCAACTGAAAGCGACTACTGCCGTGGATCTTGTTGTTCGCAATGCCCGTATTTGGACTGCCGATCCGATGCGCCCGTGGGCGCAGGCGGCCTGGGTAAGGGACGGACGAATCCGAGCCATCGGACTCGATCACGAGGTTGATGCGCCCAGCAATGTTGAGGTCATCGATGCTAGTGGCCAGCTGATGATTCCCGGGGTCATCGACGCCCACAACCACGTACGCCTCGGATCTGGCGCTCAGGCAGTGCAGTTGGCCGGTGCCAAGTCACTCTCGGAGATCCACGAACGGATTGGCTACTGGCTAGACATACATCCGGAAGCGACCTGGGTGTTCGGCGAAGGATTCGACTACGCCGCCCTGCCCGGTCACCGTCATCCGACCGCCGATGACCTGCTCGGAGCCTGTCGGGGGTTGC
This sequence comes from Actinomycetota bacterium, assembly GCA_947455705.1. Taxonomy (GTDB): domain Bacteria; phylum Actinomycetota; class Actinomycetes; order S36-B12; family CAIYMF01; genus Longivirga. Next base: position 662 of record CANGPO010000114.1, on the reverse strand, counting down.
CGGCAATGCTGCTCGATTACAGCGTCCACGCTGCCTGGTTCAATCGGGAGGCGTTGCTGGCACTGGGCGCACAACGCGGTACCTCAGCTGTTCCCTATGGGCATTTCGAACATGATCCGGTGACCGGTGATCTCACCGGATACCTCTCAGATTTCGCCACCTACGGCCTTTCTCGTGCTGGACTGTCCACTCTAGAGAAACTCGTACCCGCCTACGGAAACCCTGCCCAATATGAACGAGTCCGGGCCGGATTGGCCATGGCGGCCTCATGTGGCATCACCACCGTCGTGGAACCACAAAACTCCCCCGACGACATCGCCCTGTTTGTGAACGCTCGAGAACGAGGCGATCTGAGCGCCCGGGTCATCGCCGCCTTGTTCCATCCGGTCGGCACGACGTCCGCGGATCTCGAAGAATTCGAGCACCTCATCGCCCAGTACCAAGGTGACGACATCAGGCTTGGTCCGATCAAGCTCTATATAGACGACATCATCGAGCCGCACACCGCGGCGATGTTCGAGCCGTACGCGAACAAGCCAGAGACCCGGGGGCAGAGTTACTACGAGCAGTCCGAGTTCAATCGCGTGATCGGTTCGCTGGACGCGCGCGGGCTTCAATGCTTCGTCCACGCCACGGGTGATCGTGGAAATCACATGGTGCTC
>CANGPO010000113.1 GCA_947455705.1 Actinomycetota bacterium | reverse complement strand
TGGTTACATCCCTTTCGAGAACGGCATGCTCTCAGAGATGCTGCTAGACAAGGGCTACAACACCTACGCGATCGGCAAGTGGCACCTCACACCAGCTGACCAAATCTCCGCGGCCGGCCCCTACGACCGCTGGCCACTCGGCCGTGGTTTCGAGCGCTACTACGGATTTCTCGGCGGTGACACGCACCAGTACTACCCCGAGATTGTGTACGACAACCACCTCGTCGAGCCGGAGAAGACCCCTGAAGAGGGCTACCACCTCACCGAAGACCTTGTCGATAAGGCGATCGGGTTCATCGCCGATGCCAAGCAGGTCGCTCCGAACAAGCCGTTCTTCATGTACTTCTGTCCCGGTGCCGGACACGCTCCGCACCACGTGCCGAAGGAATGGGCCGATAAGTACAAGGGCAAGTTCGATGGCGGCTGGTCTGAGTACCGCGAAGAGACCTTTGCCCGGCAGAAGGCACTCGGGATCGTTCCCGCAGATGCAGAACTGTCACGTCACGACCCTGATGTGCAGGACTGGGATGCACTCTCCGATGACGAGAAGAAACTCTACGCCCGCATGATGGAGGTCTTCGCCGGATTCCTCTCGCATACCGATTACCACTACGGCCGACTTTTCGAATTCCTCAAGCAGATCGGCGAATTCGACAACACGATCATCATGTTCATCTCCGATAACGGTGCCAGCTCCGAGGGCGGCCCCAATGGATCGGTGAACGAGAACAAGTTCTTCAACAACGTACCCGACTCACTTGAAGAGAACTTGGCCATGATCGATGAGATCGGTGGACCAAAGACGTTCAACCACTACGCATGGGGTTGGACATTCGCAGGTAACACGCCGTTCCGTCGTTGGAAGCGTGAGACATACCGCGGCGGCGTCAGCGATCCGTTCGTGGTTCACTGGCCCGCAGGCATCAAGGCCAAGGGCGAGGTTCGTGAGCAGTATGCACACGCGATCGACATGGTCCCGACCGTCCTCGACGCCCTCGGCATCGAAGCCCCCGCGAAGATTAAGGGCTACGAGCAGTCTGGGATCGAGGGTGTCAGCCTGGCCCACAGCTTTGACGATGCCTCGGCACCTACAAAGCACCTCACCCAGTACTTCGAGATGATGGGCCATCGGTCCATCTACCACGATGGCTGGAAGGCCGTATGCCCATGGCCTGGCCCGTCCTTCACCGAAGCCGGCAAGCCGTTCGGTATCCCGATCGATGGGGCAACCCTTGAGGTGCTCGACACTAGCGGTTGGGAACTCTACGACTTGCGCACCGACTTTGCAGAGAACCACAACATTGCTGCAGAGAACCCCGACAAGCTCGTCGAAATGGTCGGAATCTGGTATCAGGAGGCGGACAAGTACAACGTACTTCCCATCGACTCACGCGGTCAGATGCGATTCGCAGATCCACGTCCGCAGATCGCCGCTGGCCGCGAGTCGTACACCTACTTCCCGAACACGCAGCCAATCCCGATCAACGCCGGACCGCAGTTGCTCAACCGTTCGCACTCCATAACTGCAGATGTGGAGATCAGCGGCGACACGGAGGGCGTGCTCGTCTCGGTCGGCGATGTCCAAGGCGGGTTCAGCTTCTACGTGAAGGACAGCAAACTGCGCTACCTGTACAGCTATGTAGGTAGCCAGTTCTTCGAGGCTGAGTCGGCTGAGCCACTTCCAGAGGGTCGTCACCAAGTGCGAGTTGAATTCGAGGTGACCGGCCAGCCTGACTTCACTGTCGGCCGTGGTGCTCCTGGAATCGCTCAGCTGTACGTCGACGGTGCTCTCGTTGGTGCTGCGGATGTACCGGTGACGATGCCGCTTTCGATGGGCCTCGGCGCTGGCTACGCAATCGGTAGCGACGCTGGTGCACCTGTCTGTGATCGGTACACCGCTCCGTACAACTTCACCGGTGAGCTTCATACCGTTACGGTTGATGTGTCAGGTGAATTGATCGTCGACGACGAGGCGCGACTTCGTGCCGTGCTCGCTCGTCAGTAGATATCCGCGTAAGTAGCTGTTCGAACAAACTGCGAGGGAGGCAGGGGACGTGACAAGTATCCATCTTGGGATGCCTGGCGCCCCTCCCTCCTTCCATGTACTGACCAAGCCCACCGGAGCGATCTGCAATCTCGATTGCTCCTACTGCTTCTTCCTTTCCAAGGAGGAGTTGTACCCGGGTAGTCCGTTTCGAATGCGCGATGACCTGTTGGAGACGTACATTCGTCAACTGCTCGAATCCCATCGCACCCCCGAGGTGACGGTGTCGTGGCAAGGTGGCGAACCCACGATGATGGGGCTCGATTTCTTCAAGCGCGGCGTGGAACTTGTGCGTAAGTATCAGCGGCCGGGTCAGCGCATCGAGCACACCATGCAGACCAACGCCACGCTTATCGACGATGAGTGGGCAGCCTTTCTGGCCGGTGAGGACTTCCTGGTCGGCGTCTCCATCGACGGACCGCGAGAACTTCACGATGCCTATCGCGTCGACAAGGGTGGCAAGCCAACGTTCGACCGAGTGATGCGTGGGCTCGACAAATTCAAGCAACATGGCGTCCGCTGGAACGTCCTAACGACTGTGCATCACGCGAACGAGAATCATGGCTTAGACGTCTACCGATTTATCCGTGACGATCTCGGCGGCGACTTCATCCAGTTCATTCCGATCGTCGAACGTCCATCCCCTGGCGGGATCCCCACCGGGAATGAGGTCACCGACCGATCAGCCGCCCCCGACGGCTACGGACGCTTCCTCATCGAGGTATTCGACGAATGGGTCCGCAACGATGTCGGAACCATGTTCGTGCAGATGTTTGACTCCACGTTGGCCAGTTTCCTAGACGCGCCCGGCAGCCTGTGTGTGCATTCACGTACCTGTGGCACCGCGGTGGCGCTGGAGCACACCGGCGATCTGTATTCCTGTGATCACTTTGTAGAGCCTGACTATCTGCTCGGTAATATCCAGACCACGCACATGCTTGAGCTCGTCGCCTCTGACCAACAGCGCGCCTTTGGTAACGCCAAGAATGACTCGCTACCTGCGATGTGCAAGTCGTGTGACGTCCGCTTTGCTTGCAATGGCGGTTGCCCGAAGGACCGATTCACGCTGACACCTGATGGTGAAGCGGGCTTACATTACTTATGCCCCAGTTACTTGGCGTACTTCCGTCACGTTGATTCACCCATGCGTTTCATGGCCGCGAAATTGCGGTCAGGAGGTTACGCAGATGAAGTGATGGCGTGGGTCGCCCGACGCGACGCGAAGGCTGCCGAAACTCCCTAGCTCAAGGCATGGCTTAGTGAGTAGTCGGCCACCGCGGAGAGTGTGAGGATGTCGAGATCCAATGGATGCGGACAGCTCGAGAACTTCGCGATCAGCGTCTGCGAAGGATGATGCACGAAGAGCTGCTGCCCATAGATCCCTGACGCCATGTAGATGCCGGCGTCGGCATCGTGGATCCAGAACTTGTCGTGATAGAACGCCGTAGGCGGAAACCCTTCTGAATCAGGTGATTGCGCGAACATCGCCCTGAGTCGGGAATCGGATTGACGCAGCCTCGCTAGCCACCAGGCGGGAATCACCTGCGTTCCATCGGTGGCGCGACCATCATTGAAGTGGAGCTGCCCGAAGCGGATCAGATCGCTGAGGGCAAGACAGAGGCCACCGGTGGTGATCGGGATGTTCGAACGTCCCATCAGCAGATCTGCGTCGTATCGTGCACCCATCGGTTTCCAGAGCAATTCGCTCAGAAGCTCTGCCGTCGGTTTACCTGTGACCTCCTCCATGCACAAAGTAAGAACGATCGTCAGGATCGAGCGGTATTCGAATCGTTCGTCATGTGGTGTGGTGTTTGGCAGATCGCGAATGTAATCGCGGGGTAGTGGGTCGTCTGCGCGCACAGGCGGCCAGCCAAGGATGCGGAAACCAACACCCGACGGAGACTCAACGTTCTCGTAATCCGTCTCATCAAAGGATGTCCCAGCCGTCATATCGAGCAGATTGGTGATCGTGCATCCATCCCATGAGCTTCCGAGCAGGTACGGCAGATAGTCGGTGACAAGTCCGTCCAATGCGAGCAGGTCCTGATCAACGAGGATGCCAGCGAGCGTGGAGATGAAACTCTTCGTGACGGACATGGCCATGTGTCGATCCGACGACTTCATGTGGTCCGCGTAAAACTCGTGGATCACCTCGCTGCGGTGCATCACCATCAGGCCGTCTACGTGCGCCTCGCGTTGATACTCAGCCCAGGCGTACATGCGCCCGGCATGCTCAAAACGAAAGTCTGACAGGTCACGAAGGTTGTACGTCAACGACGATACTCGTTCACCACGATCGACAAGCGCACTGGCGATGAGTTCACGCATATGAGTAAAAGCCCACTGTTGATTAGGCCACTCAACATAGTTCGGCATTGAAATGTCGATGCGATTGCCAGTGCCCGTCATCATCATCCTGACGTCGAAACTTGCCCACTTCAACAGCCACCCTGCCACACAGATATTCTGAACAGGTGACTATTTGCGGACGTGTGCAACCGTCGAACGGAAATTGAGCGTGGCCGCCGTTAACCTCACCGCTCGCGTGGTCGTGTTCGATCTCGACGGGCTACTCATCGACAGCGAGACCGCGTGCTTTCACGTCATCAACACGGTGCTCGAACCCACCGGTGCAGTACTTACGCGCGAGCGGTTCGCTCAACATATCGGCCATTCCGCACGATCGCTCTATACCAAACTCTCCGAGGAGCAGGGCATCCCGCTCGATCCAGATGACATCCTCGTGCGTCGTGACGAACTCCTCGTCGCGTACTACGACAATCCAGAACCCATGCCCGGTGCCATCGAGCTCATGAACTCGCTTTATGAATCCGGCATTGCCATCGGAGTGGCATCGTCCAGCCATCAGGAACTGGTAAACCGGGCCGTGGACGGCCTCGGACTTCGCTCAATGGTCGGCACGGTGGTTGCTCACGGTCACCCACGAGTTCAACATCTCAAGCCCGCACCTGATCTGTATCTGACGGCGCTGGACGAATTGGGTGTGGCGGCCGAGTCTGGAATCGCCATTGAAGATTCACCGACAGGTTCACGGGCAGCGATTGCGGCCGGGCTCACAACGATCGCCGTGCCAAGTGACTGGACACGTGAGCGTGAGTTTCCCCCTGACGTCATCCACGCAGAGTCACTTCACGACGTGCGAATTACCCGTCAAAGCTGATCGCCCCGACGACATCCTTAACCGCCCGACGCAATGCGCGGTGCGTTTAACTCGTCGAAGCCCGCGGTTCGTACTACCGTAAGGACATGGCCCTTTACACCTGTTCCCAGTGCGGCATGGCCGCCAACACCTCATGCGGTCACTGCGACGCACCCCTCGTTAACGCCGTGCTCACCAAGGCAGACGGTAGCGATGTCGGTATCTCGGAGTGCCCTAACGGACACGGCAAGATCAAGTCACCGATGTGCTGCGGAAGTGACATGTCCTGCTCAGTCTGAGACTGAGCAATCACGCACTAACTACCAGAGCCTGTGGTCCCCCTTTGGGATCACAGGCTCTGTGCTATCCACTCCATCGCTGCACTCGCCTCGGGGATCAACGCATCGAGACCAAAGAAGCCGTGGAACATGTGGTCGAAGGTACGTTCCTCAACGGCGACCCCGGCATTGCGTAACGCAATCGCATAGAGCTCGCCCTGCGGTGTGATCGGATCACATTCGGCGAGCACCATGGTGACGGGTGGTAGCCCACGCAGATCCGCCGTCAGAGGTGAGACGAGCGGGTTGTCTGCGTACGATGCGTCGGGAAGGTAGTGATCCTGACCCCATTGCATCTCATCGCGGTAGAGCGAAATGCCCTCATACCCCATGTCGAAGCCGATCGTCAGATCACATGTGGTTACTGGGTAAATGAGCAGTTGGTGATCAATGAGGCTCTCCCCCGCATCACGCGACGCGATGGCCGCAACCGTAGCCAGGTTGCCGCCCGCGCTGTCGCCGGCGACGATGAGCCGACGATCGGGGTAACGATCGGAGACTGCGCGTATGGCAGTCAGCACGTCGTCAAGGGCAGCGGGGAACTTTTGCTCGGGTGCAAGCCGATAGTCAACTGAAATCACCGTCGCGGCGGTTGCAAGACACAACCGGCGCATCGCTACGTCGGCCGAGTCGAGACTTCCAAGAAGCCAGTTACCACCGTGCACAAAAGCGATCACGGGCGCAGCGGCGCGAGGGTCGGTATCGATGGGCTCGTACCTGCGAACCTTGACGCTTGCACCGTCCCATCGCAGTACTTCCTCCACAACCTCGCCAACGCTCGGACTTCCAACTCCTGACAACTCTGCGGCGCCGCGCGTACGCGCGTCTACTACATCCAACAGATGCGCATTCGGACGACCGGCCGCCATGTCCGCGGTGATGGATTGCTGTGCCACCGGATGGAGCCGAGCCCACGCCGCATCGGTGACGCAGGTCAGCCCTAGTGGACGAGCAGTCGATTCGCTCACAGCGACTCGAGGTATCGATCGACTTCCCAGTCGGTAACGAATCGCGACTGGTCGCCCAGTTCCGCGCGACGCATCACGACGAAGTGATTGATGAGATCGTCAGAGAACCAACGACGGGCAATCTCGCTCTGCTCGAGTCGATCCAGCGCTTCACCGAGTGATCGTGGGGTAGCAATACTCGGATCGAACGCACGTCCATACACGTCATCATCAGCCGGTTCACCTGGCTCGATCTGATTCTCAATACCATGAAGCCCACCTGCGAGAACCGCTGCAGTAGCAAGGTACGGATTTACGTCGCCACCCGCCTGTCGCTGCTCAATCCGTGTTCCATGCGGGCCCTCGATGAGAGCGCGGACACCACAGGATCGGTTGTCGATTCCCCACGTTGAGGAGTAGCCCGCCCATGAGTACGGAACGTACCGACGATACGAATT
>CANGPO010000112.1 GCA_947455705.1 Actinomycetota bacterium | reverse complement strand
GCGCACCGGATTCCAGAAGGCGGTATTCGATGCCAAGACGCGCAAACTCGTTGGCGCACACCACGTTGGCTACGGTGCCAAGGATGGCTTCCAGTACTTAGACTTCCTGATTCACCGCACCGATGGATTAACGATCGATCAGCTCGCGGAGATGAACGAACTGTTCCTCAACCCAAGCCACTTCATCCAACTGTCGCGCCTGCGCGCCGGTTCAATGGAGCTGTCGTCGCTCTAGGTTGTCCTAGGCTTCGGCGAGATCTTTCGCTCGTTCGACCAGTGCCGCGATGGCTGCTTGTTCAGCCGCGCGGCGTTGGTCGAACCAGGCGCGCTCGGTTGCGGTCACCACTCGTAATGAAGCGATTTCTGCGTGTACGGATTCAGGTGAACACCCGCCACTTTCATGGCGTGACTCGATGATCGACGTCACGTCGAGCAGGGCGTCAAGGTCGATGGCTTTGGCCTCGGCGGGCAGCCCAGAACCGGTGATGTCAATGGCGGCCTGCTCAAGCATGGCCATGTTCACGCGCGTTCCGGTACTCAGTGCCTGCGCGATCGTGCGTCCAACAATGCGATATGCGGTTCGGTAATCGAGACCTCCGACGAGGACAAGCTCGTCCGCAATATCCGTTGACGCAGTTTGTTGATCAGCGGCGCTCGCCGCCAGTGCATCACGGTTGACGACGAGGGTCTTGACGACGACGGTCGCTAACTCAACAAGTCGAGTTGCAAGCTCGAGTGATGAGGCCACCTCGCCGTAGGAATGTAGCCAGTTGTCAGTGGCGGCCGATGGCGTGCGTGCGGTTGCAACTGTGCCGGTCAGCCGGCCGATGATGGTGCTGGCACCGGCCCGAATCACTGATAGCGCATAGGGATTGCGCTTCTGCGGCATGAGCACAGATGCGCGGCAGAGGGAGGCATCGACAGTTACCAAACCGAATCCAGCGCTCGCGAAGATCTGTAGATCTTCGGCAAGTCGGTCGGCGGTGATGACTGCGTGCGTTGCTGCGGCCGTTACGTCGATGAGGCCGTCGATCGTCCACATGGTGTCGCGGGTATTGCGACCAACAGCGGCGAAGCCGAGGAGTTCGGCGAGGCGATCCCGGTTAAGCGACATCCGAGTACCGGCAACACCGCCTGATCCGGCTGGCGAGATGTCGACCCAGCCATGAGCAGCACGTAGCCGTGGCAGATGACGGGTCGCCTCTTCGGCGAATGACGCAAGGTAATGGCCGAACGTGGATGGCTGGGCGAGTTGTAGATAGGTGACGTCAGCCCAGGCTGCATCGGCCAATTCGTCTGCGCGATCAGATAGTGCATCAGCAAGGTTCGCTGTTGCGACGGCGAGTTGTTCGATGCGATCGCGGATGGCAAACCGGAAGGCAATCCGACCCGCTTCCCGTCGGGTACGACCAAGGTGCACATAGCCGGCCGTTACACCGAGGCGTCGATCGAGTTCCTTCTCGCGACTGTTGTACGCATCCCCGAGCACAACGTCGTATGGGAAATCCTCGACGGAGACAGTGCCCATCTCCAGCAGGCCAGCCAGGAGGGTTTGGGTGGTCGCCGCGTCGAGGATGCCCGACTCATGAAGTCCGATCACATGGGCCAGATCTGCATAGAGCAAACCATCGTGAAGCAGGGGGGCGTCGGCGAGCTCGAGTGCGTACCCGGCAACGACAAGTTCGGGTGCCGGACCCGACGAGATTCGGGCGTCGGATCCGAGGTAGCCCTCAGGGGTCGGGTTGCTCACAGTGCTCCATCCTTAACGAACAATGTTGGTGCGCCACCTGATACCAGGAAGATAACCGGTCCGTCGATCTGACCAGCGCGAGCGGCAGAGATCAAAGCCGCCATGCCTTTGGCGCAGAAGGGAGGATCTAGGAACAGACCTTCAATGCGTGTTACCAGTGCGGCGGCTTGGTTGCCCTCTTCCGAGGCGTATCCATATCCCGGGCCGATGTAGCCGTCGATGATGTTAACCATCGCTGGTGTTGGTGCGGACGTAGCGGCGAGATCGGCTGCGCCCGTTGCCAATTCGAGAACGCGCCGATTGCACTCCTCGGCTGGGCGGCTCACCGTTACACCCGTCACCTGCGGAAGGAATCCCGCCGCCACTCCAGCCACGAGGCCGCCCTGAGTGCCGCAGGAGCCGGTGGCCAACCAAAGGTTGGCGTCACTGATACCGAGCATGGCGGCCTGCTGGGCAATTTCAGCGGCCGCATTGAGATATCCCAAACTGCCACGCGCCGTTGCGCCACCGCGTGGGACGACCAGAGGGTTGCGGCCTTGCGCACGTAAATCGTCAGCGACCTGCTCAATCATCACGTCGACGGACGCCCGCGATGCGTCTCCCGTCCAGCGCAGGTCTGATCCGGTCAACCCCTGTAGCAACAGATTGCCGCGGATCTCGTCGGGAGCGTCTCCGTAGAAGCAGACGATGGAGTCGAGGCCGCATCGTCGAGCGGCAAGTGCGGCGAGCATCGACCAGTTCGATTGAGCACCCGAGCCGGTGACGAGCACGTCACAACCACGGGCACGCGCATCACCGAGGAGGAACTCCAACGGTCGTATTTTGTTACCGCCGAGACCTAGGCCGGTGAGGTCATCTCGCTTGAACCACACCGGAATTCCGAGCTCAGAAGACAGCCGCGGTGCCTGGTGGATTGGCGTCGGCAGTAGCGCGAGTGACTCTCGCGCGATTCTCGACAGGTCGAGGTCAGCCATCGAATCGTTGAAGTAGCGCGTCGATGTAGCGGGGGATGGATCCGAGTGCATTCGACGGATCAAGAAGGGAATCGAGTTCGGCATCGCTGATGTCGGACAGCCTGCCGTCGTTTCGTAGCGCAGTGCGTAGATCGTCACCGCGCTCGCGACCAGCAAGTGATGCTTCGTAGACGATGCGGTGTGCGCTGTGCTTGCCGACTCGATCACTGAGTGCGCGCATGACCGGCTCACTGAGGACGTAACCACGCTGGGCATCAAGGTTGGCGCGCATCCGGGCTCCATCGACCTCGAGGCCGTTGATGATCCTGTTCGCAGCAAGGGTGCTCACTGCGGTGAAGTGGCTGACTTCACAGAGGATGACCCACTCCGTTTTCCAGGCTCGGCCGTCGCGCTCATGACCGTGGATCATGCCCTCGATCGCAAGATCGGCCTGCACCCGGATGAGCCTAGCCAGGGTGCTGACGTGTTCAGCCCATTCCGGATTTCGCTTGTGCGGCATGGTGATACTGCCGACGGTACCCGGTGCCAGTGGTTCGCGAAGTTCGCCGATTTCCGCGCGCTGCAACTCATAGACTTCATCGCCGATCTTGGCGATTGTGGCTGCAATCATGGCCAGCTGAGTGACGAATGATGCGAACCGATCGCGCGCAGTGATCCACGGTAATGCCGCGACACCAAGGCCGAGACGCTCTGCGAATGAGTTGATCATTGGCTCGGCCGCATCGCCCCAGAACTCCATCGTGCCAAGGCCGCCACCGAGTTGAACGATCTCGCGTTCGGCTCGGCTGTCGGCTAGCCGGTGGATGTGACGATCCAGTTCATCGGCCCAGATGGCTGCCTTGAACCCAAACGTGATCGGTAGCCCCGGCTGACCATGGGTGCGTCCGGACATGATCGTGGAGCGATGTTCACGCACGAGTTCAATAGCCGTATTGCGAGCCGTGGTGAGATCGCGCAGGACGATGTCTGTCATCTGTCGCATGACTAGTGCCGACCATGTGTCACTCAGGTCTTGAACGGTCGCACCGTAGTAGACCCACTCGCGTGACTCTTCAGGTAGACGTTGTTCCAACACTCGAATCAGGCCGAGAGTTGAATGGCCGGTCGCTCGCGTTAACTCGCCGACCTGGACGGGGTCGGGCAGCCAATCGGTCACTGCAGAGTGAATGGAGTCGGCCGCCTCGCGAGGTACGAGTCCGGCATCGGCTTGCGCTGCGGCCAGGGTGGCAAGTACATCGAGCCATGCGCGCAATCGACCTTCGTCACTGAAGATGGCCCGAGTCTCATCGGTTCCCCAGAGGTGACCGAAAACCGCTGAGTCGGTGAGATGTGCGCTCATGGGGTAAATACTGACCCAATCTGCTTGGGTTCGGGCAGTGGCCCCACGCCAGTGATGAGACGAAGTGCTAGGCGCACCTCGTCGAGGTTGTTACCCCACGGAACGATGGCGGTGTTACCACGCACCTCGACGCCTCGTTCGAGCATGCAGCACTTCGTCAGTACTAGCGGATCGCCTTCTAAGGTCTCAGAGCGCTTGTTGGGGCAGAAATCGACCTGATCCGGTGCGTCTCCGTAGAAGTGGCGATGGAATTGGACTGATCGTTCGCAACCAATCAGTGTCCAGTCGAGGCGATCTGCCGGTCGGGTGTCTAGGAAAGTTACGTCTGCAGGAAGGTCTACGCCGGAGCCGCGGCACGGAAGTAGGTAGTTGTCCGCAGGGTTGTCGGCAGCCATAACGCGGATATCGACGGTGTCGAGCTGCAGATTGATCGGCGGGAGATCTTCGTCGAATCCAACGGCAAGCTTGGCCATTTCAAGCAGCTTCGCTGGTTCGGGAGGCACAACCTCTGTGACGATAATCGTCACGGGGGCCGGCTGCCAGATGACATTGATGTGCTCGAACTTCCCTTTAACCGCATACGCATCGGCACCTTCGCGTTCGTGACGCAGGGCGGTGAATGCGAGTTGGGTGGGGTTGCCGACATCGGTTTCTGAGTCTTCGATCCAAACGAGACGGTCAGGCATTGCCAGGACGCGCGCTTCGGTGACAGGGGAGAACAGCGGCTCGAAGGATTCCTTACGCACTTCGATGAGCGCGCGGTTGTCACCGTTCGAGAGAAGTAGCCACTCGGTACGTCGATACACCTCACGACCGACGATGTACTCCAAGATCGCGGCTTCATCGGTCATATCGATGTCGGCCTCTTGGGCTGATAGGCCGCGATAGGGACGGGTCATCGTGTTCGGTGCCGGCAGCGGAATCATGGTTACACCTTTTCATTTTCTGACGTATCGCTCGATCCGACAGGGGAAGTCGGTACGACGTATCCGGGTATGCGAAGTGCAGTGTCTGCTCGCAAGCCGAGCCGCAGGGTTTCCAGCGGGATCACTTCCTCGGGGGCGATGTTGCCAAGATTCACCTCATGGCCGACAGTGCGAATGAACCAGGTCTGCTGGGCCTTGTTCGGAGCCTCGAAGATGACGCGATCTATGGGTAGCCGCTGTGCAATGGCACTGATGAGGTCGTCACGAACGGTGCCATCGCCTGAGTAGATACCGACCGTTCCGCTCTCTCGGCCTTCGGTGACGAGCCAGCGGGCGCCGGCCTCAAGATCTGCCTCCATATCGGCGATCCATTCGGCGTCGATGACGGGCACGCCTGCGTCTTTGGCACCTACTTCAGCGGCGACGGAGAAGTGGGGGCTCAAGCGTCGGATGAGATCCGTCTTCGTCGCACGATCGAATCGGGCAAGGCCGTCGGACACCTCAAGAACGCTGACCCCACAGGACAGGGCCCAATCACGGAGCTGGTCAACGCGGCCCTGGGCGGCGCATACCTCAAGCAGGGTGCCGCCAAGGCTTACCTCGACGCCCGCAGCCCGATAGAGGGCTACTCGTTCGGTAAGGGTTGGATCGACATAGCCGACTCCCCAACCGATCTTGGCAATGTCGACGAGGTGACCAGCCTGAGCGAGAAATTCAGCTGTCGCGGCGGGCGGCAGACCCTTATCGAGGACGTGCGTGAGGCCCTTTGCCCGCGGGCGGCTCTGCCTAGGGGGCAAATCGAGGAAGTCGGGAGGTTGGATCACAGTTCCTTATCCTCCCGGTTGGCCTGTCGACGTGCTCGTCCATTGGAACATTATGAGGTCACACCTGACGTTCGACCCGTCCCATGCGGGCCAAGAACCAGCCAGACTTCACCTTGATGGGTCATGGAGGGGTACGCCTGCGCCTGAGAGGGTCGCAGTGAGGCTCACAAGTGACTGGAGTGTTGGTGGCGCGTCGGGTAGTGGTCATTGGGGGCGGTGCGGCCGGGATGTCGGCTGCCTCGGCAGTGCGGCGCACTGAACCGTCCGCCACCGTGACTGTGCTGGAGAACGGCCCCTTCCCGTCATATGGAGTGTGTGGGATCCCCTACTACCTCGCGGGTGTTGTTCCACGCGGTGAGGATCTGATCGCCTACCCGGCCGATGAATTCATTACCAAGCGGGGAATCGACCTGCGCTTAGGCGTCGGCGCCACCGAGGTTGATGTGGTGGGGCATACCGTCACAACGTCCGGAGGCGAAGCGCTCGGCTTTGATTCACTCATTTTTACCGCCGGTGCGCACGCGATCGTCCCGCCCATCCCCGGCGTCGACGATCCCCGCGTCGTCACTATTCGAAGACTCGACGATGCGATCGCCCTCTATGGGCAGCTCAACGATGTTCGACGAGCCGTCGTTGTTGGTGCGGGCTACGTCGGCCTTGAGATGGCTGAGGCCCTGACCGAGCGCGGTATTGATGTGACGATCGTGGACCGACTGCCACGAGTGCTCACCACCGTCGACGAGTCAGTGGCTGCCATTGCAGAGGAGGAAGCGCGTCTTCACTGCACAGTTCGGCTTGGTGCCGGGCTCATCGCGCTGCACCCCGGTGCGGACTCGATTGGTGTCGAGCTTGAAGACGGCATCATCGAAACCGAGCTGGTTGTCCTCGCTCTGGGGGTGCGGCCGGCAACGTCTCTGGTGGCTGGACTCGACTGCCTGCCTAATGGGGCACTGATCGTCGATGAGCATATGCGCACCTCACACGAAAACGTATGGGCGGCAGGCGATTGCGTCGCTCTGCATCACCGCGTTCTCAACAAGCCGGCTTTCGTTCCCCTAGGGCCGGCTGCGAACAAGGCCGGTCGCGTGGCCGGGGTCTCGGCTGCGGGAGGACATGCGTCCTTTCCTGGAATCGTCGGAACCGCCGTCGTCAAGATTTTCGATCTGACGGTTGCACATTCCGGCCTGACCCTTGC
>CANGPO010000111.1 GCA_947455705.1 Actinomycetota bacterium | reverse complement strand
GGGGAATGTCTAGCGCCCTGAGGCGGTGAGGGCTGACTGGAGACTAGACATGAACGCATTGCTCCAGAACGTAGCTCCGCTGACGGCTGCGATAGTCGCGCTGTTCGCTGCGATCGCTTCGTTGGGAAGCTTTTTCATTGCCGTGGTGTAGAGACTGGCTGACTCGGCGTCATTGCTTGGGATCGAGTTGGCGGCAGTGACTGCGGTGATTTTCGAAGCAGTGAGCGTGACGGTGACGGTGATGCTGTTGGTAATGCCACGCGTAGGAGTGAAAGATACTGCCGGTCCGGTAAAGACCCCGTTCACTCCGGTCGGTGCCGTGGGTGTGGCCGTGACTGCGCTTGATGCTGGCGAAAGAACCGCATTCACAACGGCCTTGACCGTGTAGGTGTATGCCGTGCCGTTCGTGAGTCCCGTGTTGGTGTACGTCGTGGTCGTGACCGAGCCGAGCAGTGTTGTACCCGAGTAGACGTTGTAGGACGTAGCGCCGGTCACGGCCGTCCACGTCAGCGCTACCTGAGCGTTGCCAGCGGTGGCAGCCAGTCCCGTCGGCGCGGCAAGAGTTGGCGTAGCTGAGGCTGCAGCAGACGCAGCGCTTGCCCCACCAGCGTTAACGGCCTTGACGGTGTAGCTAACCGAAGTGCCGGCGGTAAGGCTCGTGTCGACGTAGGACGTCGTTGTCGGTGACGACACCAACGTGGTGCCGCGGTACAGCTGGTACGAGGTGGCTCCAGACACGGCCGTCCAGGTAACAGTGACCTGCCCAACGCCAGCCGTGGCGGTAACTCCTGTTGGAACTCCGGGAGCGGCAACCTGTGGGGTCGCGCTAACGCCTGCACTTGCTGTGCTTGCTCCGCCGGTGTTGTTCGCCGTGACGGTGTAGGTGTACGCCGTACCATTCGTGAGCCCGGTGTCGGTGAAGGTTGCCGTGGTGGGGGAGCCCACGAGTGTGCCGTTGCGGTAGACGCTGTAGCTCGTCGCACCCGTGACCGCCGTCCAACTGACGACAACCTGGGCGCTGCCAGCAGTGGCGGTGACGCCCGTTGGGGTCGCTGGCTTTGCGGCGACAGGTGTTGCGGTGATTGTTGCCGATGCAGTGGAGCCAACGGAGTTTTGCTTGAATGCGACCACGTAGTACGAGTACGTGACACCGTTCGTGAGGCCAGTGTCGGTGTACGAGGCAGTGGTGACGGTGGTAAGTAGCGTGCCGTTGCGGTAGACCGAGTACTTATCCGCACCAGCGGGAGCAGTCCAGGAAAGGCCGATCTGCGAACTGCCGACGGTGGCGTTGAGTCCGGTAGGTGCGGTAGGTGCTGCGGCCACAGGTGTTGCAGATACAGCCACCGAGGCAGTGGTGGCAGCTCCACCAATCACGGCCTTCACCGTGTACGAGTACGAGGTGCCGTTGGTGAGGCCGGTATCGGTGTACGACGCTGCGGTCGAGGTGCCAACCTGGACGCTGTTTCGCAAGATTTGGTAGGACGTTGCGCCCGCAGATGTGTTCCACGTCAACGCGACCTGTCCGTCGGCCGGTGCTGCAGCAAGTCCCGTGGGGGTGCCCGCGGTTGCCGCTTGTGGCGTTGCCGTCACACTTCCCGATGCTGACGAGGCAGCGGAGTTTTGCTTGAAGGCAACAACGTAGTAGGTGTAGGTCGTACCGTTCGTGAGGCCGCTATCGGTGTACGTCGTCGTGGTGATTGACGATGCCGTGATCAGCGTTCCGTTGCGGTAGACCTTGTACGCATCTGCATTGGCCGACGCGGTCCACGACAGGATGACCTGCCCGTCGCCAGCGCTGGCAACAACGGCCGCAGGGGCGGCAGGCGCAACTGCAGTTGGAGTTGCAGTTGCAGACGTTGATTGCGTGGACGGGGCGGAGTTCAGGTTGTAGGCAACAACGTAGTAGGTGTACGTCGTGCCGTTCGTGGCATTGGTGTCGGTGTAAGACGCTGTCGTCGACGTACCGATCAAGGTGCCACCGCGGTAGATCCCGTAAGCCGTTGCGGTTGCCGGGGCCGTCCACGTGAGTGATACCTGTCCGTCACCAGCGGTAGCGCGGAAGGTGGTTGGACGACTGGGGGCCGTAGCGATGGGGGTGGCCGTCACGGTCGACGATGCGGCCGAGGCGGGTGAGTTGCTCTTGTAAGCGACCACGTAGTAGCTGTAACTCACAGCGTTTACCGCGGTCGTGTCGGTGTAGTTTGCGCTCGTCGTGGTTGCAAGCGACGCACCATCGCGGAAGATGCGGTAGCTGGTGGCGCCCGCGGGGGCCGACCACGTCAGTGAGATCCGCGAGTCAGCTGCCGTTGCGACAAGACTGGTTGGCTGCCCAGGAGCGGCTGCCACGGGGATGCCTGTGACGGCAATGCTGGGAGTTGAGCCGATCGAATTATCGCGGTATGCCACGACAGTGAACGAGTAACTGGTGCCGTTGGTGAGCCCAGTTGCGGTGTAGGAAGCAGCCGTTGACGTGCCAACCGAAACACCATCGCGGAAGATCTCGTAGTGGTTGGCACCAGCGGGTGCTGACCACGCAAGTGCAATCTGGCCATCGCCGATCGTCGATGAGATTCCTACAGGTGCAGCAGGAGTTGCACCAACAGGGGTAACGGAGACTGCGCCGGACTGGGTTGATTCAGCAGTGTCACGAAGGGCCGTTACCGAATAGCTGTACGTCGAACCATTTCGTGCCGAGGTGTCGCTGTAGGAGGTTGCACTCGTCGTGCCGATGAGGTTGCCGTCGCGGTAAACGTTGTAGCCGGTTGCCCGATCACTTGGCAGCCATGCCAAGTCGACGCTGTTATCGCCAGCCGGTGCAAACAGGCCAGAAGGAGCCGCTGGGGCAGTAGCAACAGGAGTGGCGGTGACGGATGTGCTTACCGCCGAATCACCAGCCGTATTGTGAGCGATCACATCGTAGGAGTACGTGTGTCCGTTGAGGGCGGTTTGATCGACGTATGTGGTGGACAGGCTGGTTGCCAGTTTTACGCCATCGCGTTGAATCTCGTAGCTTGTGGCGTTTGAAACGGCCGTCCAGGTGAGGGTGACTTCAGCATCGCCGGCAGCTGCGTGAACACTGGTTGGTCGCGCCGGCATCGAGATGCGTGGAGCGCGCACGTAGTGAGTGGACTTAACTTGATTGGTGACTTTCGTCGTCACGGCGATCAAGTTCGACTCAGCGGCGATCAACGCGCGGGCCGACATCAACATACGCGTTCGGGTCAGACGCAGCGTTGAAAGGGCGCTGACATCGTCCATGCGGGTTGTGGTCAGCTTCGAGCCGCGGTACGTGCGCACCGCCGCCTGACGAATCTGCATGCTGGACTGGTACTGGCCAAGTGCGCGCTGGAAGGTGCGCTGCGCTGCGATGACACGGGCATCGTGCTCGACCGCTGCGGAGATTTCTACTGCTACTTCAGCGGCAGTCTGGCCGTAGTCGTTCTCGATGGCCTGGCCTGGGGCGGCAGCGGCTGCCGCCCCAGGGGCCAGAAGGATGTTAACCCCCGAGATCGACGACACGGCAGCACTTGTGCTGGCGATGGCCGCAACAACCCGCTGGGCGGGGGTGAGGCGATGTGTCGTTGACATGTGGGGTTTCTCGTCCTTTCAGAGGGCTGGTCTTTAGCGAATCGTCCGGAAAGTTCTACCGATTAGTACGGCATGCCCTTAACAGCGAACGTGAGCGCCCTCTGCATTGACTTCTGGAAAGAAATGCAGGTGAGAGTTGCTCCACTATTCGCGCTGATGCAGGTCTTTCCAGTGGTTGGGGCACCCAGATAATTCGGGTCGAAGGCACCCGATTTGTTCAAGACGTTCAATGCGTATGAATTGAAGTCCGGCTTCTTGGCTGCTGGGATCGTCGCCAGGTTGACTGCGGCGACGTAGTCGGTGATGTACTGGTGGGTGTAGACGGTCAACGAATCCAACTTCGCGTCCGTGTCATAACCAAGTGCAGTCACCTTGCCTCCGGCGACGGTCACCGTTTCGCTGAAGTACTCCCACGCCGGGACTTGGTCACCGGAACCACCGATGAGGTAGTACTCGAGGCGGCCGAAGTTCGGGCTTGCTGAGTCGGTGTTGCAGCGGATCACCAAGCCAGTCTTTGTGTCTTGAGGATCTGTCAACGTGCTCTGATCTCCGGCTGACTGACCGATATAAACGTTGGTGACGCCTGCGGCCAGTTCTGCTGCGTACAACTCACCCGAGGTCATGTTGTCTGCGGTCGAGCACTGGTGGCCCGCGGCACTGCCGAATCCGGTGTAAGTGCCAGCCACTAGCTTGAAGTGGTTGGCCTTAACCGTGGTCTTGGCGGTCGCGAAAGCTGGCGTGAACTTCGCGTTGTAGGCCGTGAATGCCGTCTTGTACGCCGTGTACTTGGCGACGCCGCCGGCCTTGTTGAACGCGGCAAGCTTGGTGTTGTACACCTTCAACTTTGCGGCCTTCTGGGCAGCGGGGGCAGCCTTGTAGGCGAGATAAGCGGTCACAACCGGTGTACGTGCGGCCTTCCACAGGTTGTACTTCGACACGAGGGTCGCGTAACTGGCTTTGACCGTTGCAGATGCGTTCGCAGCATCCAGCGCCTGCTTGTTGATGTCACCGTTGATCGTGCCCGTGACAATCGTTGGCATCGGCGTGGCCGGCATCGCCGTGAGGATGCCGGCTGCGATGAGCGCAGGCTTCTTATCCGTCGCTGAGCCGAGGGACTTGGTCGAGTCATTGTTTGTGGGGGTTGCTGGTGCGGCGGCCATCGATGCCATTGGTGCAAGTGCGGTTGCTGCCGTAGCGGCACCGAATGCCAGCAGGAGTGCTGGGCGGCGAAGGCCGCTCGGGCGGGTGTTGCGCGTAGTTGAAGGCTGAGTCATGACTTTCCTTTCGTCCTGTGCGGGATCCGGGTGTTGCTCCAAACGGGTGACCAATGTCCAAGAAAGACCCAATGTCCGACTTGTGAAGGTCTTACCTTCCGCGTCGACCACTGTCCGTTTCAGTCTTTTTGTCCACCCAGCCCCGTGTACGCTTCATCCTCCCCAGCGCACGTTAAGGGGACACGTCATATGAGTCGCAGGAATGGTCAAGGACGTCCAAGATTCGTCCAAGTTCCCTAGCGGCAGGCTCAATCACCCATCTGGATCACCCACCGGGTGATGAGGCGACCGATACATAGTGTGCGGTCGGTTCTGGCCGCATCGTGCTAACGGGGAGCTTCCATGTGGCGGGCCACGAGAGCGTTGTGTGCAACGCTGGCTATCTGCGGGCTTTTCAGCACCATTGGGCCAGCGGCTCGGGCCTCCAGCTTCGCGACTGCGACCGACGTATCCGCGGCCCAGTTCAGCATTCAGGATTCTGAATCCGACGGTGCATCTTTGTACCGCGCACTCGTGACTCCAACGCCGTTGGCAGATGTTCGATTCGTGCTTCCTGATCGCGGCCACCTCTACGTGGCTGCGGGAGATGCGGTTTATGACATCAATGATCGAGGCCAGATTGCTCGCACGTTTGCCGCATTGCCGGGTGCCAGCGGCTTGGCTGTCAGCCTGGACGGCTCCACGCTGTACGTTGCGGAGTCTGCCGTGGACAAGGTCGTGGCCATCACGATCGAGACGGGTGTAGTCACGACGGAGTATGCGGTGGCTAGTTGTCCGCAACACCTCGCAGTCGTCGCGTCGACCCTGTTTTACTCCGCCGGCTGTCTCAGTGCAGGTGTGATCGGGCACGTGAATCTCAGCACAGGCGAGGTTTCAGCGAATTCAGACCAGGTTCTGACGCATAGCGACTCATTGATCGCGGCAACCTCTGACACGCTCATCGTTGCCGACGGACATCTTCGATCGTGGCAGATCACCACATCGCAGGAAGGTCAGCCGGTCTTTGGCCTCGAAAGCGGAGGCTCATATTTTCCCCATGTTCTCAGCTTGACCACGCATGAGCAGACAGTCGTGGTGATCGATTCGGGGGTGAATGCCTACGGTATTTACCGACCGGATCTTGGCGGACTTCAGTCCTACGAAACGGTCTCCTACCCAACGGCCATTGCATGGTCACATGATGGTTCATTGATTGCAGGTGGTTCAGATACCCCTAAGGGCAACGGATTGAGGCTTATCAACGCTAGTGATGAACATGTTGGGGTGCAAGCATCGATCCCATCGTTGACCGGTCGAGAGGGGTATCAAGCAGTGGTGCCCGGTGGCCTGATGTTCGCCTTAGATGAGCAATCCATCGTTGCGTTGACGCAGGAGTGGACGAGTCACGGGTGGGCATACTCGATTGCCCGCGCAGCCACGACTCCTGCTTCGGCATCGACTGTCACCGTGCACGTCACAGCTCCGAGCATCTATGGCAGGCCAACGCGTATTCAGGTAACCACCCCGGGCCGTCCACATGTGCGAGTGCTCATCACCGCGATGGGTGGTTCGTGGCATTCCTCGCGAGTAGTCACCACAGACGCACAGGGTGCGGGTTCTGTGGATCTCGTTGTTCCGTACTCGGGCACGGTCACTGCCAATCTGTCTGGCGATCTAGACCATGAAGCGGCCCGACCAGCCAGTGTGCGGGTGCGCATCCCGTCGTCACTGACGATCGCGATGGCGCGTGGTACTCGCGTGGTAAACGGCATCGTCCACTACGCGAAACTGAGCGACATGCGTCAGCACGTTCTGTTGAGCCCGAAGATCAAGTCGCGCATGGTCAAAGCAACACTTGCGTATAAAGCCTCGGGCAAGTGGCTCACTACCAAGCCATTCACTCTTTACACCGACGCCAATGGGTACGTGAACACCGTCATGAAGTCTGCTCGCCGTTCGGTGCTATACAGGCTCACCTATAGCTTCAGCGGTGACGCGTGGAACACCGGAATAGCAAAAAGCAGCCTGGCGTTCATGCTCGGTTGAACCGCGCCCGTGTGCGGTTCAACCGTGTCGTCACGATCGCAGCACGTGGTAGGTCGTGAGTGGATCGGCTATTTCGTGATGTCGTAGACGACCTTGCCTGACGCCATGGTGAACTCCACATGAGCATCGCTGAGGTGCTCG
>CANGPO010000110.1 GCA_947455705.1 Actinomycetota bacterium | reverse complement strand
TACATGAAGGACTACTTCTCCAAGAACCCGCTCACGATCGGCGGCAAGTCATATGGCGTTGACATCATCGTCAAGGATGCAGAAAGTGACTCGGCCAAGGCCGGTCAGGCAGCTGCAGACCTGATCAACAACGACGGCGTCGACATCGTTATGGCCGCTGGCACACCTGACATCGTCAACCCCGTCGCTGATGCATGTGAAGCCAATGCCACCCCGTGTATCACGGACAATGCCCCCTGGCAGCCATACGTCCTGCGCGGCAAGGACGGAATCAAGAGCACGTTCCAGTGGACGTACCACTTCTTCTGGGGCTTGGAAGACGTAGCGGCGACCTTCCAGGACTTCTGGGGTCAGGTGCCTACCAACAAGAAGGTAGGCGGTCTCTTCCCGAATGACCCAGATGGTCAGGCTTGGAGTGGCAACCTTCCAACGATGGTGGGCGCCAATGGTTACACCATTAACTTCCCACCGCTGTACCCGAACGGTACCCAGGACTTCAGCGCGCAGATTTCGTCGTTCAAGGAGAACAATGACGAGATCCTCACCGGTGTGCCGATCCCGCCTGACTTCACCACCTTCTGGAAGCAAGCCAAGCAGCAGGGCTACAACCCCAAGATCGCCAGCGTTGGTAAGGCACTGCTCTTCCCGAGCAGCGTCGACGCCCTCGGCGACCTCGGCAACAACCTCTCAACTGAGGTCTGGTGGCACCCGTCATGGCCAACCAAGAGTTCACTGACGGGCATCACCCCGAAGGAACTGTGCGACCAGTACGAGTCGACCACCGGCAAGCAGTGGACGCAGCCGATCGGATACGTTGAGGCCCTCTTCGAGGTTGCTGCAAACGCTCTGACCACAAGCGGTTCCACCGACAAGGCCGCCCTGGTGAAGGCGCTAAGCACGCTGTCAACGGACACCATTGTTGGCAAGGTTGCATGGAGCCCGACTGCCGGCCCAACAAGCCCAACACCGAACGTTGCCAAGACTCCTCTTGCTGGCGGTCAGTGGAGGCTCACCAACGGTGGCGCGCACAAGTACGACTTGGTGCTCACCTCCAACGCAGTCGCGACCTCAGAGGGACTCAACATCCCACTCGGTGGCAAAGAAGAAGCACTTCCGTAAGTTCGCACGTAGTACTGCGCTACTGATTGACACGCATCTGGACCGGGCCGCTCGCAACAGCGGCCCGGTCCAGATCATCATGATTCGGAGTTGATTTATGACCATGGCACCTGTGTTGTCGGTGAGTGGTCTGCACAAAAAGTTTGGCAGTGTCGTCACTGCCAACGACATCAGTTTTGACGTCATCCAAGGTGAAGCACTCGGAATCGTTGGCCCCAACGGCGCCGGTAAGAGCACCCTGCTCAATCTGATCGGCGGTGTCGTTCCTGCCGACCAAGGATCAATGATTTTCGACGGCCGTGACATCACGAAAATGGCTTCAGCTGATCGCGCCAAGGCCGGAATCGGTCGCTCCTTTCAAATCCCGCGACCATTCACCGACATGACCGTTTTCGAAAACGTCTATGTTGGTTCGAGTTTCGCCGGTGGTGTCCGCGGCCAGGCCGGCTACGAGCGGGCCTATGAAGCCCTAGAAGTGAGCGGACTTCTCCATCTGTCTGAAAAGCCCGCAGGTCAGTTGCGACTACTTGATCGCAAGAGACTTGAATTGGCGCGCGCTCTAGCAACGCAACCAAAGCTCATCCTGCTTGACGAGATTGCAGGTGGACTGACCGAACGCGAGATCCCGCCCCTGGTCGAGACGATTAATCAACTGCGCGAGACCGGCGTAACCGTCGTGTGGATCGAACACATCGTGCATGCGCTCGTGTCCGTCGTCGATCGTCTGATGTGTATGGCCGAGGGCCGTGTTCTAGCAATTGGTGACCCACACGAAGTGCTCAGAAGCCAGGAAGTTATCGAGGTCTACCTCGGTAAAACGTTCGATGTGGACGGGGATGTGTGATGGCGCTACTTGAAGTCGAAAACATCGACGTCTTCTACGGCGACGTTCAAGCAATCTTCGGGCTTTCACTTTCGATTGAAGAAGGTCAGACACTTGCAGTCATCGGTGCCAACGGCGCCGGCAAGAGCACACTATTGAAATCAATCGCCGGCTTGTGTACTCCCGCGACGGGAGAGATCCGATTCAACGGCGAGCGCATCAACGATGTACCTCCACATCGACGAGTTCCGCTCGGCATATCGCTCACTCCCGAGGGACGCCGCATTTTCCCTAGCCTTACGTTGGAAGAGAACTTGCTCGTCGGTGCACATTCCAAGCGTCCAGGCTATTGGAATCTTGCAACGCTCTATGAGACCTTCCCGCTCCTCGCGGACCGCAGGAGTCGCCTGGGTACCAACGCTTCCGGTGGTGAGCAGCAAGCAGCCGCTATCGCCCGCGCCCTGATGAGTAACCCGAAAATCCTTCTGCTGGACGAAGTTTCGCTCGGACTCGCGCCTGTTGTTGTTGAGCAGATCTATTCGGCTCTCCCAGCGATCGTCGAACAGGGGACAACCGTCCTCGTTGTAGAGCAGGACGTGAACCAAGCAATGAAAGTTTCAGACCGAGTCCAGTGTCTGCTTGACGGACGCACGGTCCTCGAAGGTAAACCGTCCGAACTCAGCCGCGAACGCATAGCGTCCGCCTTCTTCGGCATCTAGGGGTGACGTGATGCAGTGGGCAAACGCAGTCGTCCAAGGCGTAATCCTTGGTGGCCTCTACGCGCTCTTAGCGGCCGGCCTGTCGCTGATGTTCGGGGTGATGCGCCTGGTCAATCTCGCCCACGGTGCGTTGGCGATTGTCGCGGCGTACATGGGCATGGTGTTGGTAAACGAGACGGGGATCCCGCCGTTTGCAACTCTTCTGATCGTGGTTCCCGTCATGGCTTTGGCCGGATGGATTCTCCAACGGACCTTGCTGAACACTGCATTAAACCGTCAAGCGCTGGCACCGATCTTGGTTACTTTCGGCCTAGCGGTCATCCTGCAGAACCTCATGCTTGAGTTGTTCACCGCGGACAATCAGAGCATCGACGTTGGCTCACTTGCTGGTGCCAGCATTCAGATCACCCCAAACATCGCCGTCGGCGTCTTTCCGTTACTGACCTTCGTCGTTGGCGTCGCAGTTATTGCTGGCCTCCAGTTGTACTTGGCCAAGACAACAACTGGTCGGGCGATGCGCGCCACAAGTGACGATCGTGAAGCTGCTCAACTCATGGGTATCGATCATCGAAACATCTACGCGCTGGCAACAGCGATCGCGGTCGGACTGGTTGGACTCGCGGGTGTGTTCCTCGGAGTGCGCACACAGTTCAATCCAACCTTTGGCGACGTAACCTTGATCTTCGCGTTCGAAGCGGTGATCATCGGCGGGCTCGGTTCGCTGTGGGGCACGTTGTGGGGCGGGATCATCCTTGGTGTCGCGCAGGTAGTTGGCGCACAAGCATTCCCGTCCTCAGGAGTCTTGCTGGGGCACATTGTCTTTCTGCTGGTACTCGCCTTCCGACCTACCGGACTCTTCCCGAAGGTGGTGAACGGATGACAAGCGCTTCAGTAACTAGCGCCTCGAGCACCGTCAAGGTCAGGCGTTCAACAATGGCGTCGTACATCGCATTAGCGGTGTCGATCGTCGTAGTCATCGCACTGGCAATTGGTCCATTCGCCTTCCTCACCAAGGGCAACCAGCAAAACCTCGTCACACTCTTCATCTACATCATCATGGGAACGATGTGGAACCTGCTCGCGGGCTATGCAGGCATGGTGTCGATTGGTCAGCAGGCGTTCATTGGTGTTGGGGCTTACGGCGTTGTTTATGCGGCCGATCAGATGGGGGTCGGTCCCATCGCTGCCATACCGGTTGCCCTTGTCATCGCTGGGGTCATTGGCTATTTGGTTTCATTCCTCGCGTTCAGGCTTTCTGGCGGTTACTTCGCTATCGGAACCTGGGTAATCGCCGAGGTCATCAAACTTGTCACTACGCAGATTCAAACCCTTGGGGCAGGATCCGGAATCTCCCTCACCGCGTTCAGCGGCTACAAGCCAGCTCTGCGTATTGCGACGGTTTACTGGATGGGGCTTGCCTCCGTCGTGATCGCAGTTGCCGTCACATATCTGCTGATGCGTTCACGACTCGGTACCGGATTCACTGCACTGCGCGATGATCCCACTGCTGCGGCCACCCTCGGCGTCAACGTCACCCGCAGCAAACGCATCATTTGGGTTGCTGCGGCCATGGGCTGCGGATTAGCCGGAGCATTGCTCGCGGAGAACACTCTGCGCGTTCAGCCCGACAGCGTCTTTTCCGTGCAACTGACCGCAACCATGCTCTTCATCGTTGTTATTGGCGGGATTGGCACCATTGAAGGGCCGATATTGGGCGCCATCGTGTACTTCGCTCTGGAGCACTTCCTCGTCGACCTCGGTGCTTGGTACTTGGTCATCCTGGGCATCGTGGCGATCATCATGGTGCTCTTTCTGCCCCAAGGGTTGTGGGGTCTCATTTCGGGCCGAGGCCGGATCAGCCTGTTCCCCACGGGATATCGCCTCATGTCGAATCAGGCATCAACCACGCCTGTCGCCAACGCCAGCGCCGACACCACTGCTTAGGAGCGATTTCCATGGAACCCATGTCCGCAGATCAGTTGACCGCAGAAGTAGTAGAGCGGCTCGAAGGCACCACCAACCCACGTCTGCGCGTCGTGATGCAATCACTCGTGCGTCATCTGCACGCCTTTGCCGTCGAGGTCGCACTTACGGACGAGGAGTGGATGCAGGGAATCCAATTCTTGACCGCCACCGGGCAGAAGTGTGATGACGTACGTCAGGAATTCATTCTGCTGTCCGACACGCTTGGGCTGTCTTCCCTCGTCGATTTGATCAACCACGCTGGCGACGAACCCGGCGCAACCGAGCCCACCATCCTTGGGCCGTTCTACGTTCCGAATTCCCCAGAACGTTCGTTCGGCGCCTCGATGGTTGAGTTTGATGACGGTGGTGAGCAGACGATCGTTCGGGGCATCGTCACTGATGTCGATGGTCAACCCATCGCGGACGCGGTTCTCGATGTCTGGCAGAACTCCGCCAACGGTTTCTACGCAGTGCAGCAGCCGGACGTACAGCCGGCCACGAATCTGCGTGGCATCTACCGCACCCAGGCTGACGGGTCGTACGAGTTCCGGACAGTCCGACCGCAGCCATACTCGATTCCAGACGACGGTCCGGTCGGGCAGCTTCTCAAGGCAACTGGGCGCCATCCGTTTCGCGCTGCCCATCTACACGTCAAGGTTTCTGCACCTGGTTTCATCGGAACCACCACCCATGTCTTCGATGCGGAGAGCGACTATCTCGATTCCGACACTGTGTTCGGCGTCAAGGGTTCGCTGATTCGCAGCTTCACCCCCGACCTGGACGGTCAACTCGTCTGCGCCATGGACTTCGCTCTTCGCTCGGACGGCTAAAATCATTATCTGTCCCATCTAGCGGGATGAATCTCCTACCTAGTAGGATGAAATAACAGATTATGGAGAGGTGCCCGCTATGGAGTCGTCATCAACAGATCCGCTCGCTCGCTTTTCCGTTGCGGGTAAATCCATCGTGGTGACCGGAGCCACCGGCGCGATGGGTAGCGTGGCGGCTATCGCGCTGGCCGCGGCCGGCGCCAACGTGACGATGGCAGCCGGCAACGAGTCAGCCTTGACGCAGGTGCACGCCGGTATCGGTGGAGACAACGCAGTCACGATCGTGCGCCGGCCACAGACGCCGGACGACGCGGCCGCAATCGCGGCTACGGCCGTCGAAGCATTTGGTGGCATCGACGGAGTTCTCGTCGCTTCTGGTATGAACAAAGTTGGTCTGATCAAGGACATGCCCGTCGAGGACTTTGACGCTGTCATGGATGCGAATGTCCGCGGCTCTTGGTTGATGGCGCAGGCCGCCGGTCGCGTGATGCTCGAGCAGGATCGTGGGGGAAGCGTAATCCTCGTTTCATCGACACGCGGAAAGCTTGGCCACCCTGCTGGCTACAGCGCCTACTGCCCTTCTAAGGCCGCCGTGGATCTGCTCGCTAAGACCTTGGCCGCCGAATGGGGCGGTGCACAGATTCGCGTCAATGCAATTGCGCCAACCGTTTTCCGGTCAGAACTCACAGCGTGGATGTATGCCGACGATGAGAAGGGTCGCACAACTCGCGAAGCGATGCTGAGCCGCATCCCGCTCAAGCGGCTGGCCGAGCCTGACGACTTCATTGGTGCACTCATCTATCTGCTGAGCGATGCGTCATCCTTCCTCACCGGCCAGGTTCTCTACCTCGATGGCGGATACACAGCGTGCTAGATCACGCTCGATCACTAGGTATCAACCGCGCCGGAGTTATCGGGGCGGGCCTGATGGGGCGCCGAATCGCGGGAGTACTTGCAAGCGGTGGCCTTGACGTCGTGCTCTACGACGCGAATGACGATGTACTCAACGATGCGGTCGACACCGCAAATCTCATGGCCTCGAAGAGTTCTGGCGCGGGAGTGGTGAGATCTGGCGCGGATCTTCGCGATGCGGTCGCGAACTCTGACTTCGTAACCGAGGCGATCGTCGAAGATCTCGCTATCAAGCAGACGCTTTTCGAGGAGCTCAGTACATACTCGACAACCGCGATCCTTGCCAGTAACACCTCAGTCCTTCCGATCACTCAGGTTGCAGCACGCGCAACGAACCCGGAGCGCGTCGTCGGAACACACTGGTGGAATCCGCCGGATCTCATTCCGATCGTCGAAGTGATCCGCGGAGAGCGGACATCCAACGAAACGATGGATCGAACATTTTCCCTACTTGAGAACTTCGGAAAGTTGCCCGTACGGGTAGAGAAGGATGTCGCCGGCTTCGTTGGCAACCGACTACAGCATGCACTGTGGCGCGAAGCCATCGCACTTGTCGCCGACGGCGTTTGCGATGCGGAAACCGTTGATCTCGTGTGCCGCAACACCATTGGCCTTCGACTGGCACAGATGGGCCCGATCGAGACCGCTGATTACGTCGGCCTCGACCTTACCCGCGCTATCCACGACGCAGTACTCCCCAGCCTGAGCACGGACGGCGCAGCAAATCCGATCCT
>CANGPO010000109.1 GCA_947455705.1 Actinomycetota bacterium | reverse complement strand
AACGTTCTTCGCACCAAAGTAACCGCGGACGAGATCCCCGTGATCCAAGGAGATATGTCCACCAGCGTCGTTCCCGGTGAATTCTCCCTCGTCTATCTCGTGTTCAACACGATCTCGAATCTACGCACCCAGGGCGAGCAGGTGCAGTGTTTCCGAAATGCCGCACACCATCTGACCCCCGGGGGACGATTCGTCATCGAACTGTGGGTTCCACCTCTGCGCTCAATGCCACCGGGTCAAAATACGGTGCCATTCGACGTAAGTGATGGCCACCTTGGCTTCGACACCTATGACGTCGTGACGCAGGAATGCTCCTCACATCACTACACCCGGAGCGTTGACGGCAGTGTTAGATACGAGGTCGGTCATTTCCGTTACGTGTGGCCTGCCGAGCTTGACCTGATGGCCCAGTTGGCCGGCCTGGAGCTCGAACATCGCTATGCCGACTGGGACAAGTCACCGTTCACTTCTGAGAGCAAGAGCCACATCTCGGTCTATCGCAAACCTTCTCATCCATAAGCGCTGTCTCAGATATCGTCACCGCATGCTCACCGCAGTCATCGGCTTCGCCATCGTCGCTGGGCTCATGACCATCACTCCGGGTCTGGACACAGCGCTCGTTCTTCGCGCCGCGGTAACGGGTGGCACTCGTGCCGGTTACGCGACTGGGGCGGGTATCTGCGTTGGCCTACTGGTGTGGGGTGTGGCCGCAGCCGTCGGCGTCTCTGCACTCCTAACCGCCTCACAACGTGCGTACGACATTCTGCGCTACGCAGGTGCCGCATACATGGTCTACCTGGGCGCCACGTTCATCTGGAAGCGTCGTCGGGGGCAGTCGCAGGCGGCCAGCGCTGACATCGTCGGCGGCGAGACCACAATGCGAGAACACTTCAGGCGCGGTCTGCTGACCAATCTTCTGAACCCGAAGATCGGCGTGTTCTACGTAGCTGTGCTTCCGCAGTTCCTCCCCCATGACACTCCCGGCGCCATCAGCGGCTTGGTGCTCGCCTCAGTCCACGTACTGGAAAGCCTGCTGTGGTTCAGTCTGCTGATCCTGGGTTCGGCGGTTATGCGCACCCAATTGCAGCGCCCTGCCGTCCAGATCTGGACCGATCGCATCACCGGCGGCGTGCTCATCGGGTTCGGTGTGAAGGTTGCCTTCAGCCACGTCTAACTTGTGCCGTAATTGCCGGCGCGAGACCTATCGTTGTTACATGTGCCGAAGCATCCAGACCCTGCGTCCGCCGTACCTTGATGACGTCACCGACGATCACATCCGCGCCGCAGCGTTGCAGTACGTGCGCAAGGTGGCGGGGATGCGTGCCCCGTCCGGTGTGAATCAGGAGGCGTTTGAGACCGCCGTCAATGAGATTTCCGACGCCACCGCGCGACTACTCGGCGGCATAACGGTGCGGGCATCGACCCGACATAGTGAGCCCACGTCCGAGGCGGACTTGACCGAAAGTAACACCCGTTCTGACTGATCCAAACTCCCTGACTAGGCTGACGCCGTGACTGGAGACGAAGCGGTAACCGAATCTGTTGAGGTACTGGTCGTCGGGGCTGGCCAGGCTGGCGTGGCGATGAGCGAGCACCTCACTGACCTTGGTATCCCCCATCTTGTGCTCGAGCGAGGACGCATCGCCGAGAGATGGCGTTCAGAGCGTTGGGATTCACTCGTCACCAACGGCCCGGTATGGCACGACCGTTTCCCAAACTTGGAGTTTCCCGGTCTGGGGCCTGACGAATTCGCACCAAAGGAACAGGTCGCGCAGTATTTCGTCCAGTACGCCGAGAGATACAACGCACCAATTCGCTGTGGCGTAGACGTTACCTCCGTGCGACGCAACTCCGAGGGTCCGGGCTTTAGAGTTGAGACGTCAGACGGTGTCATCGCAGCCCGCTACGTTGTGGCAGCAACGGGAGCATTCCAGCACCCCGTCATCCCCTCGATCGTTCCCTCCGACGCACCTGTGACTCAGCTGCACTCGAGCTCATACAAGAACCCTGGCCAATTGCCGGCCGGTGCGGTACTCGTCATTGGCGCTGGTGCATCCGGGGTCCAGATCGCCAACGAGCTTCTGGCATCCGGACGTCAGGTGTATCTGTCCGTTGGCGAACATGATCGTCCGCCGCGTCGTTACCGCGAACGTGACTTCGTGTGGTGGCTTGGCGTCCTCGGGTTGTGGGATCTGCAGACTCCGCCACAGGGTGCCAAGCACGTGACGATCGCAGTGAGCGGTGCCGATGGCGGCCATACGATCGACTTCCGTAACCTCGCCGCGGCAGGCATGACTCTGGTCGGCCACACAACCTCGTACACGGACGGCACTATGCAC
This sequence comes from Actinomycetota bacterium, assembly GCA_947455705.1. Lineage (GTDB taxonomy): Bacteria > Actinomycetota > Actinomycetes > S36-B12 > CAIYMF01 > Longivirga. Next base: position 5,015 of record CANGPO010000109.1, on the reverse strand, counting down.
TTCGCCGCAGATCTTGAGAAAAACATCGTCGCTGGTGATACGAATTATCTCGCCGTGCTGCGTCAGGCCGACGCTCACGTCGAGCGCAATGGGCTGGACTTACCCCTGGAGTTGGAAGCCCACGAACTCGCACCACTCCCGTCCAGCATTACCGATCCGCTCGTAGAACTCGATCTCGACGCAGCCGGCGTCACCTCAATCATCTGGGCCACCGGATTCACCTCTGACTATCGCTGGCTCGATGTCGACGCCTTCGACGAGAACGCACGTCCACAACATCGACGTGGAGTCTCCTCAGAGCCAGGCGTCTATTTCCTCGGCCTACCATGGCTTTCCCGCCGCGGCTCTAGTTTCATCTGGGGTACGTGGCACGACGCGAAATACATCGCTGACCACATCGCAATCCAGCGCACATACGCGGCCTACCGTCCAAGCCACTGAGTTAGCCGATGTAGTAACCGAGACGTGCCGGCAGGCCAGTTGTGAATTTCGTTAGTGCACCGACTGGTTCACCTTCATCGAGTGCATCGTCACGCTTTACAACTGCTGCATTAACAAGTGAGGCGCCGACGCCGCGGAACGGCTGAATGGGCCACGGACGCGGCGAGTAATCGACGAACGGCAGTGACGTATGAGCGGTGTCTTGACCGAGCACCCGTGCGGCAAGGATCTCACCCATCAAGTACGTCGGCGCGACTCCGTGTCCGGTGTAACCCACTGCGTAATGGACGCGGCCACCGGGCAAACTGCCAATGAACGGCTCATGTGTTGACGGCAGATCAACCGGGCCACCCCAACTCGCCTCGATCGGTACGTCGCGAAACGTCGGGAAGAACTTACGAATCGCGCTCACCGCATTGCGGGTGCCGACGTCGTCCTGATCGAAGCGGGCGTCGACGCGTCCATCGAAACTGCCCCGCTGTCCCCCGACGCCAAGAGCGATACGTCCGTCCGGCGTCGTACGCAGATAGCGCAGTGACGAGCGCACGTCGCAGATCCCCATGCCGTTAGTCCAGTGGATCTGTTCCAAAAGTTCAGGTGCGGGTGCCGTGATGGCAATGTACGTGCCACGCACGACGAGGCGTCGCTTAAAGATCGGCCACGATGCCATCCAGGCGTTAGCTCCAAGCACGACGGAGCCGGCACGAACAACTCCGGACGGGGTGTGAATCTCAGCCCGCCCATCAGGATTCGCAGGTGTGACCGCGGTGTTCTCATAGATCCGTACCCCGGCATCGATGCAGGCCCGTCGAAGCGCTCTCACAAGCCGACCAGGATGCACGGTTCCGCCATCATCGTGTACATAGCCGCCGTGGAATGCGACCGAATCGCAACGGGCACGCACCTGATCACGACCGAGTGGCGTGAAACGATCCGAGATTCCGGCCATGGCCGCGGCAGCTAACTGCTCGTCGATGAGGCCGAGCTGGGCGGGTGATGAAGCCACGGCCATGGATCCATCCAGACGAAGCCATGCATCGACTCCCTGCACGTCGCACCATTGCGCGATCCCCGCAACCGCGGCATCCCCCGCCGCGATGATCGCCCGTGCACCTTCGAGCCCATAGACGTCGGCGAGATGCCCTGCCTGATCGGTGTATCCACTAATGAAGCCGCCGTTACGTCCTGATGCGCCAAAGCCGCATTCACTTTGTTCTAAAACAACAACGTCGATTCCGGGATCCTGTTGCTTGAGATGCCACGCCGTCCACAAACCTGTGTAGCCGCCACCAACGATCGCGACATCCGCCGTCGTATCGCGCTGGAGCGTTGGCGCGGGCTCACCTGCGAACTCCGGATGCGACATCGCCTCGCTCAACCACCAGCAGATACGCGCAATCTCACTCATCCCATGACCCTACTGACGAAGATCCCGCGGCGCTCTCGAGGCAGCTGATCAACGCGCATTGCGAGTTACGACATGAGTAGCATCGGCACATGCGTTCTGAGGCAACGACAGTTGATGAGTATCTCGCCGAGCTGCCCGACGATCGGGCAGAGGCCCTCACTGTTGTGCTTAAAGCACTGCGCAAAAAGCTGCCCAAAGGCCTAGAGGAAAACATCAACTGGGGAATGATCGCGTTTGAAGTTCCGCTGTCGGTCTACCCCAAGACGTACAACGGCCAGCCCATCATGCACACGGCCGTGGCGAGCCAGAAGAACCACATGGCCATCTACATGGGCTGTCTGCAAGGTGACGGCCGCGGCCGCGAGAACTTCATCGAGGAATACAAAGCCACTGGTAAACGACTCGATATGGGCAAGGGGTGCGTACGATTTCGAAAGTTGGACGATCTACCAGTCGAGGTGATCGCGAAGTATGCAGGCGCCGTGAGCATTGAACAGTTGTGTGCACTTCACGACGAGTACGCCGCATCACGTCGAAAGTAAGTTGGCGCAGCAAAACATCTCGGGCACAGAGTGTTCTTTACCTACATGTAACCGATCTTGCCGTCGAGCAGTTCTCGGTAGATATCGAGATGGCCGTTATGCCTAGAGGTCTCCTCGATCATGTGCAGGAACATCCAGCGCAGGCTCGACCGCGTACCGTGACGATCAGGTCGAACGGCTTGATCCGTCAGGTCGAATTTGGCTGCGATAAAACGACTTTCGGCGCAGGCCGCTTCGTAATCCGCAACAACGGCCTCAAGATTGTCGTCTTCCGTGAAGTTGAATTCGAGGTCCTCTTCGTCATCGCTCCAGCGAAATGGCACCCCATCCTCGCCAGCCATCTGGAGACGGAACCAAAAACGTTCAACATCGGTTAGGTGACGAATAACGCCGGCAGCACTCGTTGCCGACGGGCCTAGCCGGCGCGTCGCGTCCTCCCACGACAGACCCCGGACCTTCGCTATCGCTATCTCGCGGCCATGGTCGAGCCCTGCCTCGAGCATCTCGCGCTCAGTGCCGAATTCCTCATCCAAATCCATAGCAAAACGCTATCGCACGGAGGTAGCAACTAGGCCAAAGATAAGAAGAGCTTTTCGAGACGGGCGCGATCAATAGGCGGTGCTTCCCCTGCAGCTTCGGCCTGAATGCACTGGGTTAAGCCACATGACACGATGGTGAAAGCTGCGCGATCCACAGCCTTAGACGCAGCACTCAGTTGAGTAACGATGTCTTCGCAATCGCGACCTGCCTCTATCATCGCCAAAACGCCATCGAGCTGCCCGCGTGCTCGCCGTAACCGGGTCGCAACCTCGTGCGCCGATTGATCGTCCATTCGCATGAAGTTCTCCCTTTGGTCCGGCGCGTCAGCGGTGATCGTCATGAGACTAGTTGCAATGAGGGTGCGCAACCCTCAAGCAGCAGTTGTGGCGCCACAGCGCGAAGCGTCTGCAGACCGCCGTCGAGTGTCGCCGAATCAATACCGTGTCCGGCCAGAACCCGATGGGCGAGGTACGAACGGAACCCAGATGCGCAGTACACCCAGACCTGCCGCCCATTGGCTTGTGTGACCAGTTCGGATAGCCGTTCTCGCAACTCTGTGTGCGGGATGTTGATCGCAGCCGGTAAATGTCCGGTACAGAACTCTTTGGCACTTCGAACATCGACTAATAGATGCGTAGCCGCATCGTAAGAGCCAATATCCTGACCGTGCCACTGTGTGGTCGTGCCATCGAGCACGTTTTCAGCGATGAAACCGGCCATGTTGACGGGATCTTTAGCACTTCCAAACGGCGGTGCATACGCGAGTTCTAGTTCGGCAACATCAGACATAGTCATCTGTGCCCGGATCGCGGTAGCGAGAACGTCGATGCGCTTATCGACACCAGAGGCACCCACGGCTTGAGCGCCCAGCAAACGACCATCCGTGCCGAACATCACCGCGAGGTGCAGCGCCTCAGCACCTGGGTAGTAACCAGCATGGTCGTTGGGATGCAAATGCACCACGTGGTGAGTGATTCCGGCCCGATCTAAACCTCTCGACGTGAGCCCAGTGACGGCGGCAGTGAGATCAAAGACGCGGACGATCGCCGTACCCATCACAGGCTTCGACGCCGATGGGCGCCCGCAGATTGCATTGGCCGCCATGCGTCCCTGCCGGTTGGCAGGGCCAGCGAGAGGAACAACAGATGGCAAGCCTGTAATCGCGTCAACGACCTGAGTTGCATCGCCGACGGCCCAGATGTGCCGATCAGATGTTCGCTGCGTCTGGTCAACGATGATCGCTCCCCGTTCTGAGATCTTCAGGCCAGCATCAACTGCCAAAGAACTCGCAGGCCGAACGCCTACACCCAGAAGTACGACGTCAGCCAAAACACGACGATCGTCGGTCAGGAGCACGGAGACCTCAGATCCCCGTCCTGTCGGCTCAATAGCCGTGACCGCGACACCGGTATTCACATGCACCCCGTGGCGACGCAGTTCATCCTCAACCATGGTCGCCATGTCCGCGTCTAGAGCCGGCAGCACCTGGGCGGCCAATTCCACGAGAGTTACATCTAGTCCACGGTTAACGAATGCCTCAACAACCTCGATACCGATGAATCCTGCGCCCACAACAACCGCACGTGTGGCCCCGCGATCAATAAATCCCCGCAAGCGTTCAGCATCCGGAACGGTGCGAAGTGTGCGTACCTGTGGCAACTCGACACCCACGATGTTGGGAACGATGGGCTCTGCACCCGTAGCCAACACGAGCGCGTCATAGCTAATTTTGCTTTCGACACCAGTCAGCACATCACGCACGATGACCTCTTGGCCCGCAGCATTTACGGACACGACCTCGTTAAGCACGCGCACATCAAGGTTTAACGAGTCGCGCAGTGACCCCGGGGTGTGGAGTACAAGATCGGAACGATCGGTGATCTCATCGCCGACGTGATACGGCAGACCGCAATTGGCGAAGGAGACGTATTCACCCCGCTCGAGAACAATGATTTCGGCCGACTCATCGAGACGGCGAATTCGAGCCGCCGTGGACATGCCCCCAGCAACCCCACCAATGATGACGATTCTCATATCCGCTCCTCAGCATTGCGTTAACGATCAGCTGTTACTTACTGGACTTT
>CANGPO010000108.1 GCA_947455705.1 Actinomycetota bacterium | reverse complement strand
CTACCAATGAATGCCGGCTAGATCTGCGCCGCGCCGGGCACTGCGCAGGCGTCGTCAAGTACGCCCATCTTCACCAACAGTGCACTCACCTTGTGCCGGTTCGAACTGAAGGTGTCGTAGGCCCACGACGTGACGCTCTCCCCACCCGGTACAGCGTGAAGAATGTCGATACCGGACGCAGCCACAGATCCAAGCGGTCCCGCCTGACGAGCGATGAGCTGAAGTGCCTCGACGTGACTGTGAATCCCCGCATCATCGATGAACAGGATGCTCTCTTCTACAAGTTCGCGAGAGACTCCATTGGGCAGATCCCCAGCATGGCGCGAACCACGCCACTCGACATCCCTGGTGATGGGCGCCATGGCGGTCGCGAAGCCAGTACAGATCGAACAGTCGTCGTCGTACACAACCGTTGCTTTCGACGTCATCGGGGAGCTCCTGTTAATGGATCGTGCATGTCGTTCGGGTGTGACGCGCGTGCGCCCATATACACGTTCCCCTACTTCGCCACAATCGGCATCCCGAGGTTGGCACTATCCAGATGACATGCGCCACAAGAGATAGACAGCCGGCGCGAGCGCAGCAATCCACTGCAGCACCCGAACGCCGCTCGCAGCATCTGGGCCCCACGAAAGTAGCAGCCGGTACGCCCCCCAGAGCCCCGCGATTGAGAGAATGCACACCAACGGAAACGCCAGGATTGTGTAGAACATGTCCAACCCGCGGCTCGGTTGTGTTGTATTCGGCGCCGTCGCCGCGATCACAATGGGCATGACGAACGCCCCAAGGATCATCCCCGCGGCCGTCCAGCCGAATGACACGTTGCGGGCAAACACGAACCGGGCGGACTTCACCGCTTGGAATTCCGGTGTCGGATCGGAGGTCACCGCAGAACACTGACACAGTTCGCCACTTAGCGCGTTGGGAAAAACCGGTTCTCGTTAATCTTGCCCAGCCGCGCGGGGTTGTAGGTGTAGATGATTGCCCGGCGTGCAGCGTTGCTCCGGTTGAGATCGGAGTAATGCAAGAGCCACGAATCAAACATGATCATGTCTCCGGCCTTCAACGGCAACGCGACCGCTGCGTCAACATCGAACGAGGTCGAGTCGATCTCGAAATGACTGCCCACCTTGAACGGATACGCCGTCTTATCCGCATGACTTCGTGGCACAACACTCAGACAGCCATTCACTTCATCAGCATCGTCGAGGTAGATGAAGCAGGTGGCGAGCTCATCGGTATGTGCGCGCCAACAGCACGACCAGTCCTGATGCCACGGATATGGCGAACCGCCTGGCAGTTTCAGGTTGAGTTTATCTTCGAAGACGTGCACGTCATCGTCGAAGACTGAGCGCGCAGGATCACCTAGGCGAGGCTCCAAAGCTAGCTCAGCGAAGAACGTGCTCAGATCTGAGATCGGCTCAAGCTTTCGGATCACCCGATCCATACCGGCACGCTCTTCTGGCGCGAGATGGTCGACCTCCCACTCAATGCGCGGCCCATAGAACTCGGGATCAGATCCGCAGAGTTCCATAAGACGATCAGATTCCACCCGTGCCTGAGCGAGTGTCGCTTCATCCAGAACGCCGGGGATCACAAGAAACCCGTTTTCGCGGTAGCTCTCGGCATCGACACCGAATTGGAGTGTCTGGATCGACATAGCAACCTCCCTGCGATCGCGAACTAGATCGTTACAACTGAACGGCTAAGGTGCATCGGCAGATTCGAATCACGACCAACTGAAGACGCCCATGCAACACCATGGAATTGCAGAGTTACCAGTTCAGCCAGCGGCTCACCAACTGGCTGACGAACCTTGGCTCCGGTCTGCTCAACAGCATCCACAACGATCTGTGGGATCGGCGTGATGCCCCACACGAGTGTTCCTGGCCCTGCAACACTGATCGGTCCGTGCCGATACTCACCCATCGCATACGCCTCAGCCCACATACCCGCAGACTCACGACATTTCAGTGCGGCCTCCTGCGCCAGGGCGGCGGCATACCCGCTACCAAGGACGACCAGTTGACGTGGCATTTCCTCGTCCGCACCAGCCTCAACGGAGGCTCGGCCGGCAGCGATCAAGGCGGCACGACCTTCCGCTGACTCGCCATGCCGTGCCCGCACCAACGCCAACAGCGTCGTGGGGAATCGTGTCTGCACAACGCTGGTCTCATCTGCGTAGGAAAGATCAATAATGTCGTTGGCCCGCGCACCAATCGGTGTGTCCAGATCCCCGAGAACTGCCGTCAATCGAACAGCAGGATCGAGTCGCTCAAGAGCTTCAACGACGTCGACGGAGGTTCCAGATCGACTGATCGCAATCACTCGATCGTAATCGCGAGTGAGATGGGTGAACTCACTTGCGACGAGCGCGTCGGTAACTCCGTGACCGGCCTGCTCACGCAACCAAGCCCAAGCGATCGCCGCGTAGTACGAGGTGCCGCATCCCATGATGAGAACCCGCTCGCCATCAGCCGGATAGCCCGGTAAGTCACCATCGGCTTGGTCCATAGCACGCTGCCAACACTCAGGTTGCGTGACGATCTCATCCCAGGTTTCTCCACCTAAAGCTGGACGCTGTGCGGTCATGATGTTGATCCTCCTGGCGAGTGGGTCGGTCGAAACGAAGTCATGCTCAGTGCGGACGTAATCAATGGGGGGACGAAGTTCTTACGAGAGTATCGGCCAAGGCCTGCGCCACCGCTCGTTCAGGTTGAGCGTTGACTCCGCCACTGGCTTGCGTGGACAAACTTCCGGACGCCACGCCGAGCGCGAGCGCATCTGCGAAGGACTCCCCCACCAATCGAGCCGCCAAGAAACCGGCCGTCAGGCTGTCACCAGCGCCCACCGTGTCAATGACGTCGACCTTGGGTGCGGCCACGTGAAGTAGCTCGTCTTGCGTCCACACATACGCACCTTCAGCACCGCACTTCATCACGACAACAGCACCAGAGGGCATCCGGGCGTGCAGGGCTGCCGCCGCACCGAACCGATCATGTACTTGAGCCAATCCACGTGCCTCTGGTTCGTTGCAGAACAGTACGTCCACATGTTCCAAAGCAGCCGGCAAATACGAATCCCATTCACGTGCCGGATCATCATTGGGGTCGACAGACGTGGTGAGCCCACGTGATCGGGCCAGCGCTAGCACGGGAGCCAACTCGTGAACCGCACCAGTCTGCAGGAACCAGGATCCGATATGCAGATGCCGAAGCCCAGGCGCCTCATCAAGTTTGATGTCCGAAGCAAGAAGATCACCCATAACACCAAAGTCCGTGAGGATATGGCGATCCGTGGGATCCTGCGCCCGTACGAGAATCACTGAAGAGCCAGTGCGACCGCCCGGAACGGTGCGGACAAAACTGGTATCAACACCCCGCTGGGCGAGCCGCTCTAGCATGTAGTCGCCGAAGCCGTCGTTACCGATACAACCGACAAGACCCACCTTGACCCCGAGTCGAGCAGCACCAGCACACATGATGGCCACTGATGAACCAATGGTCGTCGTTGTCATCCCGATGATGTCTTCGGTCTGACCAAAGGCCAAATCGCGTACGCCCGTGACGACGATGTCCGGATTCACTTCGCCGAAAGCAAGAAGCTCGATCATTTACCAATCCCCGCCGTCAGGCCACGAACGAATGCGCGCTGCGAAAGAAGATAGAACAGAGCCACCGGCAAGATCGACAGGGTTGCCACGGCCAAAACCAAAGGTTGATTGGTGACGTAACGGCCCTGCAGCAGAGTCATTCCAGCCATCAACGTGCGACTCTTCTCATCTTGCAAGAACACCAACGCGATCAGCAGTTCATTCCAAGCCCAAATCGCATTCACGACGGCCACCGTTACCAGTGCCGGCTTTGCAAGAGGAACAACGACAGAGAACAGAGTTCGGATAGGTCCGGCACCATCAACGACAGCCGCTTCGACGAGCTCGGCCGGAACCGTACGGAAGAAGTTGTAGAGGAAGAAGATACAAAACGGCACCAGCAGGCATGAATAGAACACGATCACAGAGCCCAACGTGTTGATGAGCTTGAGATTCACCATCGTCACGAACATCGGCACAACAAGCACAACCGGCGGCACCATGATGGCCGCGATACTTCCCGATAGCAGAGTGGTGCGGCCACGGAAATTGCCGAAGCTGATCGCATACGCCGCCATGGCACCCACAACAGTGGAGATGATCACGGCCACAACCGTCACGATGAGGCTATTCATAGCCCAGCGCAGCGTCGGCAGGTCGATCAGAGCGTGGGTGTAGTTCTCGAAGGTGATCGACTTCGGGAGCCCGGCCGGGTTAACCGAGTACTCATCCGGGCTTTTCACACTTGTCAGCACCATGAAGATGAGCGGTGCGAGTGCGATCACCGTCAGAATCGCCAGGAGGACGTGCCGCGGGATAGATGCCAATCCAGAAATCTTCATAGCCCACGCGCCTGTGCATCTGGGCGACTACGCAGACGCAGATAAGCGAAGATCAGCACACTTGCTAGAAGCATGACAATGACAGCGGCTGAGTTCGCCAAGCCGACGGAGCCTTGGGCGAATCCGTTCTTCCAGATATAGAACTCCATCACAGATGACGCATTACCCGGCCCGCCGAGCGTCAAGACGTAGACGTACGTAAACACCCACGACAAGACCGTGATGGCCTCAGTCACAACAAAAAACTCGATGGCGGTTCGAATTTGCGGGATGTGAATACGCGTTTGTAACTGCGTCCAAGAGACACCATCGATGCGCGCCGCTTCAGTCACTTCAGGCGGCAGAGACAACAGCGCTGCAAGAAACACCACAACGCCGAATCCCAGCTGCTGCCAGACCACGACGGCACCCACGGACCAGATCGCCCACGTGGGCGAGCCCAGCCAATCGACAGCCAACGAGTCCAACCCCACGGCCCGAAGAATCGCGTTCAGGCCACCGTTATATTGCAAGAACACGCTGAAGGCCAAGCCGATACCGACCGCTGGCAAGATGTACGGGAGAAAGATCGACGAGCGGTATGCCCGCCAACCACGGATCCCATCGTTGAGGATCACAGCGACAATGAGCGCGACAACCGTCATAAACGGGACTGTCAGCAGCAACTTCAGGTTGTTCTTCAGCGATGTCAGGAACACATCATCTTGAAACATGAACTTGTAGTTGTCGAAACCAACGAAGGTAAGTTTGTAGAAGGTGCCCGAGTAGAAACTGTTACGAATCACGGTGACCAGCGGGAAGATAAAACCAAAACCGATGGCAATCACCGCGGGCAAAACAAAAAGGTATGGCCACGTACTTCGACGTGACTTACGCGCGGGCATACCTCGCCCGTCAGCGGTCGCACCCGAAGGCACGACCGCTGACGAGACAGAGAGTGCTGGATCGCTCACTAGTTAGCGGCCCACGCGGTGTAGTTCTTCACTTCATCGGTATTCGTCGCACGCCACTTCTCGGTTGCCTTCTGGAAGGTCGAGACAGCGTCGGCTACTGAGCCACCACTGGTGATGACCTGACCGGCAGCAAGGTCACCATCACCGTCAACTGACGGTGGGAGGTAGTTCTCGAGCCAGACAGCACCGGGTGACGAGTCGAACTTCCACAGGTCCTTAGCCAGATCGGTCTGAATTGCTGACTGATCGAAGCGGGTATCGGCAGGGAAGATTCCCGTCGTCGCATACCAACTAGCCAAGTTCTCCGGCGTGTGCAACCAGGCAAGGAACTGAGCTGCCGCCTTCGGGTGCTGTGACCACGAGGTGATAAACGCGGTCGATGACTGCGTGGTGTTGTACACATCGGCGAGCTTGCCGGTGCCCCACTTCGGCGTCATAACCACACCGAGCTTGTCCGCGCCAAGCGCCTTTGACCACGAGGTGACCAGACCATCAGTACCCCATGCCATTGCAGCTTCACCCTGCTTGAACTTGGACATGCCCTGGTCGAGAGTGACCGAGCCGATGTCATCGTTCAGGCAACCGGCCTGCTTCATGTCGTACATCGCCTGCAGGTAGCCGGTGTACTTGGGATCCGCGATGTTGTTGGTGCCGACGATGGCACTCTTCAACTCGCTGACGTCATCGAGATTCTGCTTGCCGAAGTTGGAGAAGAACCAGGCTCCAAAGTAGCCGTCTTTGTTGCCCATACCAATCGGCGAGATGCCCTTGGCTTTGAGCGCCTTACAGTCACTCAGAAGCTCATCGAAGGTGGTCGGACCGGCCGTCAAGCCAGCCTTTGCAAACAGATCCTTGTTGTAGGCCAACGGAATACCGATGACGTAAAGGGGTGCGCCCCAGACCTTGCCCTTATCGGTGTTTTCCTGGGTACCGATCCAGTTGGCCATCTCTGCCTTATCAACATAGTCAGAGATCGGTGCGATAGCACCGGCCCATGCTTGCGACAGGACGGGAATCGTCGCCCACTGGGTGGCGATGTCTGGGCCACTCTTGGTTTGAGCAGTCGTTGCGAACGAACCGATAAGGGTGTCCGTCGTCTGCTCAACGAAGTTGATCGTGACGCCCGGGTGCAGCTTCTGGTAATCGGCGATACGTGCCTTCATCCAGTCGTTGGCACCGGGAGCATCACTCTCACCCCAGTACCAGTACGTCAACGCTGCGTTTTCGGGATCGTCACCCTGGGCAGCAGCGGATCCTGATGCACTGGTTGACGGTGTGGGCGTCGAGCTCGACGCGGTACAGCCAGTCAGGGCAAGACTTACAGCTGCGACCGAAGCCATCAAGCCGTACATGGCTTTCCGGTGAATGGTCATACCTACCTCTTCTCGTGTTAACCCTACCGAGGACTCGGTCAGGGAAGTAGTTCTGCGCGAAACCTGTATCTGTCACCCGGATAGATGATGTGGCCCTTCTCGATACGTCGACCTTGGGTGTCATCGAGAAGTTCACGGGCCGAGAGCAATGCCGTACCGGGCTCAACATCAAGGAGCCGGGCTTGCTCGGGATCGGCGTTGATTGCTTGTACCTCGTACTCAGCTCGACCGGGGATAAATCCACGCCGACGAAGTCCCTCATGGAGTGACCCAACAACGAACTCCTGAGGGTCGACATCGGGCAGGAAGGCAGCGGGTACAAGACTGTGATCGATGGCCATGGGCAAACCGTCCATCCGACGGAGCCGGCGCAGGGACACCAGCGGCGCACCCGGCGCTACCGCTAACTCCGTGGACTCTTCCCACGTTGCCGGTCGGACCGAACAGTGCAATAGCACCGAGTCAGGGAAAAGCCCACGCGAACGAGCCATCTCAGAAAACGACTGCAGCACCCCAGGGGGTTCGTACAGCGGCCGGCTGGCAAGTGAATCCTCGTCTGGACCGACGAACCAGCCCTTACCGGCGACGGAACGAATCAGCGAACGATCGGCCAGTGCCCGCAAAGCTTGGCGCAAGGTGACCCGACTTACTCCGAAGCGGGACGTGAGCTCAGCTTCGCTCGGCAGGCGCTCACCGGCGGGAAACTCACCGGAATCGATTGCCTGCTCGAGCACGCCGGCCACCTGACGCCACAGCGCCGTGTCCGATCCGCGGTCTAGAGCCTCTGCAACCATGGAGTGAGGTTAATACAAGTACGCATACCTGTCTTGGATCTCAGGAACCTGTTACCAACCCGTGTCCTAGTCGTTTCTTGACCGATGTCTGACGCGCTTCGCCCTATCCCCGCAGGTCAGCCGGGAGCAACGCGCTCGGCATCGACTGGAACGCCACCGGCCGCAGGAAACGACGCATGGCAGTTGTACCAACAGATGTATGTAGTGCATTCGTGGTGGATGGATGCGGCCCGCCGTGATGCTGAGCCGCGGT
>CANGPO010000107.1 GCA_947455705.1 Actinomycetota bacterium | reverse complement strand
ATCAGCGTGGCCTCGGTCACTTCAATGACAATCCGACCGAAGCCTCCCGGCGGCTCCCAGTCCATCAGTCGATTAACCAGTTCACGACCCTCAAGTTCTTCCGGCGACAGGTTGATAGAGATGGGGAGCAGAATCTTCGCACCGTGGGCATCCAACGCGATCAAATCTGCATCCACAAGGCCGAGCACAATGTTGCCAAGCGGCCGAAGCTGACCCGAATCCTTGATCACATCGATGAAATCGGCCGCGCCGACCAATTCGCCGTTCCTACGCCAGCGCACCAGGGCTTCGGCCATATCCACCTGACCTGTGCGCAAGTCGATAACCGGTTGATATGCCATCTCAAAGTTCTTGCCCCGGATTGCCTCAGTCAAGTCGTGCCGTCGCGATGCGTGGCGCTCAGCCTGATCGTTCATCTCACCTTGGAAGTATGCGTGGCTATCGCGGCCAGCTTCCTTGGCGACGTACATGGCGGTATCCGCGCTATGCATGAGCGAATCGGCATCGCGACCATCAGCGGGTCCAATCGCGATTCCGATGCTCGCGGTGATGTACAGCAGCCCATCGGGGCCCGGAATGGGATTGCGCAAAACCGCAAGAACGCGAGCCGCCACGGCCTCGAGGCTGTCGATGTTGTTGAATTCCGTCACAATCATGGCGAACTCATCCCCACCGAGACGTCCGACGCAATCCTGACGACGAGCCGCACCCTCGAGCCGCGACGCCACCTCGCGTAGAACGGCATCACCAGCCCGGTGCCCATGGCGATCGTTGACGTCTTTGAATCCATCGAGATCTAGCCAGAGCACCGCGACCCCACGTCCGGTGCGGACCTCCCGAGCAAGCTCCTCATTGAGGCGATCTCTAAAGTGCGCACGAGTGAGCGATCCGGTCAGTTGATCGAATCGAGCCTGCAGAACAAGCTCGCCAGCATGATCACGCAGTCGGGTGAGGTCGTGAACCATAACAACCCACGCAGCGGAATTGGCCGGGTCGTCCGTCGTCCCGGCGACGGCCCGGCTGGCCACCGCCACCCATAGGGATTCCCCGTCGTGCGTTCTCAGAATCCGGTGGACGACGCCGGGCTCAGACCAGACACTCTCAGCGACATCCTTATCTTCCGGTCCGTCGTAATTAGGAATGACCGCGTCCAGCGACGTTCCGATAAGTGATCGATCGGAAACTCCGACAAGCTCTGCGAACAGGATGTTGACCCGCACGATGCGTCCCTCTCCATTGAGGACGACCACACCGAGGTAACTCGTGTCTATCGACGCGCGCAACACCTCGGTCTGCCGGCTGGCCTCAAATCGCGCCTCGTTGGCGATGTTTTGAGCGGCGACTCGATCGGTGATGTCTAAGACACTGCCCACCGTGTAGGCCTCGTGCACCTCGGTTGCAGTAACTTCAATGGCCGATTCTTCGACCCAACGCATCGCGCCATCCGGTCGGATGATTCGATACTCGACTTCCCAACGGCCCACCGAGGTTCGAGCTGCCTGAAGCACGCGATCTCGATCATCAGGGTGGATGGATTCCAAAAGAAGGTTCGGTGCCGCGAGCACGTGCGGGCGACTGATCCCATAAATGTCTTCGACTGCGTGGTTGAGGAAGAGCAGTTCACCGTTCAAACCGCGTTGCCACACCACGGTACGCAACGCGTCTGTGACGATTTCGAAATCTGCGAGCGCCCGGGCGACTCGTCGACGAGCAGATAGCAGATCGGTGACATCACTGATCGTGAGTACCGCACCCTCGATACCTCCATCGACAACGGTATAGGGCGCCAGTTGCACCAGAAAATCCTGAGAAGTACTGGAAACCTCGACAGTGGTCTTCTTACCCTGTGCAACGCATTCACGAAGTGCGCGCTCAAGGTTAGGGATAGGGACGGTCGGTGGAATATCAGTGAGTGGGCGCCCGACGTCGGAGTCAATGAGCGGAAAGAGTCGCACCGCGAGTTGGGTGAATCTCGAAATGCCCATCTCGCGGTCGAGAATGATCAGACCAGAGGTCAACGACGACTGGATGTTTTGCAGTTCCGAATTGCTTCGTGCGAGTTCATCACCGCGTAATCGCAACTCGCTGTTCAAACTGTTGAGTTCCTCGTTACTCGCTTCAAGTTCTTCGTTACTTGCCTGCACTTCCTCAGTCGAGGCTTGGATCTCTTCAGCAGAGGCCTGCAACTCCTCATTCAGACTCCGCAATTCCTCGTTGGACGTTTCCAATTCTTCGATCGTCGCCTGCAAAGCCTTTTCGGTGATGTGGAGTTCTCGCTCGACCCGATCAAGTTCCTGTCGCGGGACTGCGTCGGGAACGGCTTGAGACATGGTGAGGAGATCCGGCGTGGGCAGATCAGCAAAACTCAAGACCTGCCAGCCTGTTTCATCAGGCCCGATTGATCGCGCCGTCAAACGCACCGGCCCAGTCGGACCAGCAAGATCGCGGTTCACACCCTCGGGCCCGGAATGCCTAGCCTGGATGAGTAGTTGACGAGCAGACTGTCGAAACTCCTCTCGCAGAAGTGAAATGGAGTTATGACTCAATTGTCCAGACCGCAGACTGCACCACGGGGACACATCGCCAATGATCTCCATAACGTCACCGTCCGCGTCCACCACGAGGCCCGGTGGGACGTACGCCGACACAAGTGCGTCATGTAGCCGCGGGTTCTCTGGACTAGACGTAGCGGCTGTCGGCGTCGGCCGCACCCCGTAACCAAGAACTTTCGGCCGAACGATCCACGTCTTGTTTGCCAATCCTGGCAGCCGCGAATAGATCCGATTCTGCTCATCTCGCGCGGCAAACAGGCCCTTGGGCTCACTCACTCGTTCGGCCGTCCCAAGGACCAGCAACCCACCTGGTTTCAACGAGAAATGGCACATATGAAGGACTCGCTGCTGCAATACCGGCTGGAAGTAGATCAACGTATTACGAAGCGTCAAGAGATCTATCTGCGGGAACGGGGGATCCTGAGCAATGTTGTGTTGCGCGAAGACGATGGATTCGCGCAACGCGGGTGCAATCACCCATCGCGATCCCTCGCGACGTAACCACCGTTCGCGGTACTCAGCGGGAATTGCCGACACCGAGTTGTCGCTATATCGGGCACGTCGTGCAACTTCCAGCGACACCTCACTGAGATCGGTCGCGAAAATCTTGATTCGGAGGGCAAGATTTGCGGTCAGACCAAACGCCGATGCAGCAACCATCGCAACGGTGTAAGCCTCTTCACCGGTAGCACAGCCGGGTACCCAGATCCGAAACTCGTGGTCGGAATCGGTGGCCTCAATGAGAAGTTTACGAAGAGCCTCCCAAACCTCGGGGTCCCTAAAGAACGACGTGACGCCCACCAGAAGTGCCTGAGAGAGTCGGTCAGCCTCGTCGGGATCACTTTCAACAAGCTCGCGGTACGAACCCAAGTCGAGTCGTCCCGTCAGAACCTGACGGCGCACACATTGCCGCGCGACCGTCGATTCCTTGTACTCAGAAAAGTCCATCCCCTTCAACGCCCCGAGAGCGGCCAAGATGCGCTCCAACTGTTCCCGATCCTGTGCGCCGATAGCGAGATCGTCGAGTTCGTCTTCACCTTCCCCTCTCTGGCGAACGTCTACGATTCCGGACCCATCGCGACCCAGTGACTCATGCGGTAATCCTTCACATACCCGCGCAATAGCCGCACCTATATCTTCAGGAGCCATGACGAGATCGATTGCACCAGTTGAAATAGCGGCCTGCGGCATCGCATCGAACTTCGCCGATTGCGGAAGTTGAGCGATCGTTACTGCCCCTGCGCGACGCAGTTCTCGCACACCTACCGAACCATCGACCCCTGTACCGGACAGGATCACGCCCACCCCATGGGTACCGGATTCAGCAAGGGAGGTCATCAGGACATCGATGCTGGGGTTTGGCCCCGGGCCTTCCTGCGAATCAGCTGACGAGATCGAGCCGTCGCTAATGCGAATATCACCACCGCGTGGGCCGATGTAGATGGTTCCTGCCTTCAACTGAACGCCATCATCTGCCGCAACAACATGAAGCTTCGTTACTCGGGAAAGCAGTTCAACCAGAGAACTGTCATGGTCTGGGGCGAGGTGTTGTGCCACGACGTACGCGGCGTTGAGCTCGGTGGGAAGCGACGCGAGCAAGGCGGTTAGGGCCTCGAGTCCACCGGCCGAACTACCAATCACAACCACCAGCGGTGGAGTCGTTGGTAGGGCGAGCGTTTCAACGGCAGTGGGCACCACGTTCGTAATCGAGCGTTTTCTCCTTGGCATCGCGCCCCCATCTATGCCTAGGTCGCGATGTGCGAACAAGACTTTCGAATCGACGCTAACGGGAAGTGGATCAAGAAAGATCCGCGAAATGGTCGCACCTAGCCAACGTACGGGCACACTTCGATTCCAAACATCTCCTAAGATTCGTCCCAAACACATGTTGCTGGCCGCACATCAGTAAAGCCAGTTTGAAGAGTCGGGGGAGAAATCGTCATGACGAACCAGTCACCGCCATGGTCGAAGGCCGGGCCAGCCTCATACTTCCCGTCAATCGAGAAAAAGTACGGGCGCTCCATCACCGAGTGGCAACAGATCATCTGGGCATGCGACTTGGAAAAGCACATGCAGATCGTCAACTACTTGAAGTCTGAGTACGAGGTCGGTCACGGCCACGCAAACGCACTCGTGCACTGGACCCTTGCGGGCAATGTCGCGGTGGAACCGGCCCCCGAGGGCTGATTAGTCCTTCGACGGCTCGTCGAGGCCATACATCGAGACGGGCAGGGTCGGCTCTTGCGGCCTGTGCTCGTCACCAACGCGCTGCGTCTCGTGCGCAATGGGCACTTCATCTGCTTCGACCAACTCGCCGTCGAACGGTTCGGCCGGCGGGTCGTCGTGTGACGTGTGGCCAGCGTCCGACACCAAGTTCGTGGCACGACCATTAGAGAACCACCGGTTCTCATGGCGACCGTACGGGTCCTTGTACCAACCCTCGATTTCAAATCCAATATCCACGAGAAGGACACTACCGGAGTTCGACGCCTCCAACGCCTTCAAACGGCGCTCACTAACTCGTGGGCCTCTACGACGCAGAACTAGGAGGAAGCCTCGGTATCTGAATGGGATGCCCCCGGACAAAAGTGGTCGAGGAGTTGGCGCTCCTCATCGAAGATCGCTTCGCATATAGGGCACACATACTGTTCCGTCATGACACGTCTCCCATCACCGTCTCAACAAGATCGGGAATTTACCACGCAGCCACGAGCTGCGGTGGCGGTGGGAACCGTCAGCCGCTTTGCGGCTTCCTCCCAAATCCCGCAACCTCATGCAACATAAAGAAGGGCATCCCCCTTCAGGGGATGCCCTTCTTTATGGCGGTGGCGGTGGGATTTGAACCCACGGAGGGCGATTAACCCTCACACGCTTTCGAGGCGTGCTCCTTTGGCCGCTCGGACACGCCACCGTGGACGAGGGTACAAGGTGACGATGGGTTGACAGAAATCGAGTCATGCCTACGGGTGATCAAGCACTACCGTCGTTCGGCGAAGAATCCTGACAGGAGTTCCGAGCACTCGTGCTCGCGCACACCACCCACCACCTCTGGCCGATGGTTCAATCGACCGTCACGCAACACATCCCACAGCGATCCGGCCGCACCATACTCGGGATTCCACGCTCCAAAGATCACCCGATCAACCCGTGATAACCAGGCAGCCCCAGCACACATGGGGCATGGCTCAAGGGTGACGGCAAGTGTCATCCCATTGAGCCGCCATTCGCCGACTGACATCGCAGCCGCTCGAATTGCAACGATTTCCGCATGCGCCGTGGGATCCCCATCGACTTCACGACGGTTTCGGCCGGTGCTGACGATCGACCCGTCCGCAGCCATCACGACCGCCCCGATCGGTACATCTCCATCGGCCAATGCCAGACGAGCCTGATCCAGCGCAGCGATCAGCGCGCGCTCATCATCGGGACGAACCTGCATGAACGTGCAGTCAGCTCGTGAGTTTTTCAACGATGCGAGTGAACTCATCCCCGAAGCCAATGCGCTTGGCGATTGTCGTGAGCAGTTCATCGGGCCAGGCATCCTCGTCGTCGAGAATGAATTCAAGCTCGTCCATGCGCAGGCCAAGATCCTCGACGATTCGCAGGTCACCCGCCGGAACGATCTCGTCATCATCGTCGTCATCGGGAGCTGGTACAGACAACCGGTCGAGGGCTTCGATTCCGAGGTCATAATCCTCAGCGGCGAAAAGGTCACTGACCAATAGCCTGACCTCTTCACCGCGCATACGGATCAAGAGGAAGAACTCTTCCGATACACAAATCAACCCAAGGGTGCCGACCTCGCCTGGATGTGCCCGCAACGCAGCGATCAAACTGTCAAGGGATGCGTGGGCTCGGGGCGGTAGTGCTTCGAGCCGCCAGCGGCCATCCTCACGCCAGGCGGAAATCGCGAAATCAACAACGTCGTCTGACATCGTTCCCACCTCCGCTCGGCTCGACTCGCTCACGTACACACAGTCGTCGCAGATCAGCGGCGTCCTGCTACCCCCAGACTGTCACGATCTGGGGTGGCCGCGCACCTCGTTGGTCGAGCAACACGCAACTAACACAATCCCCTGCGCAGCGCGCTCGGTCGTTAAACGACGTGTGGCAGTGCACCGTCGAGCGCGTCGGACGTCATCTGTCCGAACGCCTCATCGATCGCAGCGAAAGGTCCATCGATCGGACGCCAGCCCGAACACCCCGCATAGGCTCGCAGTTCGAGACTATTGAGCCTGCGAACCAACGCCTCAGTCAACTGCAAACCCTCGACTTCCGGCGTGTGCCGGAGCAACAAACCGAAGTGGTCACCCAGCCGCGCCGCGACGCCATCGCGGGGTAACAACTCACGCAAAGCCGTAGCCGTTCGTCGCATCACGTCATCGGATGACATGGGAAAACGCGGATCACTCTTAGCCGTCAGAAACACAATGCAGGTGGGATCAGCCAGTCGCGAGAACCGCTCGAATTCAACATTGATCGCCGCATCCCACGTGCGCTGTCCCGCTAGGCCAGTCAGCGAATCACGATCGCGCGCGGCCTGCTGCTCGAGTTCGATCCTCTGCGCCTGTCCCAGAATCCTTTCACCGCGCAGAACGTCGCTGAGGAGCCCACCGAGTAGATCCAACAGCGGCTGTTGATCTGCGCTGGGCGCTTGACCGGCTTGCGGACTAATGCCACAGATGACACCAAAGATCGACCCATCGACGTCAACGATTGGTGAGCCGCAGTAGGCGTGAATCGGTACCGCATCGCGAACCGGGGCGACCGCATACGCGGGGATGTCCTCCACGACGGGGGCGATCCGGGGCCCGTCACTTTCCACCATGCGCACACAGATCGAACTTGCCCACGGGTGTGAGCCACCGGGCGGAAGTCCATACGCGTTTTGACCCAAAACTAAGTACGTTTGACGACCATTTTCGACTCGGGTGATCGACCAAAAACCCATGGGTAAGTTGTCTCGCAGGTAGGCAAGTACCCGCTCTGCGGATTCACGAAAGTCAACCGGTGTCCGGCTAGCTGAACTTCGCAATACGCCTTCTGTCATCTGGAACCCCCTTAGAAAACCATCAAAGCACTCTGACCAGCATGAATGCGAGGCGAATTACGCCGAGCATCGTCGACGGCATCCCCGCCCACGTCCACACCCCCTGTGACGCAGGACAGTTGCCCACCCGATGAAATCATGGGAAAGTTGAATTCTGAACTATTTGGAGGATTTCGATGCCAGCAGTCACCGTCGAGGACATCACTGTTCTGCCACACATTCGCCGTCCCGACGCAGGCCTCGTCCGCCCGCGCCCGGTCGTGAGTGTCACCACGGCGCCGGCTGGCTTCGAGGGTGAGGGATTCCCAGTTCGTCGGGCATTCGCCGGTGTAGACGCCGCAGCCCTGGACCCT
>CANGPO010000106.1 GCA_947455705.1 Actinomycetota bacterium | reverse complement strand
CGTTATTGCCGTGGTCGAGGCAGTGGGGATCGCGGCATATGGGCTGAGCATTGGATTGGCCGGGTTACAAAACCCGGGCAGTGTGGCGGCGCCCGTCATTCAGGTCGTGCTCTATCTGTTGTTCGCCGCCGGGATCGGGGCGACCGGCTGGGCGCTATGGCGTCAGCGACATGTTGCGCGGTCACCATTCGTGGTGATTCAACTTTTCGCTCTCGTCGTTGGTTACACACTTATGCAAGGCGACGGGGATGCGATTCATCGACTTGGCTGGGCTGTCTTGGCCATGGGGGTTATCGGCATTGCGCTGGCGATGAGCCCGGTTGTCAGTAAGGCGTTGGCGCGGTAAGCCATACATCGATTGAGCGGACTACGTGACGAGAGGCTTCGTCACGTGCGTTCACCGGCGGTACTCGGCGTTCATCGGCCTTCATCGGCCTTCATCGCCTTAATCGGCAAGCATGCCTTCACGCAGTGTCGCGAGTGATTTCGCTAAAAGTCGTGAGACGTGCATCTGAGAAATATTCAACTCGTCTGCGATTTGTCCCTGGGTCATGCCTTGGAAAAATCGCATGCCCAGGATCTGCCGCTCACGGGCAGGTAGTGCGGCCAGAAGGGGACGTAAGGCCTCGCGATCGTCAACATTGCCAAGGTCGGGGTCGTCGTCGCCCATGAAGTCAGCGATTGTTGAGGCGTCGTCATCATTACCGACATGGGCATCGAGACTTGTTGTTGAGTACGCTGCTGCCGCTTCGATGCCATCGATCACCTCTTCTTCGGTGATCTTCAGATGTGCGGCTAACTCGCGAACAGTCGGTGAGCGGCCCGTTGATTGGGTGAGTTCCTCGGTTGCCTGATTCAACATCATGCGTAGTTCTTGTGCGCGCCGCGGGACGCGAATTGCCCAACCCTTGTCGCGGAAATGCCGCTTGATTTCGCCAATGACGGTGGGCGTTGCGAAGCTCGAAAACTCAAATCCGCGGTCGGTGTCGAATCGATCAACAGCGTTGATCAAACCAATCGTTCCAACTTGAATGAGATCGTCAAGTGGTTCACCACGGTCACGAAATCGGCGAGCTAGGAACTGCACCAGCGGTAAGTGCAGCGTGACTAACTCATTGCGGGCGACTGTTCGCTCCGCATCCGAGCGCGTGGAATCGCGGACGATGCTGAACAACTCTCGCTCCCGCGCGCGGTCTTCATCACTCCACCGACTACCGAGTCGTTGCGCTGGGACGAGAGCGTCTTCGACATCCGGGTCATTCGGATCGTCGGTTGCGCTGATGTCGTCGTCTGGATCTACCGCAGCGTCCATGGCGTGACCGTCTCGATCACGATCAGTCGACGATGCCGTTGATCCGATCAGGGATTCGTCGGTCATGCGTCGACAGTGTTCTCACTGGCTGAGGCCCGCAGGTGGATGCTGAGCTGGTTTGCGTCCACCGTGGCCGTTACGTCATCAACGAGTGCAGTGAGCACGGTCCAAGAGAACGAATTGGTAGCCGGAAGTACGCCAGCTTTCGTGTGAGTGCTCAGCGTTACGTCGAGCCGTCCATCCTCACCGGGTAGCAGCTCGCACTCGATCTCCGAATCGGGGATCGCATCCTTGATCAGCATCGATGCAACCTCGTCCACGGCAAGGCGCAGATCGTCGAGTCGGTCCATGCTGAAATCCATGCGAGCGCACACGGCTGTCGTCGCGGTGCGGATGAGGACGACCCATTGTGCAGAGGCCGGGATGGTCAGGCGTATCGGAGTGGTCACGATGTGAGGTTACGCCCGTCCGGGCCGTTATGCCTCAGGATCCGCGGCGAGTTTGGCAAGTTCCGCGCCGGAAACCCGATGTACGGTCCACTCGTCCATCGGTACGGCGCCGATGGAGCCATAGAAGCCGAGCGCCGGTTCGTTCCAATCCAGTACCCACCACTCGAGGCGTTGATAGCCCCGTTCAATGCAGACTGCAGCCAACTCCTGCAGAAGGCGCTTGCCGTAGCCCGAGCCGCGCAGATGTGGACGGACATAGAGGTCTTCGAGGTAGACGCCGTGAGTTCCGGTCCACGTCGAGGTATTTAGGAACCAGAGCGCGAATGCGCCCAACTTCGTGTCGCGCTCGGCGTCTGGATGATCGACGACGAATGCGTAAGCGGCCGGGGCTCCATTGGGCGTCGTTGATTCGACACCCGGTGCCTGGGAGGTACCACCAAACAGAATGGCGGTTAGCTGCTCGACGGTCGATTTGACCTCGTGTGCGGCTCGTTCGTACTCCGCGAGTTCCCTGATGAGATCAAGAATCTCGGGTACATCGTCGACGGTTGCTGGCCGGATGTTTCCGGTAATGGGCGCTGTCATGACAGTTGGAAATATACAGTCGAGAGCTCAGTGACTTTCACGCGTGAGGTAGCGCGCAGGTGCGGCATAGCTACGAAGCCGATCTGCTCGAACGAGCCAAGGCGCGGGTGAAGGCGTCGAGGATATCGTCATCGGTCCATGGGCCAGGCTCGACGGGAATCCAGCCGGCACGAGCCAAACCTGCCAACTCGGGTAGCTGCTCCGATGTGACGTTCAGGTCGACGAAGGTGGGGCAGTTGACCTGAGCGAGGAAGGCTTCGACGGCTCTTAGTGCGCGGCTACCGTCCGATGATCCGTCCTGCGGTGCGCCCATCGCGTCGGCCACTCGCTCGAATCGCGCGGGTACGTACTGACGATCGTGTTCCATCGATTCCAGCAGCATTGCGCCGACGGTGAGGCCATGTGGGAGTTTCATCACGGTGCCGAGGGCGTGGGCCAGGCTGTGCTCGGTGCCTGCTTCGCTCACATTCATCGCCAAACCCGCCAGGAGTGCTGCGCAACTCATCGACGCACGCGCGTCAACGTCAGTGGGGTCTGCCAACACGGCCGGAAGTGCGGCCACAGCGAGCCGGATTGCTTCAAGACCGAGTGCGTCGCCGACGGGAGTGTTGGCCGCGCACACTACTGAGCCAATTGCTTGGCCAAGTGCGTCAAGACCGCCCCACAGCGTTGGGCCATGGGGTAGCGACACGGTGAGTCGCGGATCGACTAGGCAGTAGTTCGCCCGGTTGACCGGGCTTGGTGCCGCCACCTTCATCCCGTTGTCGGGATCGGTCATGACGACACCACCCGTTACTTCGCTACCCGTGCCGGCTGTGGTGGGGACGGTGACGAGTCGAGTCGTTCCAGCCACGATCGGTGCCGGAGTTCCTGGCCAAGAGTAGGTGCGAATGGAGCCGGGATTGGCAAGCAGTAGCCGGCCGCCTTTGGCTGAATCGAGTACTGACCCGCCGCCGATGGCCACGACAAGGTCTGGCTTGATCTCGCGCAACTGTGCACCGATGTGGTCGACAGAATCGATCGTCGGTTCACCCGCCGGCACGTGAATGATCTGCACGCTACGTCGGGCGTTCATGATGGTGGAAAGTGCGGACTGAACCTCGGGAAGATTGCTGATGACCGCGTCCGACACAACGACGATAGATTGTGCCTGCTCCTGTTCGACGATGTCTGTGAGCTTGTCGAGTGCGCCAACCGCAAAGGTGATGTTGACGGGAAGCAGATTATTGAACGACCCGACGATGGCATCGGGTGCGAGTGAGGTCACGGTAGGTCTCCAAGTCACGATCAGGTTTGTCTTGTGCTGGGGGTGGTTTGTCCGAGGTTGGCGTTGGCCCCGAATCTGCATAGCCACGGGGCCGCTGACTAGATCAGATCGAAGTACCTCATCCGATCCCACTCACTTACTGAGTCCAGGAAAGTCGACCATTCCCAGCGCGACAACGTGAGGTAGTGCTCGACAGTTGACTCGCCGACGGTGGCTCGGGCGAACGAGGAAGAGGCAAGTGCCTCAACGGCTTGGCCGAGGTCTTGGGCGATTCCCGTCGCCGGCTTTTCGTAAGGGTTACCGACGAGTGCAGGGCCAGGGTCCGTGCTGTTAGTGAGGCCATCACGGACGCTGGCGAGTAATGCGGTGAGAACGAGATACGGGTTTGCATCCGCGCCGGGGAGCCGGAATTCGAGGCGGATGTCGTCTGGTTCTGCGCCGAGTACTCGCACTGATGCAAAGCGATGCTCGTAGGCCCACGTCATGCCCCAGCCGGCTGCGTCCACACCACGGATGCGGCGATACGAGTTGACCGTTGGGGCGTACCAGGACATGAACTCACCTGCGTGCTCGAGTGCACCACCTACGGCGTGACGAAGTTGATTGGAGATGTGATGTTCCGCCTCTTGATTCCAGAAGATTGGCTCTCCGGCGTCGTTGCGGACCGATAGGTGCACGTGACATGACGAACCTGGGCCACCGTCATACGGCTTGGCCATGAACGTTGCGCTCATACCGGCTCGTGCTGCAAGGGTTTTCGTTGCAAGTTTGTACAGCGCGCTCTGATCGGCCATGTCAAGTGGGTCAGTGTGCTTGAGGGTTGTCTCCCATTGACCAAGGCCCCATTCGATCGCCGAGGCTTCTACCTCGATGCGCGATGCCGTCAGTCGATGACGGACATCAGCAAAGAAATCCTCGTATGCCTCGCCCTCATAAATGGAGTAGTCGGCCGGGGTTGCGGTGGTGGGTTCGAGTTCACGATAGGAGCGGGCGCGAGCCTCACGCGGTGTTCCCTGGTAAAGGTAGAACTCGAGTTCAAGCCCCACCGAGGGGTGTAAGCCAAGGGATTTCCATCGGTCGAGTTCGGCAATCAGGAGTTCACGTGGTGCCACCGGCGTGATCTCGCCATTGGGCTCGACGGATCGTGCAATGCAGATTGCTGTGCGATTCAACCAACCGGCCCGACGCAATGTCGTGAGATCAGGCATGAGGGTGAAGTCGCCCATGCCTGTGTGAAAGCCGCAGTAATCGAGTGCTCCGGTGGCCAGCATCGTTGCGTCTTGGGCAATATCCCAGCTGTAGACACAGGCCGACACTAAGACGCCTTTGTTGGCGACGGACTTCACGAAATCGCTGGCCGAAACACGGCGGCCGAACAGACGTCCCTGAATATCAGCGGACGTAACGACCACCCAATCAAACTCCTGCTCGAGCGAGTCGAGTGGTGACTGTGGTTGGCGATCACCGGTCTTTACGTCTGACGACATCGCTCTCTCCTTACGTTGTCATTACGTATTCGTGTCGCACCCGACAAGGCAGGTGTCACACGATAGTCAGGCTTGAAGATCAAATGGGAAAGTCAGGGTTGTCGACGCCAATGATGCGGTCGCCGCGGAAGATCTCAAGTTCGTCGGCGAGGGTCGTGTGGCCGCCGTATCCACTTGAACCCCAAAAGCTCTGACGTGAGTCGCCCACGAGATCCAGCAGGCTAGTGCCATTGATTTTCACTTCGCCCGCACGCAATTGTGACCCAATGGATAGGGCGCCATCGATATCAGCTGAGAAGACGTACGCGCCCAAGCCATCGCCACCTTGACGGGCAGTGACTACGGCTTCGTCATCGCTAGAGACAGCGTGCATGGTTACGACCGGGCCAAACAATTCAGCGGTTGCCTCTGCTGGCGCAACACCGGTGATGATCGTGGGGGAGAAGAACCAGCCTTGCGATGGGATCGCGGCGGTCGAGTGGGCTACCGCTCCGAGGGACGTCACGGATGCGATGCGTGATTCCAGATCCGTCCGGTGCGATTCATGACTGAGCGGCCCCAGCTGTGACGTCTCATCGAAGTTTGAGCCGACGACGACGTCTGAAAGGCGTGCGCATAACTCCGCGAAAATCTGCTCGTAGACATCCTCGTGCACGATGATCTTGCCGGGGCCTTCGCACCACTGACCGTTCAACTTGATGATGCCGTTCACCAGTGCGTTCACAGTGAGTTCGATGTCGGCGTCTGCGCGAATGACCACTGGATTATTGCCACTGGCTTCGAGTTGGAGTCGAGTGAAATGGGGGGCCGCTGCTGTCGCGATCGAGCGTGCCGATGCGGAGCTGCCGGTGAAGGAGACAATCCCAACCCGAGGGTCGCCAACAAGTGCAGCGCCCGTACTGCCGTCGCCGTGAACGACTTGGAAGACGCTGGTGGGTAACCCAGCAGCTGCGGCGGCTTGGGCCAGGTACTGAGCACTACTTGGGGCCCACTCGCTTGGCTTGAGAATGACAGGGTTTCCGGCTGCCAGTGCACTGGAAATCTTGCCGATGACGGTCGCGATCGGTGCATTCCATGGACCGATAATGATGGCTGGTCCCCAGGCCGCACGGCGTCGGAGAACCGGTCCGCCGCCGCGGCCTTCCACGGTTACATCCTGACCTGCATTCCGCAGATGTTCTGCCGCGGCTCGAAGCCGATCTGGTGCGCCGCTTGCCATTGCGGTGGTGATGCCATGCAGCACACCGCTATTGAGTGCGTCAGCCGTGGCGATCTGGTCTAGGTGTTCGGTGAGATGTTCGGCAAACGCCTCGAGGGCAGTTGCCCGAGTCAATGGACCAGCTTCAAACCAATCGCCATCCTCGTGGACGGTCGTTGCGGCGGCCAGCGCGTCGTTGACTTGTTCGAGTGAACTGGCCAGACGTGGTTGCAGAGGTGAACCAGTATTCGGGTCTGTGAGAGATCCGACGAGGGTGCGCGCAGGCGTGTGGAAATTCCCGGCTATGAAATTCTCAATTCGGGGGAGTGCATCCATGTCCGTTCCTCACTCAGCAGGTTGGATGACGTTAGCATCGGCGAAACTGTTCGCTCCCGTTGCGTCACTTCACAAGGAACCCAGACCGGAAATCCCCCTACCGATCAGAATCCAGCCAAGAATGAAAAGCAACACCATCATGATCACTGCGGTGTTTCGAGTGAGCCAGTCACGTAGGGACGCAAGTAGTTCGTCTTTTCGGTCGCCAGCAACGAGGGGAATCAACAGTGGGATTGCCACTCCACAGGTGCCCACCAAGGCAAACAGTGCGCTTGTACTGATGATGCCGACGGTGGTGAGGTCTGCGGCAATGATGGTGATCGCTGCGCCGGGGATGAGTGCGAGGTTCTTCGGATTAACAGCACCGGCAGTAAACCCGAGCCCGAATGCTGTCGGCACCGAAACCTTGTCGACCTTCTTGAGCCAGCCCGGGCTTGAATCGTTAGTGGATCCTGGATCACGTTTACGAAAATTGCGATACGACAGGGCAAGCAAGACGATGCCGAGCACGATCTGAATCACTGAATCGGTGGTCGAGATCGTCGACTCGCTCTGGCCCTGGTCCACCTGCTGTCCGATCGCGACCAAAAGCAACGTGACGGCAACGAGTGCCAGGTAGTAGCCGGATGCGAATGCCCATGCTTTGCCAGCGCCGTTGTCTGACGACATAAGGACAACCGCGGCGATCATCGGCATGACGCCCAACATCGCCAACCCAACCGCAACGGGAATCAGTTCGCCTAGCACTCCCACGGAGTCTCCTCAAACTATTCGAACTCAGCAGCCGTCACGAAGTCGATGAGTTGCTCAACTGGCCCGATCAGTTTCGGGTCAAGATCTGTCCATCGTGACACACGGCCCAGGAGGTGCTTCCACGCGATGCCGGTGTTGTCGTCCCAACCTAGTTCGCGGCAGATGCCCGACTTCCAATCCTGACCGCGTGGGATCGTTGGCCATTGCTCGATCCCAGCGCACGTAGGCGTGATCGCTTGCCAGATGTCGATGAATGGGTGTCCGACGACGAGGACGTCATCGGGATGTTGCCGGATCACTTCGGCAGCTATCCGTGACTCCTTCGAGTTGGTGATCAGGTGGTCGAGCAGCACGCCGATGCGGCGATGTGGTCCGGGCTGGAATTCCTGCGTCAAGTGCGCCAGGTGGTCGACGCCATCGAGTAACTCGACAACGACACCTTCGATGCGTAGGTCATCGCCCCAGACTTTCTCGACGAGTTCAGCATCATGCTTTCCCTCGACCCAGATGCGCGATGCTCGGGCCACGCGCGCCTTGGCGTTGGGAACACTGACGGAACCAGAGGCCGTGCGGTGTGCGGTGGGGTCTACGCCGCTGTTGGACTGTGGTCGGACGAGGGTGACCATCTGGCCCTCGAGAAGGAATGCTGATGGTCGCGCTGGGAACAGGCGCGTTTTGTTGTGGCGGTCTTCGAGTCTTACGGCCCACCCTTCGATTGTCTTTTCCCAGCCCACAATCGCGCCGCACCAACCAGAGTCGGCACACTCCACGACCAGCCCAGCCTCACCGACGGCATCGGGTGCGGCTTGGCGTCGATGTTGTGCGGCGCCGGTGGCTAGGACGTCGGATCCATATCGGTCCACTGGGGGAGTCATATGTCTATCGTCGCGAGGTGACGTCCGGTGTTCTCTATTAGTCAGGTTTATCGGCGTGTTGGGGG
>CANGPO010000105.1 GCA_947455705.1 Actinomycetota bacterium | reverse complement strand
TTCGCCATACTCGTCGTACAGCACACTCGGCCACGAAGCCGTGAGATCAGCGAGTGGACCACGTTCAATCAAATGCTCGGCTGCCAGCCGTCCGGTCTCAAGTGCGTAGTCGATGCCCTCACCGTTGAGGGGGTTGATACAACCAGCCGCATCACCGATCAGCACCCAGTTCTTACCGGCGACTCCGCTCACCGCGCCACCCATCGGTAATGGTGCCGAGCCGTAGCCGGTGAGATCTCCGAGCTGCCACTCGTCCTGACGCTGACGCGCGTATTCCTCGGTGAGCTTACGGAGATTGATGTTGGCGGGCCTCTTCTTGGTAGCCAAGGTGCCGGCGCCGATGTTCACCAAGCCATTTCCGAGTGGGAACACCCAGCCATAGCCGCCCATCATGCGTCCGGTCTCATCGCGCAATTCGAGGTGCGAGGTGATCCACGGGTCGTCCGCATTCGGGCTCGTCGCATAAGCACGAGATGCAACGCCGAACACTGTTTCCTGATGCCACGTACGGCCCAGTTGGCGACCGAGGTGCGACTTACCGCCGTCAGCGACGATCACCTGCTTCGCCTCAACGGTGACAGTGCGGTCAGCACTGCGCAGGACGACCCCGGTGAGTTTGCCGCGGTCGAGCACGACGTCGACGGCACGATGACCGTCTAAGCCCGTTGCGCCTGCGTCGAGAGCGGCATCACGTAGAGCGTTATCCAATACCGTCCGCGCAATCGCTGAACCATGCTTGGGCAGGTGCGGGCCGTTCCACGGAAGGATCAGCGCTTTGCCGAATCCATAACCGCGCAGACCTTTGTTGACCGGTCCACCTTGAAGGACGTGGTCGAGTTTGAGGTGCTCAAGTTCTGCCACCGCCCGGGGAGTGAGTCCATCACCACAGGCCTTATCGCGCGGGAAGGTCGCGCCGTCGGCGAGAATGACGTCCCGTCCGAGCCGCGCAAGATGAGTCGCAGCTGATGCTCCACCAGGGCCGGCACCGACGACGAGGACGTCAGTCCGGACGGTCTCATGGGCGGTAGGCGTAGTCACGATGCTCTCTCGGGAAGGTGGCAGGTATGCCTCCATTCTCCCCTATGCCGACGGATGCCGCTGCCCGAGGCTTGCCCGCCAAATATCGAGGGGTCAGTTAACCGGCGGCAATCTCGGTGACCTGGCCGTCTTCTACATGCCAGCGACGGGTCAGGCGGACGGTGTCGAGCATGCGGCGATCGTGAGTTACGAGAAGCACAGTTCCGTCGAAGGATTCGAGTGCCTCTTCCAACTGCTCGATCGCGGGAAGGTCGAGATGATTCGTTGGCTCGTCGAGAACGAGCAGGTTGACTCCGCGGGCCTGAAGTAGCGCCAAGGCAGCGCGCGTGCGCTCCCCTGGTGAAAGCGACGATGCGGGACGGAATGCGTGGTGCGGACCCAAACCAAACTTCGCAAGCAAGGTACGCACATCAGCCATAGGCCAGTCAGGAACGAGGCGAGAGAACGCATCGGCGAGTTCGTCGTCGCCTTCGAACAACGCCCGCGCCTGATCAACCTCGCCAATGACAACACCAGAGCCGAGAGACACCTGACCGGCATCCGGCTCGATACGTCCTAGGAGTAGCGCGAGCAGTGTTGATTTACCAGCGCCGTTTGGACCAGTCACCGCTATTCGATCTCGCAGAGCCAATTGAAGATCGACGGGGCCCAAAGTGAAATCCCCACGACGAGCCGTCGCTGCGCGGGCCGTAGCGACGACGTCCCCTGATCGCGGTGCAGCGGCGATGCTGAATTGCAGCGTCCATTCCTTTCGCGGCTCTTCAACCGTTTCAAGCCGTTCGATCATGCGCTCACTCTGCCGCGCTTTCGCCGCCTGCTTTTCCGTTGCCTCGCTTCGGAAATTGCGTCCGATCTTGTCGTTGTCCTTACTCTTGCGACGAGCGTTCTTAACGCCCTTCTCCATCCACGCGCGTTGCATGTGTGCGCGTGCTTCAAGCTCGGCTCGACGACCTGCGTACTGCTCGTAATCAAGGCGGGCCTGACGGCGAGCTACTGAACGCTCGTCAAGATAGGCCTCATAACCACCTCCGTACGTGGTGATGCGTTGCAGGCTTTGATCTATCTCGACAACAGCGGTGACGGTGCGAGCGAGGAACTCGCGATCGTGACTCACGACCACTACCGGGGCGTCCAAACGTTCGACGAAGTCCTCGAGTAAATCGAGCCCGTCCGCATCGAGATTGTTCGTCGGCTCATCGAGTAGGTAGACGTCGAAGCGTGACAGCAGCAGCGCAGCCAGGCCCACGCGCGCCGCTTGTCCTCCAGACAGCGCAGTCATGTCGAGATCAAGGTCGACGTCGAGCCCGATCTCGTCGACAACCTTTGCTACCCGTTCGTCGAAGTCAGCGCCACCGAGTGCCAACCAATTTTCGAGCGCGTCAGAGTACGCGTCAGCGGCGGCTTCATAGTCTTCGCCGAGGGCAATCGATTGACGATCAAATTCATCTTGCGCGTCGAGCATGCCGGTCCTGCGTTGCAGATGCATCAGTACTGACTCACCCGGAGTCGTCTCAGGTTCCTGCGTCAGATATCCCATGTGTGCTGATGGCGGCGACACGGTGACAACACCGGAATCTGGTGGCCGAATGCCCGCGAGGATGCGAAGGATCGTCGTCTTGCCAGCACCATTGGGACCAACCAGCCCGATCACATCGCCCGGGGCTACAACGAGGTCAAACCCTGAGAACAGTTCACGATCACCGTGACCGGCCGAAACTGCGCGCGCCTGAACGGTTGCGCTCATACCCCTTAGTACTCGCCCTTGATGACGAAGTACGAGCCGCGAATGGTGCCAGCCAGCTTCGACTTCTGACGGGCAAACTTGAAGCGATCAGCCAGTTCGGCCGGAACGTCCATGCCATCGGAGAGCTTGAACCCGACGGCTCGTTTTCCGGCATCAGCGAGTGTGTAGAGAACGTTGATCGCCAGCCCACTTTCATAGAACACGTACGTCCAGCGAATTCCGTCGACTTCAAATTCGGTGGCTTCCAACGGCTTTGATTCGATGATGATGTCACGCTCATCTTTGAGAACCTTTGCGACGTAGGCGATTTCCCTCTTCGCCTTGCTCGCCGGTTCGGTGGTGAAGGTGTGGTCGTACTTGTTCTTGAAGTAACGAGCCTCATTGGCGCGAAGTCCAGCAAGCGCATCCACTACGGGTGACGATTCAAGTCCAACCGTCGACACCGTTTGAAAGTCCACTACATACGACATAAATCCCCCTGAAAGATGAATGCGACACTTCTCGTAACTTCCCCGGCAGGATCGAGAATAGACGGCAGGCCTGACTAGCCCTTAGCGGCATCCCGTTAACCGCTGGGCAACTTCCTGCTAACGACGTAGCGTGTTATCGGATACAGCGAATTTCTCACCCGAGAGGTCATTACTGCGGACGAACTAGCTCGAATTTCCCGTGCACGGCAAATGGTGTTGATGGCACTGGGGAAATGTGAGAACCATTTGCGGTTCGCGCAACATTTTATTAAAGAGTCTTGTGCATCCGACGATGCATGGCTACTTTAAGCCATCATCTAGTTTTCTGATCTTGTTATTCGGAGTGGGGGCACCCCGTGACAATTCGTAAAACCCGCCTTTTTGCAGGCGTCGTACTTTGACGGCACTTTCTTCTGTTGTAACCGCTGGGGCTACATCCGCTGGTGAGCGTAAGGTGCACGCCACCGGCAAGGTCGTGGAATCAGACGGCCGCGAATCCTCTGGAACATCCGTTGCGATGTACGCAGAGCCGGATGCGAAGTTCTTAGCAAGCATGTCGGTGGGGGACAGTTACTCCCCCACGCTAGTCGGGACTGCGACCACGGACACAGCCGGGAACTTCACCATCGACGGAGCGGTGACAGCCGGGTCTCAGAATCTGAGGTTCGTGGCATCAGACCTCAAGGGCCATGCCACGGAATGGTGGGAGCCAGAGAAGGCAAACGCCAGCCTCGTCTTGAAATTGGGTAGCGTTTCAAGCGCCGCTGTTGCCGGCGGAGCAGCCATAGCGAAGTCCAACAGCATCTCCTCGACTCTAATGTCGAGTTACGTAGTCAACGACATCGTCGGTCAACTGTACTCAACCACCACCGGCGCAACCGGCGATTTCCAATACAGCAGCGGAGCCACGAGCGAACTTGGCGTTGGGGTGTCCCTCACGGGGTCCGTTGGCGGTTGGACGACATCGGGGACTACTAGCGCTAACTCGACCCTGACGACCGACTTCCCGCAACAAGCCAGCACCTCGACATGGAAAAAATACTTGAGTTCGCAGTGGCTCTACGGAAAATACAAGGACGTTTTCTCGACTTGCGTTAAGGGCTACTGCAGCGTGGACCAGATTCAGTACGGGGCGCGGCCCATCCGATTCAATGGCGGCGCGATCGTAAGCGAAGCAGCCTCTGTTCCCACAACCAACCCGCAATATTGTGCTCCCTACGGCGCCAACAGTGGCGTCACGGCCGATTATGGCTCATCAATCACTTGGTCGAATGGTGTCTCCATCGCGGCGTACATTGGCATTAATCTGTCAAGCAAAACGGGCTACTCGACCTCCGCGAAGAATGCCTACAAATTCACCAAAGCTGTCCACCTTTGCGGCACAGGTGGAGTGCCGAGCCAAGGGAGTGGAGGCTCGCCCAATCCATACTTAATCGTCGTGACACCCTGACCGTGTCACTCACTGAGAGCAAATCGATGGATAGGTTGATCAAGACTGTCGTCGCGACTGCGCTGGTTCTTTCGGCGAGCGGCTGTTCCGGCCCGATCTCCTCCAATGGCCCAATGAGTTCTGATGCTTGGTCCGGCGAAATGTGTGCGCCAGCGACGTTACTGCCCGCTACGGTAGGGGTCGGTTCCCTCACGGCGACACGACCAACGACAATCACAGCGGTCAAACTCATTGGCGCATCGGGCATTGCATCGACGGTCAGCTACCTCATTCCAGGCGATGGGCCTCCGCTCGGCGTTGATGCGGACCCGCCAAGTGAATTCTCACTTAAGTCCATCGGGCCGAACCGATGGAGGGCCCGGCGCAATGCCGTCGGAGCGGATATCGCAACGGGCCAACCAGCCCCGCAACTTGTCCTGCAAATTACAGGGGCCGTGGGAAAGGCGGACTCGATCGAGGTCGAGTACACATCCGGAAACTCGCAATACACGTTGAGCATCCCGCGGCGCCTTCGGGTGGCGTCACCGGCGTGCTGAAAGTCCATCGATTTATTGCCAGCGGCGGGCTGGCTCTTATGCTGGGCGTCACAGGATGCGCGAGTACACCCAAGATTCATGACACGACGCCCGTGTATGCCACGGCTGACGCTGATGCCTCAAGTGTGTACAGCGCGGAAGGGAGCGTAGTCGGGGTAATCGGCAGTTTCGCACCCGAGGGTGACTTACTGCCCGCACTGAAGTGCACAGGCGTACTGGTCGAACCAAAACGGGTCTTGACGGCGCGACACTGCGTTACCTCCTCACGTTTGGATGTCGTCGCGGGACAGGACGTTTGCAGACCTTCAGCCGCACGGGTTCATGCGATCCTTATCCCTGCGTGGGGCGAAGGGACGGATGTGGCAGCACTCAAATTATCTGCAACTCTGCCGGGCAGACCGGTAACGATTGGAGTGAAGCCCAAGCCGGGTGATCAGGTCATCGTGCTCAGTTTTGGTCACGACTTCGATCAGCCAAGACAATGCGTTGCCTCCGCGACCACCCTCGTCGTTGACCGGGGCACCTGCCCAGTCGCGCCGCTGGGAATGACCACGGGAGCATCTTGGTGCGCTACCCCATTGGCCGGGCACCGGAACACATGCCATGGGGACTCCGGCGCTGGTGCCTTTCTTGCCGGCGTCCTCGTTGGCATAGTGTCTAACGGGCCTGGCTGCGCTGCAAAGAGCTCCGGGAATTACGCATCTGTCCCAAATCCCTCCAAAGTCTAACGCCACAGATTCCGGGGTGACCGCCAAGCACGGAGCGTCATATTGTCATGACCGAGGGAAACGCCAGAGATGTCTGAAGATCGGGGCGGCAAATGACGATGGCCATGGGACTGACTTGGATACAGTGTCGCTGCAGTTTCCGTAGCATCTCATCTGTACGGCAAATGGTGAGGATGCCACCGGGAAAATACCCGAGAAACGTGCATGTCGGGGGCCGCAACGGTTTTTGCGGCTAGCCCACCTTGATCCGGACGAATCGGCGCTGACATTTTCCCCAGCACACCAACACCATTTGCCGTGCTCGGAATCTCGGCGATAAATCTAGATCAGGAGTTCGCCGACTTTGTCACCACTTCCGAGGTGTTAGCTCAGTTGGGCACGATGCGGTAGGTCACGAGGAGGTGACCGGTGGGTGAGGTTGCGCTCTCCATCGTCTCGAAGTGGATCTCAGGCAGTCCATCCAAGAGTCGTCGTCCCCGCCCGATCACGTTCGGCGCGACAACGACCTTGAGTTCGTCGACAACTCCGGCGGCAAGTAGCGACTGCGCAACGGAGATGCTTGCGTGCACACCGATGTCGCCACCCGGCTCCTGTTTCATCGCCGAGACGAACTCAACGAGATCACCATCGATTGCGATCGCGCCGTCCCACGAACAATCAAGTTGTGTCGACGTCGCGACGTACTTGGGGACTCGATTGATGAAGGATGCGAACGGCTCGATGTCGCTGCCCGGCCAGAAACGCGCCCATTCATCATGGCTGCGTCGGCCGAGAATCAATGCGTCCTGTGTCGAGATCACGTCCGCTAGGTGCGCGTCCATCACCTCATCCCAAGTCGTTATGAAAGCGTCGCAGTCTTCGGCCACTCCGTCGAGCGACAGCAGCTCGTACACAACTACCTTGCGCATGCCATCACCTCCTTTGGCGAGGGGACCTGAATCACGGCGCTCGTCGTCCCACGTTGGATCCGTTGGGCTTTCGAACACTTCGCGAATTCGATCCCACGTCGTCCAGCGCTCGGCACGAATCAAGCTGCACTTCCATGCCACGGCTTGATCTTCTTCAATTCCTCGCCGAGCAAGCGATGCGCGACCTCTATGTCGTATGCCGCCTGAGCCCGTAGCCAGTAGCCGTCGGACAAGCCAAAGAAGCGACACAGGCGAAGATCCGTGTCGGCTGTGATCGAGCGCTTGCCATTGACAATGTCGCCAATGCGCTGCGCCGGCACGTCAATCTCCTTGGCCAGCCTGTAACGCGTCAACCCCATGGGAGACATGAACTCCTCCCACAGCAACTCCCCCGGAGTTACCGGATCAAGTACCGCACTTCTAGCCATCATCACTCCTACGTCTAGTGGTAATCGACGATTTCGACATCGACTGGACCTGCTTCCGTCCATCGAAAGCACACCCGCCACTGGTCATTGATCCTGATGCTCATCTGTCCTTTTCGATTACCTTTCAGTGCCTCCAGACGATTGCCCGGTGGCACTTTTAGGTCATCGAGTCGACCCGCAATCTCAAGTTGTCTCAACTTCCGTCGCGCGACCGCTTCGAACGAGACGAACCTTCGCACCCGCACTCCGGCTGCAAGCAATTCGGTGTCTTTATCCCCAAACGAGACGATCACACGGAATATAGTAACGCATGGCGTTACTATATTCCTAGCCCTTCGCTGCCTCCGGTGCAGATCATGCGGCTAGTGCAATTCACGCCGACGGCACCCGTCACCCAAGCCAGGGCCTCGCACTATGCTCGCGGTTGTGATGCGACGCTTTCAACAGGTTGATGTCTTTGGTGACGAGCCGTACTTTGGCAATCCGTTGGCTGTCGTCCTCGACGCCGAGGGCCTGGACGACGCAGCGCTCCAGAGGTTCGCGCAGTGGACGAACCTGTCGGAGACAACCTTCGTACTTCCCACGACGAATGCGAACGCGGACTATCGGGTTCGGATCTTCACCCCGACCGGCGAGCTCCCCTTCGCCGGGCACCCCACGTTGGGAACCTGCCACGCATGGTTGCGTGCGGGGGGTCAGCCGGCGAGCAGCGACCACATCGTCCAGGAGTGCGGTGCTGGGCTGGTTCGCATTCGACAAACTCAGGATGGGCTCGCTTTCGCTGCGCCGCCGTTGATTCGTTCTGGCGCCGTCGAGCCAACATTGATCTCGCGTATCGCGACGATGCTCCAAATCGATGAGACCGAGATTGTCGATAGCCAGTGGGTTGATAACGGACCGGGATGGGTGGCCGTACTGCTACGCGACGCCCAGGCAGTTCTCGCACTTGCCCCCGGAGACGTCGATCTAGACCTTGGAGTTGCAGGGCCTTATCCCGAGGGCAGCGACATCGCGGTAGAGGTGCGTTCGTTCTTCCCCGTCAACGGTGCGACGGTCGAGGATCCCGTAACCGGCAGCCTGAACCCATCACTCGCTCAGTGGTTACTGGCGACCGCACGGCTTAGCGCCCCTTACACAGCGAGCCAGGGAACGGTCCTCGGACGCAAGGGCCGAGTAAACATTTCCCAAGACGAGGATGGCACTATCTGGGTAGCCGGCAACACGGTGACGTGCATTGATGGAACCGTCGATCGCTAAGCGGCTTCACTTCTTTGCCGCCGCGTCCGCCCCGTTAAATACGATGGGTGAGCAACACCGGAGGCCGGCACTGCTCACCCATCGTTAGGCCGTCGTAACGACTAGATCTGATCCTTGATTGCCTCGGCGGCCTGATCGACCATGCCGTCAGCCGCGTCCGGGGTGACGCTCTTTACTG
>CANGPO010000104.1 GCA_947455705.1 Actinomycetota bacterium | reverse complement strand
TGAGCAGAGCTTCCAACTCACCTTCGTCGTCGAGACCGTCGTAGCCAAACGAATCATCAACGTACTGCTCGGCGTAGGTGGATTCTCGACGGCTTGGTCCTTGGCGAACGACGGGCTGCTGTCCAACAGGCCCTGACTGCGAACCAACGATCTGACCGGCTGAATCACGCGGCACAACGATTTCGAACGTTTCGATTCGCATCTCACCATCCGCAACTGGCTGTGGGGCAAGGGATTCGCGCGCTTGCTTGACCATCTCCGCACCAGACCAGGCACCAGGTGAACGCAGGTCGATAACGCGAGGCACCCGGGTAGCGCGCGGAGCGGTCACGTAGGTGGGCAAGGTCGTAGGTACTGCGTTCCACGAATCAGTTCCGGTTGCCGCATGTTCGATCGGAGCCTCATCGCGAAGTACAACATCGCTATCACTGACTTGGAAGGCAGCAGGCTCTGCAGTGCGACCGGCGCGACGAGTTGACCGTGGTGCACGCGTATAGCCGGCTTCGGCAGCGCGGGCTGCTTCAGAGAGATTGTTTCGGATCTCGCGACGTCGCTTAGCTTCGGCCGCGGCCGCCATCTGGCGTCGCGCCATCACAACGAAGCCGACAATCAACAGAACAGGAATCAGGAGCGCCCACGTCGGGACAATGTGCATAAGGCGCAGAAGTACGGTCACGACGAACAACCCACCGAGAGCCATCAAAGTCCGCTGACGTCTCATCGCCGCAGCTGAAGCCTTGGGCTCGTCGTGACCGCTGACCATCACACGCTGCGAGATCTCATCTTCACTTCGACCCGGCATCACAACATCGCGACGAGTCAATCGACCAAGATCTGCACTGCTTCGCAGAGAACCCATCGCGGTCGAGAAGCGGT
Organism: Actinomycetota bacterium; assembly: GCA_947455705.1. Classification (GTDB taxonomy): domain Bacteria; phylum Actinomycetota; class Actinomycetes; order S36-B12; family CAIYMF01; genus Longivirga. The sequence goes on along the minus strand of CANGPO010000104.1, from coordinate 7,995 downwards.
TGACCGACTTAACTTCCTGAGCTTGATCGTGACGGCGTAACCACATCGGAACAAGCACCAGCGCCCACATGCCCACGAGGACCGCGACGATGATTCCGGAACCACTCACGTCACGAAGGCTATGTCTAGAACCCGTTGGGATCACGCACCTCAGCAGTCACAGTAATTTCGTGTCGCATTTAGGTGATGTACAAGGTTTGCGCAGCAGGCCAGCCTTTTCTTCGGCGCTGACGTCGGTATTGAACATCTATCGCCGTTCGTGACCCGAAAGTACGACGACGAATCCATCGGGCGTTAACGCTACGTGGTTGGTCCTTCGATCCAGCGGTTCAAGACACCACCCGAGATCTCTTCTGCAGTAAGGGCATACACAACGTGATCGCGCCACGCGCCATCAATATGCAAATAGGACGGACGTAAGCCTTCGAACCTGAATCCCAACTTCTCGGCAACTCGACGTGAGGCAACATTTTCTGGGCGAACATTGATCTCAATACGATGCAACCCGATTGAAAAACAGTGATCCGTCACTAATGCCACCGCAGTCGGCGTAATACCTCGTCCCGCGAACTCTCGATCGATCCAATATCCGATGTGGGCACCCCGAAGCGAACCCCACGTGATACTGCCCACCGTTAGTTGCCCGACGAGGCGCCCTGCATACGTGATCACGAATGGCATGACCCGACCATCGGCTGCTTCAGATCGCAGCCGACGAACCATCACCCCGTATGTCGGCGGAACATCCCTACTCGGATCAGGAGTTGTCGCCTCCCATGGACGCAGCCAATCGGCATTGCGAGCCCGAACCGTGCGCCATTCACGTGCATCTCGCTGCTTTATGGGGCGCAGACCGATGTCACCGAAGGTCAGTTCGACCGGCCATCCGAGAGTCAAGGAACCCTCGGATGATCGCCACCACCACGAGCCTGCTCAATGGCGTGGATGAGCAAAGGCTTGATTACGGACAATCCGTCTTTCACACCGCCAGGTGAACCCGGGAGATTGATGATGATGGTGTGCCCAGCCATACCGGCAATGCCGCGAGACAACGCGGCGGTTTCAATACCGGCGTCGCGGCCAACCGCGCGGATTGCTTCGCCAATCCCGGGGATCTCGCGAGTAATGACTTCGCGCGTGTGTTCAGGGGTTACATCGTTTGGCGAGAGCCCAGTGCCTCCCGTGGTGATGATTACGTCATAACCATCGTGAACCCCACCAAGGAGAACACTTTCAATCTCCGGGCCGTCAGGAATGACAGTCGGTCCACTTACCTCGAGTCCCAAGCTCTCCAGCATCGCAACAATCATCGGGCCAGTGCGATCTTCGTAGACACCATGAGCCGCTCGCGTTGAAATCGACACGGCAAGTCCGCGCATCACCGGTGATCCTCACGCTGCCAAAGACCAGTCTTTCCACCGGTCTTTTCATCGACATGAACAGCCGTGATCTCAGCGGCTGGATCAACAGCCTTCACCATGTCGATCAGGGCCAGGCCAGCAACGGCGACGCACGTGAGCGCCTCCATCTCAACACCCGTGCGATCCGCAGTGCGAACTACGGCGCGGATCGCGACGTGATCGTCATGGATCTCCAGATCAACGTCCACCCCGTGCACCGCAATGGGATGACATAGCGGTACCAAATCTGGCGTGCGCTTAGCCGCTTGGATGCCAGCAATTCGAGCAACGGCAATCGCGTCCCCCTTGGGCACTCCGGCTCCGCGAAGTAAACCGATTACCTCGCCAGAAACCAACACTCGACCTGTAGCCGTAGCCGTGCGTGTTGTGATCTCCTTCGCGGAGACATCAACCATCCGCGCACCACCGGACTCATTGAGATGAGTAAAGCCTTGTTGGGTCACCTGTTTACTCCTCATCCAAACGAAGCACCGCAACAGCCGAACCCGCAGGCAGTTCGGTGATCTCCTCAGGAACCACGACGAGCGCATTCGACTGCGATAGTGCGCCGAGCATGTGCGAGCCCTGCCCACCTGCAGGCCGCACGACGTAACGGCCATCTTCAACGGACAACTCAGCGCGAGCGAACTGCCGTTTACCCGCCGGCGAGCTCAACGACTCTGCGAGCACGGCACGCACCACGGGACGGTAGATCCGCGCATGGCCGAGCATGCGACGAAGGACTGGCCGAACGAAGACTTCGAACGAGACATACGCCGACACCGGATTGCCCGGCAGAGTGAAGATCGGAGTGCGGTCATCACCGAGGGTGCCATGTCCCTGAGGCATCCCGGGCTGCATGGCTACCTTGGTGAACTCAACAGTTCCCAGCGTCGACAGCACCGCCTTGACAGTGTCGTAGGCGCCAGCGCTGACCCCGCCGGTTGTGATGATGAGATCAGCCCGAACAAGTTGGTCTTCAAGTGCAGCCATCATGAGTTCAGGATCATCGGGAATCGGGCCAACGCGATACGCAATCGCACCGGCTTCTTCAACGGCTGCAGCAATAGTCGGACCGTTGGAATCGGCAATGAGCCCAGGCGTTAACGTTCCACCGGGCTCAACAAGTTCGCTACCCGTCGACAGCACAACGACGCGTGGACGAGGGTGGACGGCAACACGACCTCGGCCGACAGCGGCAAGAGGAGCAATCTCACGGGGGCCAAGGACGGTTCCGGCGGTGCCAACAACCTGGCCAAGGGCAATATCGTCACCACGGCGACGAATATGGGCACCCATCTGCGCTTCGCGCGTAATGCTTACCTGCTCGGTTCCAGCATCGGTCCACTCAACCGGGATGACGGCTTGAGTCCCATCCGGAATCGGCGCACCCGTCATGATGCGGATCGCCGTCCCATCACGCAGCTCGTGGGTTGCCCGATATCCCGCCGGCACATCGTCAATCACGTCGAGAACAGCGGGCTTTCCGTCGCTCGCGGCCATCACATCGGCCACCTGCACCGCATAACCATCCATCGATGCGTTGTCGAATGGGGGCAACGGCCACGGCGCTGTGACGGACTCGGCAAGCACACAGCCGCGAGCATCTTGCAACGTGACATCAATGGGTGACAGCGGAACGACCCCGGCCAGAACCGCCTGCAGATGCTCTTCAACAGTACGCACGATGTAGACCCTACGGCTTCTAGGCCATGATGACCTCATGACAGACGAGAAGATCGTGGTTAACCCTGCCGACGAGAGCCCGGAGTTGGCTCGCAAACGCCATCTCCGTCGCGAATTAGGTGCAGCGCGTAAGGCACGCAGCGCTGACGAACGCACGGCGGTTTCCGCCCAGCTCCTCAAACAACTCCAACAGTTGCCTGAGTTCGCTGAGATCATGGCCCTGCCCGCGATCGGGTCGATTGGCGCATACGTCTCGTACGCTGGTGAGCCCGGCACAATCCACATTCGTGAGTTCACAACCGCTAACGGGATCCGGCTCGCACTGCCGATCATCCGTCCCGACTTCGCCCTTGACTGGGCCTGGGATTCCGAAGACGTAGCTCCAGGTCGGAACTACGCCGGCGTACCCGAACCCACGGGCGCGGTGGTAGCCCATGGAGCCGATGGCATCGTGTCGCTGCACTGCCGGGTCCTCCTGGTACCCGCACTCGCCGTCGATGCCCGCGGCTACCGCATGGGTAAAGGCGGTGGCTTCTACGACCGACTACTTGCAGGCCTAGAACACCTCGAGGCACGACCCCTGATGGTGGCCGTCGTTCACGACGACGAGGTGCTTGACGAGTTACCCGTTGAAGAGCATGACCACCCTGTCGATGCAGTGCTCACACCGTCGCGGATCATTCGCATTCCCGGTCGACGCGCCTATCTTCCGTTCGACTGAGGATTCAGCGTTAACGTGTCGGCGGTCGCTTGAGCTACCGCCGATTTTGTGAAGGCAAACGGATATGTATTTCCATCACGCCACGAGTCAAGTTGGTCGACGTAGTTGGCTGAGTAAGTGTGCCCGCTGTTACCGGTGAGGTTTACCCACGTCGATGCGTCGAAGCTGTGCAGGTCGAGAACCATGCGCATCGACGGAACCCACGTCACGTCGTAGTTGCCCGACGACGCGTCCCAACCCGTCGCGTTCACGACGGATTCACCACCCGAGGTTTCAATCGGGCCTCGATTGAAGATGGCCTCGATTGGTGCGATGCCTGAGGTGCCCAAGGTCTGGTTTCGCACCGTCAGCGTGTGCATCTGACCCCATGTCCACTTCGATGGGTCTCCGCCCTGGGCCGCAGTCAACTCGGCGGTTGCGTCATCCAACGCACGCTTGACGATCGCATCACGCCCACCCGCCGCACCGGCAGCCGCCTTATCCGTCCACCACGGATCATTGGGTGTATCCCAGAGATTACGGATCACCTCAAACCAGCGATCACCACCATCGGGTTGATAGCCAGTCGGCAATTCGTCATCGAATGTGTCGGCGAGCAGGTGACGCCAGAAAGAATTGAAGTAGGCGGCTGGCGCCGAATCGGCAGGCTGCGAGTAATCCCAGCCATCGAAGAGCGCAACTGCCGTCGCCGTATCTCCGGTGACCTTGACGTCACGAAGTCGAGGCACGAGGAACGAGGCATTCTCGTTTCGCGAATCAAACTGAAGCGTGCGCATCTGGTCCGGTGTGATCCGCTTGCTACCAGCGGTCAGCATGACCACTTCGTCGACGATCCGTTGACTTCGCGCGCCATAGGACCAGTCATCGGTCAGGAAGTATGGGTAGTTCTTATAAATCGACGCTTGATTGGCCGTGACCACAAACCCATCGTCTGGGTTCTTTACGTTCGGTAACGCCGCGAACGGGATGAAACCTGACCACGACTCAGCCGGATCCCAACCCAGCGCCGGGTACTTGCCGTCGTACCCCTGACGGATCGGAATCTTGCCGGGGGTCTGGTATCCGATGTCTCCTGAGACAGAGGCGAAGATCAGATTTTGTGCGGGTACTTCGAACAGTGAGGCCGCTGAACGGAATTCATCCCAGTTCTGCGCCGTATTGAGTTGATCGACAGCATCCATCGTTCGCCCGGGTGTGAGCGCCGTCCACTTAAGCGCCACTGCATATCCATCTCCACGCGGTGGAGCAATCACACCATTGGGCGCATCCTGGCCGACGGTCGCGAGCTCCGTGGAGGCGTCAGACAGCAGCGGGCCATCCTTCGTCTCGCGGACGGTGAGCTCAACCGGATCACCACCGGCAACCTTGATCGATTCTTTACGAGTCAGCAACGGGAGCTGAGAGTTTCCGACGGTGTACGAATCACCGGTCACTTTCTCCAGGTAGAGATCAGTGACATCCGGACCGAGGTTGGTGAAGCCCCAGGCAATCTTGTTGTTGTGGCCAATGACAACACCGGGTAGCCCTGAGAACGTGAAGCCCGATACGTCATACGGGCAGGCTGGCGAAACAACCTCACAGTGCAAGCCCATCTGATACCAAATGCTCGGCATGCTTGGAGACAGGTGCGGGTCATTGGCCATCAAAGGCAGGCCGGTCGAGGTCTTCGAACCATTGATAACCCACGAGTTCGAGCCGATTCCACTCGTCGTTGGACCCAGCACATTGTTCAGTGCCGACAACCCAGCACTGACCGAGCTCAGCGACGAAACCGCTCCAGCTGGAACCCGTGGGATCGACGATGCTGCTTGTGTCGTCAATCGCGACGCGCTCTGATCCCACACCCCGTCAGCAACGCCGCCTTGGGTAACGATGGGGCGATGTCGGGCGTATGGGTATTCCGGATATAGCTGGGCCGTGCGCACCTTGCCCACTTTGGCGCTGATGATCGAGCGCTGAATCTCCTCAACCATGTTGCCGCGCAGGTCCCATGCCATTGCCTTGAGCCAGGCAATGGAGTCAACGGGAGTCCACTGATCGATCGTGTAGCTCGAGTTCTGCAATCCAAGGACGGCATATTCCAGTGAGACCGCGGCACCGGAGTGGTCTGCGAGGTATGCATTTACGCCGCGGGTGTATGCATCGAGATTGCGACGAGTCGTGACGGACAGCATCGGCAACTCTTGCTCGGCAACGCGACGCCAGCCCATGATCCGAAGGAACTTATCGGTATCGACTTGACCAGATCCGAACATTTCCGAAAGTCGACCAGCGGTGATGTGCCGACGAAAATCCATCTCCCAGAACCGATCCTGCGCGTGCACGTAACCCTGTGCATAAAAAAGATCCTGAGGTGTCTGCGCGTAGATGTCGGGGATTCCGCGATCGTTACGACTCACCTGCACAGGTGCGAACAACCCCGGCAGTGAAATCTCACCCGTTGTTTGCGGGAAGGATCGACGAACTGTCCAGAAGCTGAAACCGACACCCGCCGTCACCAAGACGAGAGCGAACAGAATCAAGCCGACGATGATGTTCTTAAGGATGCGCACACCGTCAGCCTACGACGAACCGCGTTAGGAACCGGGCCACATCCACGTGGCAATCGTCAGACCTAGCCAGGCTGCCAAGACGCAACCAAGCGCAGATGCCACGACATAGGCCACCGCAACCCTTGCCGATGCGCCGTCGCTGCTGCGCTGAAGCGTGAATAGGTCAACGGTCTGCGCCGCAAATCCACCGAACGTTGTGAGCGAGCCACAAAATCCCACGCCCACCAGGGCCAACATGAGCGCAGGGGTCTCGGACGCATTCACGGCGTATCCTGCGGCTACCCCGAGAGTGAATGACCCAATGAGGTTCACCAGCAGAGTTCCCCGCGGCCAAGCAGCATTGAGATGACGGTCGACGACAAACCGCGTGGGTGCACCAATGACGGCACCGAGTGAGATCAGGAGCGCAGTTGTGAGCGTCATAGTTCTTCATCCGCCTGCAGGTCAACAGCAGAGACACCGAACCACTGAGAACCTAGTGCGCGACCAGCGATGAAGGCTGCGATTCCCACCAGGACAGAGCACCCCAGGTACGCGGTGGCGAGGCCCACCGAACCTGCGCGGATCATCTGAACAACTTCAACGGAAAAGGTCGAGAAGGTGGTGAAGCCACCCAGCACACCAGTGGCCAGAAATGGTCGAGCTAACCGGGCACGCCGAGGCGAGGTTGCAAGCCAGCGATTATGCCGTCCATCCACGAAAGCAAGCACCACGCCAAGAATCAGGCACCCAAGCACATTCGTTAGGAACGTCGCGACGGGCCACGACGCAGGATGTGGGTGAGGAAGCCAAACACTGATTCCCGCTCGCGCCAATGCGCCAATCACGCCACCAGCAGCGACGCAGGCCAGTTCGTCAGCGCGAGGTGCTGGGCGGGGTGAACTCACGAGATGAGGCTAGCGATATCCGTGCCGGGTGTGCGGCCATATGGATCCTGCGCCACACCTCGGTCAGCAGTGACGAACAGGTTTACGCATCACGGCGCATGAAGACGACCAGTTCAGCGATAAAGAAGATCGCAACCCACACCGCAAACGTGGCCAACGCACTCCAACCGCCCGGCGCATCAACGAAGCCGGAATCGCCTGCCCATCGACTCGCCGAACTCCATGGCAAATGACTAACGAGCCAGGTTGCCTTTTGAAAGAAGAAGCCCATGAGAATGTTCTCAACAATGAGACCCGAGACAATCGGAACAGCGATACCGATAGCCGTCTGACGAGTGATACCGGCCAACGCGAATGACGACAAAGCCCAGAGCACAACGAAGACGACACCGCGACCAAAGAACGTCGAGTCAGGAATCGTGACGCCTGCGGGTGGAGTTGGGCGACCATGTAATGCCAGCCCAATCCAACTGCCGAGGTATGACACCAAAGCAATCAAGACGCCAGCGAAAACGACCATGACGGTCTTAGCGATGAAAATGGTGATGCGGTTGGGAAATTCGGTCAGCGTCAATCGGATCAAGCCAAATCGGTACTCCTGCCCGATCGCTTGTGCGCCAAGCACCGATGCCAGAACGGCCGCGAACGTCATAGGCGCCGAGAACGAGGTAAACCAGTTAATCTCGGCCGGCGGACCGCCATCCCCGCCGTTTGACGACGAGGTCGCCTGCACGATCAGCCATGAAAGA
>CANGPO010000103.1 GCA_947455705.1 Actinomycetota bacterium | reverse complement strand
GGACGCGAGCTCGGGAACCGAGGTCTCGATGGCCGCCGGAGCGTCAACGTCAATCACATCGAGATCGACATCGTCAGAAGTCGACGGAATCTGTGCGGTGGTGGGCGCGGAATCTATCGCCGATGGAGTGTTACGGCGACCAACGAAACCCCAGGTGGCGCCAACGGCGACGAGGACTGCCACGCCAATGAGAACGTACTCAATAAGTGTCATTGCAGATTAACTCCAGTCGACTTTGCTCAACGCGTACCCGACTAAGCCGGAAGTGCTGCCTCGGACACATCGATGGGTTCACTCTCGTCGCCATCCTCACGAAGCCGCTGACCGATGACTGTGGTGACACCATCGCCACGCATCGAGACTCCGTAGAGCGCATCAGCAATCTCCATGGTGCGCTTTTGGTGGGTGATGACCAAAAGCTGCGAATCGGCGCGTAGTTCTTCGAGGAGTTCAAGCAGACGCCCGAGGTTGACGTCATCAAGTGCCGCCTCGACCTCATCCATGATGTAGAACGGACTCGGCCGTGCTTTGAACAATGCCACGAGGAATGCGACAGCGGTCAGGGACCGCTCACCACCAGAGAGCAGGGAAAGTCGCTTAACTTTCTTGCCTGGTGGACGAGCCTCAACCTCGATACCCGTGGTCAGAAGGTCGTTCGGATCGGTGAGGATAAGGCGACCTTCACCACCGGGGAACAATCGACTAAACGCTGACTCGAATTCGCGCTCAACGTCGGCGTACGCCTCAGAGAACACCTGCTGGACTCGCTCGTCGACATCCTTGACGATACTGAGCAGATCAGCACGTGAACGCTTCAGATCATCGAGTTGTTCGTTGAGGAACTGATGACGTTCTTCCAACGCACTGAATTCTTCAAGCGCAAGCGGATTGACCTTGCCGAGGAGATTGAGCTGACGCTCAGCCGAACGGAATCGCTTTTCCTGCTCGTCACGGTCATAGGGATACGGCTCTGGCTCCGGTTCATTGGGATCAACCTCATCACCCGGTGCGATCTGTGACGGAGGCACCAAGACGTCGGGGCCGTATTCGTTGAAGAGGGTCTCGGCGTCGATACCGAACTCTTCCATCGCCTTAGCCTCGAGCGCTTCGATGCGCAGCCTCTGCTCAGCGCGGGCCATTTCGTCGCGGTGAACCGATGACGTCAATGTTTCCAGCTCAGTACGCAATTCGCGTACCTGTACTCGCACAGCTGCAAGCTCAGCTTCACGCGCCTGCTTGGCTTGTTCGGCGGCGTCGCGTTCACCTGAGGCAATCGATAGTGAGATCTCGAGCCGATCGAGAGTGGCCTGCGCACCGGCAAGGACCGCAGCGGCAGTTGCCGCTGCGCGAGCACGAGCCTCACGACGTTCGATCTGACGAGCACGCGCTTGCCGTTCCTGTACCGCAGCGCGCTCTAGCTGATCTGCACGCTCGGCGAGGGCGCGTACTCGCTCCTCACCCGTTCGCACTGCCAAGCGTGCGTCAACCTCGGCCTGACGAGCAAGCACACCAGCTTCACTCAGTCGATCGCGCTCATCGGTGGATGGATCACCCTCATCGGGCGCTTCCTCAGCCGCGATGAGTCGAGCCCGGAGTTCATCAAGGGTGGCTTCATCAGAGTCGCGAGCCTCGCGCGCAGCCGCAACAGCGTTGGCCAGTCGATCTGCTTCAGCCGTGGCGCTACGCGCAGCCGATCCGAGCTGACCGAGTTGCTCGGCAACCGCGGCCATGCGCGCATCTGAATCATGCAGGCGGCTCAAAGTCTCATCGAAAACACTCTGAGCCTCAGTCACTGCTGCTGCCGCGACACCTAGCTCGAATCGAATGCGCTCACCGGCATGAGTAACCTCGGCGAGCTTTGCCTGCGCTTCGTCGACTGCAGCTTGGACCTCAAGTAGCGAGGGTGCAGACGATGAACCACCGTAGGCAAAACCCTGACCTAGGACGTCACCGTCGCGGGTTACCGCAATGACGTCTCGAGTTGAGACCAACGACTGAGCAATAAGAAGATCGTCGACAATCGCAACCCGATCAAGTGCGGTGACAAGTGAGCCGCGAAGTTCTTCAGGGGCGGTGATGACATCGATCGCCCAGATGGCGCCGGCCGGAAGCTCTGGCCATGCGCTGCGGTCAGCGGTCGTCGACCCGCCCACCAGAAGTGCCGCCCGACCGGCATCGTCAGACTTCAACAGCGAAAGCGCATCAATCGCCCGACTGGCAGATCCGACGGCCACTGCGTCGGCCAGCGGACCCAGTGCGGCCGACACCGCCGTCTGATAACCACTACGAACCTGAACGAGGGCGGCGACAGTGCCCAGCACTCCCGAGAGTCGCTCACCGGCGGCCATGACCGCCGCGCCACCATCTTTACGGGCAAGACCAAGCTGAAGTGCTTCAACGCGCGCAGCTAATGCGTGTCGGTCGCGCTCGATCTCTTGCTCGGAGATGCGCAGAGCAGATAGCCGGTTCTCAGACTCCGCCAATGAGCGCGCAGCTGATTCATGCTCGGTATCAAGCCCGACTTCCCCCTCGTCAAGACCGGCAACCTGAGTTTCCAACGCATGGAAATCAGCAGTTGCCTTATCTGAACGTGACCGCGCCTCAGCAATCTGCGCGGTAAGTCGATCGAGCTCAGCAGTTCGAGCGGTGAGGCGCTCACCCGCGGCGTGAACCTGACCGTTAAGCCGGACCAGGCCCTCGCGGCGGTCGGCCGCGGCGCGAACCAAACTCGAGAGCCTCTTCTCTTCAGCCGCCAAGTCAGACTCAGCCGCGGCTCGTGCGGTGGTCGATGCTGCGAGAAGTTCGCGATCGCTAAGCACCTTGCGTTGAAGCTCGGATTCATCGGCACGCACTGCAGCAGCCTCAGACTCAAGTTCTTCGGGCTCGCGACCGCGACGCTCTTCCTCTGGCTCGGGGGCGAGGTTCTTGACGCGCTCACCGGCCAGTGCTGCGGTTGACCGCACACGTTCGCGCAGGCTCGATAGACGGAACCAGGCATCCTGGGCCTGGGCAAATGCCGGTGCATCATGGGCGATCTCGCCATCCAGAGCGAGTTCACGCGCAACTGCTGTCTCAAGACCAGATTCAACGACGGCACGACGCTCGCGCAATGCCGTCTCGTCAGCGACCTCTTGATCCAAGTTGTCGGTCAGCATAATCAGATCGTCTGCCATGAGGCGCAGGCGCGAATCACGTAGATCTGCCTGAATCACCGCAGCGCGACGAGCCACTTCGGCCTGACGTCCAAGCGGCTTAAGCTGGCGGCGCAGCTCGGTGGTGAGGTCTTGTAAACGGGTCAGGTTGCTCTGCATCGCATCGAGTTTGCGCAGCGCTTTTTCTTTGCGCTTGCGATGCTTGAGAACTCCAGCGGCTTCTTCTACGAAACCTCGTCGCTCCTCGGGAGTGGCCGACAGCACCTGATCGAGCTGACCCTGACCGACGATGACGTGCATTTCGCGGCCGATACCTGAGTCAGAGAGCAATTCTTGTACGTCAAGGAGCCGACTCGGATTGCCATTGATCGCGTACTCACTCCCACCATTGCGGAACATGGTGCGCGAGATGGTGACTTCGGAGTACTCGATGGGTAGAGCACCATCGGCGTTATCAATAGTGAGTACAACCTCGGCGCGACCTAGTGGGGGGCGTCCGGAAGTGCCGGCGAAGATGACATCTTCCATCTTCCCGCCACGCAAGCTTTTCGCCCCTTGCTCGCCCATGACCCACGCGATGGCATCGACAACATTGGATTTGCCCGAGCCGTTAGGACCGACGACACACGTGATGCCCGGTTCGAAGTGCAAGGTCGTCGAAGACGCGAAGGACTTAAAGCCCCTCAGGGTCAAACTCTTCAGGTGCACGCGGGTGGCTCCAGGCGCAGTAGGCGTCGGGGGGTCACGGGGAAGAACTTCACCCTACCCCGTCCATGGCATCTTGGGAGAGGGAGTCCCCTAACCGTTCAAAATTTCTCGCCCAGCGGCCGGTGAGCCGATCATCGGTCATCGCTCCACGAACCCCGTCAGACCCTTCACAGCTGACCATTGGGCTACCACTGCATCAACGCGACCAGGGCTTGATCCTGTTTCAAGCCGCGCAAGCAGCTGCTCACCCGCCTCACGAGCACCCTCGGCAACAACCTCAACTCGACCATCATCGGTATTACGAGCCCATCCCACCAGGCCGAGCTCAAGTGCCTGTGCTCTGGTCCACCAGCGGAAGCCAACCCCCTGCACGTCACCGCGGACCCACGCAGTGAGACGGATCTCCCCTGGAGCGGTTTCGCTCACCATCGAGCATTCCTCGGGGTGCGCTGGCAGATCGGGCAGCGAAATGAGGATCGATTCATGAAGGGTTCGCGCACGATCAGACGCCCACAGCGAGGGCATGGCTGATCCTGCTGTCCATAGGCGTTCAGCGAAACGTCGAAATACCCCGACTCGCCATTGACGTTGACGTACAGCGCATCGAACGACGTACCGCCCTGTGCGAGGGCGTTGGACATAACGTCCTGAACTTCGGCAAGCAGCTCACGGGTTCGAACCGCAGACATCGCATCGGCCGGATAGGCGTAGTGGAGCCGTGCCCGCCAGAGCGCCTCATCGGCATAGATATTGCCAATTCCGGAGACAACCGTTTGATCGAGCAAGGCGCGCTTGAGCCCGGTTCGCCGCGACTTCAGCGACTTTGCGAACACAGCCGGGTCAAAGAGTGGGTCCAGCGGATCGCGGGAGATGTGCGCAACGGTCGAAGGAACCAAGCCGTTTGCCCCATCACTGACCAGATCGTCCAGCGCCATGCCACCAAAGGTTCGTTGGTCGACAAAGCGCAATTCCCGGCCGCCATCATCGAATGTCATGCGGATGCGTAGGTGTTTTTCATCAGGGGCACTGGCTGGTTGAACCAGCAGCTGCCCGCTCATTCCCAAGTGGCCAACGATCGCCAGATCCCGACCGTCGAGGACGAACCACAAATACTTACCGCGCCGGCTCACCGCTGAGATCTGCCGACCAACCAGCCGAGCTTGAAAGTCGATGCTGCCCGGTTCATGACGGCGAATGGCACGTGGGTGCAAGACCTCGACACTGGCGATCGTCCGTCCGGTTACGAAGCGGTCAAGGCCGCTTCGGACAACCTCAACCTCGGGTAATTCAGGCATAGGACATCAGGTGTCAGGCAGGTGGTTCGGTTGAACTTTGTCGCTGCAGAAGGGACTGATACGCCGCCTTCGCCGCGTGCTGCTCAGCCTCCTTCTTGCTGGCCCCATGGCCCGCACCGAACAGTTCCTCACCCAGCCGCATCCTGGCGACGAACGCCTTTTGGTGGTCCGGTCCGCTTTCTTCGATGACGTACTCGGGCACCCCGAGGCTGAGTGCTGAGGACAACTCTTGGATCGACGTCTTCCAGTCCAGGCCTGCCCCGAGCGCGGCAGCCTGCTCGATCAGTGGATCGAATAGGCGGTGAACTAACGCCGTCGCTGATGCCAAACCACGATCGATGTACACAGCACCGATCACGGCCTCAACAGTGTCAGCGACGATCGACGACTTGTCACGACCACCGGTGGCTTCCTCACCGCGACCCAACCGCAGATGCGCACCTAGGCCCAACTCCCGTCCTACCCCGGCGAGCGCGCGCGAATTGACCACAGCTGCACGCAACTTTGCTAACTGCCCTTCGGGCAGGTCGGGATGTCCACGAAAGAGGGTGTCAGTAACGACAAGACCGAGAACTGAATCTCCGAGGAATTCCAAGCGCTCGTTGGTGGGAAGGCCACCGTTTTCGTACGCGTAGGAACGGTGCGTCAAGGCGCGCTCGAGAATCCCGTCATCGAGGACGACATCGAGTCGCGCCATGAGTTCTTGGCGACCGACCACCAACGGATCGATCGAATCAGTTTCAGACGTCACTGACTACACCTCACGACATGGACGTCAGGAACGGCAAGCGTGCCGCTGACAAGGACGCGTCAAAGACGCACAAGACCGGGCCCGACAGGCGCGCCTGACCCATCACCGAACTACAGGTCGATGACCTGGCGGCCGTTGTATTCACCGTCGGCGTCAACACGGTGAGGGATGATGTACTCAACCCGACCATTGCGCACAACCCGGTTGATCTGCGGCATCTTGGCCTTCCACTGCGAACGGCGGTGACGGGTGTTGCTGCGGGAAGTCTTCCGCTTCGGAACGGCCATTGCCCTAGCTCTCTTCTCGGTCTGTTCGGTCTTCGGGACTTACCTGACGCACCTCATCCTCGGCGGCTGCCGATTCGGTGCTATCCCCGAGAGCGCCTAATGCCGCCCAGCGGGGGTCGATCACGTCGTGACTGTGTTGTGAGACCTCGTTCAGATTCACACCACACTCGGGACAAAGCCCGAGACAATCTTCCTGACATAACGGTGCAATAGGCAAATCGAGCACCACTGCATCGCGCACTACCGGTTCGAGGTCTAGCAGGTCTCCGTCGAGGTACAGCGTCTCATCATCGTCGTCTTCGTCGCTGACCGCATCTTTGTTCTGGCGCCCATAGGCGTCCAGTTCGGGATAGCGGTAGAGCTCTTGAAGATCAACATCCATCTGATCAGCAATCGGATCCAAGCACCGGCTGCACTCCCCAAGGAGATTCACCACCGCCGTACCCGTTACCAAGACCCCTTCGACCACTGACTCAAGTCGATAGTCCAACTCGATATCCGAGCCGGCCGGGACACCGATCGCGCTGATACCGATTCCTTCTGGAGCCGGCACTGTGGTGGACACCTCGCGCATTGATCCCGCTCTGCGCCCCAACTCATGTGTGTCTACGACCAGGGGTGAACGCGGGTTCAACGTGCTCAGGGCAGCCTTCCAGTGCTGGATTCAGACGAATCGACCGTCAACGAGGCCGACACGCCAGAGTAACGGAGAATGACCCTTCGCCCCAAATGCGGATCGCCGCTGGTGCCGATTGAACGAATTATCCGGGTAAATCGTCCGGAGCGAGTTCTTCGTAGTCCTGACGACCATGGATCTTTTCGCGGCCACGCTGAACTGCCTGGATCGTTTTATGAAGCGCGACCTCAAAGTTGGCAAGCTTTGCATCGACGTAATCATCAGTTTCGCGGCGCATTCGCAGCGCCTCAGCATCTGCCTCGGTCAAGATCGTGTCAGCCTCAGCCTCAGCTGCTCGGAAGATCTCTTCCCTGCTGACCAGGATCCGTGCCTCTTCCTTGGCCTGTTCGATGATCAGAACCGCATCGCGCTGAGCGTCCTGAATGATGATTTCGCGCTCAGCCAGAACATCGTCAGCATGTGCCAACGATTCTGGAAGCAATGCACGAGCCTCATCGAGTAAATCAAGTAACTGTGCCCGGTTGACCACGCATGACGCTGACATGGGCATAGCCCGGGCGCTCTCCACCAACGAGGAGAGATCGTCGAGTTTGTCGTGGATATCCACGTTTGCCCTTCCTTCGGAACCGTTCTACCCGCCGATTAGCGGGCGTTCTCACATGTACCAATCAGCGGGTTAACCCCAGTGCACATGCCTTCAGTATCGCCTATTCGGCTATTTTCCACCCTGTAAGCGCTCGGTTAGCCGCTCCCGGATCGAATCGGGCACCAGACCCGAGACATCTCCCCCATAGGTGACAACTTCTTTGACAAGGCTGGACGACAGGAAGCTGTAGAGCGGATTTGTGCTGATGAACAAGGTCTCCACCTTGGCCAGACGGTGATTCATCTGAGCCATTTGCAGTTCGTAGTCGAAATCGCTCACGGCCCGCAAACCCTTCACGATGGCGGGGATGTCGTTGTCGCGGCAGTAATCAACCAGTAACCCGTGGAATGAATCCACCACAACATTGGGATAGGGAGCCACGACCTCGCGGAGCATCTCGATGCGTTCGTCGACCGTGAACAGGCTGCTTTTCGTCTTGTTGATCAGTACGCCAACAACGACCTGATCAAAGATCTCACTCGCGCGTACGAATACGTCCAAGTGCCCATTGGTGACCGGGTCAAATGAACCGGGGCAAACCGCCTTACGCACGACAATCTCCTCCTCGTCAGGCATCAGCCGACAACGGACCAAACTCCATCGTTCAGGTGTCGAGACCGTACCAAACCCCGTTTACCAGCGCGGTATCCCCGTACTTTCTCACCTCGGCGACCTCAAAACCGTCCGGCCACACCACTAGGGCGTCTCGATTCGCACGTTCGATCACCACGGTTGCACCCGGCGAGAGCCAGCGGTACCGGACCAGATTCACAAGGATCTGCTCCAGGACGAGCCGGTCGACCTCGTACGGCGGATCCATGAAGATGACGTCGTATGGCTCGGGAGGCGTCGCTTGAACAACCCGCACAACGTCTTGCACACGCAGTTGCGCACCGGGTAAGCCGACCGTCGCAATATTGGCAGTGACAATATCGGCAGCGTTGCGATCCTTTTCCACCATCAGGACATGTGCTGCCCCGCGTGAGAGTGCCTCGAGACCCACGGCACCAGAGCCAGCATAAAAGTCGGCGATGCGAGTGCCAGCAAGTCCACCGAGGGCGCTCTGCCAGGACGAGAACATCGCCTCGCGAACGCGATCTGACGTTGGTCGCGTACCTGTGGCAGGAACACTGAGCCGCCGCCCGCGAGCAACTCCGGCGATGATGCGCGTCATCGGCTACCCCGCCCGACATCGGTGACGTACGCACGACCATCCATAGCTACGACAGTGAGCCAGCAGGATGGGCGAGGAGTTCGTCAATGATCTCCTGAATGCCGCCGACGACAACAGATAGATGTCCGTCTCCCTGTCGCAGGTGTGCCCGCGCGAAAGGCATCGCCGATGAGAGCCATTGACCGTGCGAGAACGGAACCATCAGATCCTCCGAGCCCTGCCAGATCGACACAGGAACCCTGATCGTCGACAGATCACACCCCCAGGGACGAACGAACGCCAGATCGTCGTCAACCCACCCATCT
>CANGPO010000102.1 GCA_947455705.1 Actinomycetota bacterium | reverse complement strand
TCGACGTCAGCGGCGGTGCACTCGGCGAGGGTGGCAAGTGACTGGCCTGTTGCGGGCGAGATCGACGTCGTTGTCTGACCCTCGACAGCATCCACGAACTTTCCGTCGATGAAGGCCTGTGTACGTGGGCTGAGTGAATCGGCAATGGCTTGCCAATCGGCGCGGGTGCGGGTCATAACTTGCCTTCCTAGTTTCCGAGAAGTCGGTTGCGGGTCTGAGGATCTGTTGCTGCATCGGCGAGGGTGAGTGCTAGGCCAGTTGCGGCGTCGAGGACGGCGCGATCTGCTGCACCGGTGATTGCTGCGGCGGCGAACTGGTGTTGGTGATTAACCGCTGGGGCTGAATCGATTCCGATGTATGGGTGGATCGCAGGAACGATCTGCGACACATTGCCCATGTCTGTGCTGGCGCGACTCATCCTGCCAAGCCCGACATTGCCATCGGTGAATGCTCTGCCCAGCTCCTCGGCATTGCGGACGTACTTGCCCAGCAGATCGTGATCAGTGCGGAACTCGACGTATGGGTCGCCACTCGGACCAAGTTCGAGGGTTGCGCCGGTAGCCAGTGCACCGGCCTCAAAGCAGCGCTTGATGCGTTCGAAGGCTTCGTCCATCTGCGCACTGGTGGTGCCGCGCACATACCAGCGGCCTTCGGTGAATTCCGGGATGACGTTCGGGGCATCGCCGGCTTTCGTCACCAGGCCGTGGACGCGAACCTCATTGGAAAGCTGTTGGCGCAGTAAACCGATCGCGACCTGGGCGATGGTGAATGCGTCGTTAGCGTTGATGCCATCCTCGGGATAGGCAGCCGCATGCGCCGCCTTTCCGTGGTAGCGGACGTCTAGATGCGTGACTGCGTACGGGCTCGCCTCGGCAACATCGACAGGGCCGGGATGTGACATGACGGCCGCGTGGACGCCGTTGAACGCCCCCCGATCCATCAGGACGAGCTTGCCACCCTCACCTTCTTCGGCTGGTGTACCCATCAGCGTGACTGTGATGCCGAGCTCATCGGCGACTCGACCGGCCGCGATTGCTGCACCGACCGATGATGACGCGATGATGTTGTGTCCGCAGGCGTGGCCCAGGCCCGGGAGTGCGTCGTACTCGGCGCAGACAACAAGGTGCAGAGGTCCACTACCCTTCGTGGCACTCACTGCTGTTTCAACGTCGAGGTAGTTGGTGGTTACGTCGAAGCCGGCATTGCTCATTGCTTCGGCAACCCATGCGCTGGATTTGTATTCCTCCCAGGCGATTTCAGGGTTCGCGTGGATGCGGTGGCTGAGCGCGATGAGTGACTCGCTGTGAGAGTTAACCTCAGCGAGGATCGCCGCACGGACAGCATTGGTTGCCTGTAGCGCGTTGGCCGCATGTGTGGGTTGGGTCATCGTCCGTTACCGATCATCACCCGGTACGCCGTAACTGGGCGCATCCGATGGGTTGAGGGCACGGGTGATGTAGGCATCTTTTTGGGGCGCCCATAGCTCCCACAGTGCGCGTAGTTCGGCGATGGGGTTGTCGCTCCAGTCGATGCGCAGATTCGTTGATGGCCAATCAGCTGCGTCTGCGGCCAGGATGCCGGCGGAGTGAACGGGGCCAGCTTCACCCCCGAGTGCAAGGCCGGCTTCTAGTGCGGCGATGAGTCGGTGCTCGATGGCCTGCGTTGGGTCTGCTTCGAATGCTGTGACCATGGCGCTGAGTACATCGAGGGTCGCGAGCATATTGCCCGCTGCCACACAGTCTTTGCCAACGGCATCTCCGTTCATGCCAAGTGAATTGGCGCCACTGAACACCGCCGTCGATCCGTCTGCCGCAACTGCAGTGAGCTGTCGAAACTCTGGATACTCAGCTGCTGCGCTCACGCCTGTCATCGCGGATGTTGCGCTGGCGCCGTTGGCTAGCTCAGCGAGCAGGGCGGGGCCTAGACGCGGGTCGGTCACATTCTGCGTTGCGACTGCGCCAACGCCGGCTTTGACGTAGGCACATCGTGACGCAACTGCTGGGCTCGACGAACTAATCGCCACCCCGAACGCACCGGTGCGTTCGCAGCGGCCGACGATGCTGAATGTCATGGTGCGCCCTAACCCCTTGACTCAGGGATAACGGCCGTTGCGTCGATCTCTACCAGCCACTCGGGCCGCGCAAGTGCGGTGACGACCAGCCCGGTGGACACAGGGAAAACGCCCTTGAGCCACTTACCCATCACTCGGTAGACGGGCTCACGGAAGCGGATGTCGGTGAGGTAGATGACGACCTTCACGATGTCGCCAAGCTCGGAGCCTGCTTCGTGGAGCAGCATCGCGATGTTGGCCATTGCCTTCTCGGCCTGGGCTTCAACGTCGCCGATGCCCACGCTCTCGCGCGTATCGAGATCCTGGCCGATCTGGCCGCGTAGGTAGACGGTGTTGCCTGCCACGACCGCTTGGCACAGGTCGTTGTCGAGATTCTGCTCGGGATAGGTGAGCTTGGTGTTGAACGGGCGGATCCGCGTGTGCGTCGCACCAGAGGCGTCTACCTCACCAAGGCGGCCCGTGGCTGTTGGTATCGGGGCTGCTGATGTCGGGGGTGTTGCTGCGGATTCGTCGCTCATCGTTCAGATCACTCCCGGGACGTCGTTGGACGGGTGCTGCTGATCGTACCGATGACGGCTGCCGCAGGTCAGAAGGGGTACGGCTCGGGTGGTTTAGGCGGATCCATTGAGTCTGGGTCAGTTAAGTAGGGCCGCGGTTCAGTGATGCCGTGCTGGCCGTGGCGGGTACGCCACCGAGCCCGCCCGCTGGAGTCATGCTCAAGCACGCTGAAGTCGCCCTTGGTCTTGGAATCATGATCGCGCTTACATAGGGAATGGGTGTTATCGGTGTTTGAAGGGCCAGCCGGGAACGGCTCGATGTGATCGAGTTGGGACCGGGCTGCAGGCTGGCCGCATCCGGGACTTCGGCAGGTGCCATCTCGCGCAGCAATGAACTTCTTCAGTTTCTCCGGCAGATATGTGCGCCGTCCGTAATCGAGGAGATGCCCGCTCACCGGGTCGGTGATGATCCGCCGTAATGAGCCGCAATCTGCGGCCAACTCGCGAGCAATCTCTGCCGGAATCGGATGTCCGCCTGCGAGCCCAGGGTTGTCGGCAAGGCCGAGCAAGGTGTTGAGATCAATCACCACCTGCAGCTCACCTCGACCCTTGCGGACTCCCCGTCGTGCGCCCTTCGGTTTGCGGGGCAGCGAAGAGGTACTCGACGTTTGAGAAGGAGCAGGTTGGTGTGTTGCTATTGGCTGCTCAGCAGCGGGTGAATGGAGGGTGAGGGACAGATGAGCGGCGGATCGCGCCGGCCCGATCTCATCGGGCAGAGCATCTGCGCACGGTTCGCATCCTCGGCGATGTTCGAGAAGTATATCAGCTCGCGTGTCAATCAGATCCATCAGCCATCGCGCATCTTCGATGCGATGCGTCGCGATGACCTGACCCAAACCATCGGACAGTGAGCGGAACGAGACGCCAACATTGTGACGGCGCGCGACTCGTGATCGTCGAGCCTGGCCCTTGGGATCGAGCCGGCACATCGTCTTGGTAATGACAGCACCGAGGCGTGATGACGTAACGCTGGTGAGTCGATCGCCGAGTTCTTCGAAGACTGCTTGCGACAACTCCGGCTCAGCCAATGCGGTGCGCTCCATCGCGATGAAAACGTGACGGCTGTTGAGCTGACCACGCTCCCACGCATCGCGCACTCGGCGAGCATCTGATGCCAGTCGTCGGGCAGTCACAATGTCGCGGCCAGCCGCATCATCTGAACACGTGCGAGCGATGCGCACCTCGAGGCGATGGTGACGATCGGCATCGAGATCACCAAGCTCCGGGCCGACATAATCGGCAAGTGCTCGGGCGGCCTGTGCCTGTGCCCACGACGAGAGGAGATCTGCGACCTGCACCCGCCGCAGAAGGTCGGCCGGGCACAGTCGGCTGGGATCGATGCGAGCAAAGTCGATGGCAGTAGACGGGCCGACCGGTGAACGCAGTGCGCAGGTGATGAGAGCTGACGGGCAGGCGACGTAGGGGCCTGATGCTGCTGCGTCGACGTGTGACGTAACGTGCACAACCGGCTGGCCAGCGGGCGCAGCATCGTGAACGGCAGTGAATGCCTGATCGATGACGGATCCCACCATGTTCATGAGTAAATAATACAGATGTACGAATTCGTGTCAAGTCGAAAACGCCTGGTATGTATAACTTTTCAAGGTTTTGTGGCACGGCGAAAGAGATACAGCCCGGTTCCGAAATGACAGTTGCGGATGCGAGTGGAAGAACCGTGTCCTGGTTGGTGCGCTCTTGAGAACCGCTGGAAGTGAGCAGCTGCCGGAAAGTACATCTAACTCAGATGGAAGGTCTCGGTGTTTCCATCGACAGCGATCGCCTGGCCAGTAACCATGGCGGCAGCAGGTGAGGCTAAAAACAAACACATATCAGCGATCTCGGACGGCTGCACGAACCGCGAAATCGACTGGCCGCTCAAGTAATCAGCCTCGACTTCAGCCGCCGTCGATCCCGTAGCGGCAGCCTGGCGTTCGATCACACCGCGCATGCGCGGACCATCAACCGAGCCAGGGCAGATCGCGTTCGCACGAACACCATCGGAGCCGAACTCGATCGCTAATGACTTCACCAACCCGATCACTGCCCACTTTGCCGCGGCATACGGGGTTCGCATTCCATAGCCGTAAAGACCGGCCGTCGATGAGATGCAGATGATCGAACCCGATTGTTGTGCCTTCATCAACGGGGCAGCTCGTCGACTGCACAGGAAGTGTGAGTCCAAGCCGATCGCTAGAGTGCGCTGCCAATCAGCCAACGAGACATCTTCAACTAATGCAGTCGGCCCAGCGATACCTGCGTTGTTAACGAGAACGTCAACCCCACCCCACGCGGCAGAAACCTCATCGAACCACGCATCGATGACGGCCTCGTCTGAAACATCACCGGCAACTCCGTGAAGACGACCATCGGCCTCAACGGCGGCGCTCACTGCATCAGCATCAACGTCGATAATGCTCACGCGCGCGCCAGTATCAGCAAACGAACGTGCAATACTCGCGCCGATCCCTGAAGCTCCAGCAGTAATCATCACGCGTTGACGATCCGTCATCTGATGAACCTCCTAAGTGCCTCGCGGAACTGATAGTGCTCGCGCGGGCGTTAAGCCTCGCTACGTCCCTCAAGTACACGCAGCAGCGTACGAAGTGGTGCACCCGTCGCACCGGCTGGCCAGCCGGCCCATGGTGCGGTGATGAATGCCTTAGAGCCCGTGTCGATGTGGACCCACGGTGTTTCGCCAGCGAACTCGCGCAGGTACGTTGCGGCAAGAACTGATGAGTCAGGAATCGAGATCGTGCCGTTCACCAAATCAGCATTCGGTGAACGCATCATCTCGACGTAGCCGGGCACGAGTGGCATCTGCCAACCGCGATCACCGGCGGCGTAACCAGCGGCGAGGACCTCAGACATCAAGTCGTCACTGTTAGAAGCACCTGCCCACAGATCGGGGCCGTAGCCGGCAGCATCAGTCAACGTGCCGATGTCGATAACTCCGGACGCGCCCTTACCAACCAAGTAGGCGATACCGTCGGCGAGGATCACGCGGCCTTCGCAGTCGGTGTCAGCAACCTCAGTTGTCATGCCATTCGGGTGGACGCACACATCACCGGGACGAGTCGCCGTACCGCTGACCATGTTCTCCGTCAACGGCAAGATCGCACACACGCCGACGTCGAGTCCGAGGCGAGCGGCGGCGGCAACAGCACCGGCGGTGGCAGCAGCAGAAGCCATATCCGACTTCATCCAGTGCACCTCAGACATCGGCTTCTTCAGGTTAACGCCACCTGCGTCGAAGGTGATGCCCTTACCCGTGATTCCCAGCGGCGCGTTCTGATCGCCGTAGCAAAGCTCAACAACCGCAGGCGGTTCCGCACTTCCCTTAGCAACAGCGAGCAATCCACCAAAGCCCCGCTCGCGGATCTGCTTCTGCGACCACACGTGCACCTTTACGCCCGTATCAGCAAGTTCGCGCTCGATCTCGGCGGCCAACATCGTCGGCGTGAGATGCCCGGGCGGTGTGTCGGTAAGAGTGCGCACCCAGTTCGTGTGATCACCCGTGATCTGGCCACGCAGTGCGGCGTCCTTAACGTGAGCATCGCGGGCGTCATCGGCTGACACAACAGCTGTAACGGATGTTGGCACCGACTCATGGGTCGGACGTGCCGGACCTTCAGGACGTGGACGCTCAAAGCAACCGAAGATCGCACCTTCAACAGCGGCGCGCACAGATTCTGCGCGATCATCGCCGGCCTGGCCGAGGGTCACAGCAAGGCGCTTACGTCCGCGAATCGAACCGGCGGCACGAAGGGCGGCGGTACGAATCGCGTCAGGTCCAACCGCGGCGCGATCACCAAGCCCAACGATCACGATTGTGGGCTGCTTGGCAGCGGTCGGTGGGATGACGATCGGAGAGTCATCAACGCCACCACGGAAGGTTGGTGTGCCCTTCACCGCGGCAACAACATCCACCCCACTATCGGCAGTTGACTCAAGGGCACCGGGTGCTGGCTTACGGTCAGCAAAGAATCCGATAACGACGACATCGGCGGACGTATCAGGTCGGCCACTCAGGGTTACGCGCATGGCCACAGCCTCCCACGTCGGTGGCGAGCACCGCAGCCTGCCCCGCCGGTCAGTACAGGCGAAGCCGCCTATCAGTACAGGCGAAGCCGCCTATCAGTACAGGCGAAGCCGCCTATTAGTACAGTTCAGCCATGCGCGCACGCGACTTAGGAATCAAACTTCCCGGCACTCCCGGGCCAATGAATGCGATCACCGATGTTCCCGGCCTTACCGTCGGCATGGTGACCCTCAATCACAACGATTGTGCCGAGAACGAGGCAGTACGCACGGGCGTCACAGCGATCTTGCCGCTTGGCCGTGACGGCATCACGCAATCGGTGGCAGCCGGAATCCATTCACTCAACGGCAATGGGGAGATGACGGGTTCGCACTGGATCAACGAGACCGGTGCGCTCGGCGGCCCCGTGATGATCACGAACACGCACGCGGTGGGCACGGTGCATCGTGGCGTCGTCGATTGGATGGCCGCCCATGAGCCCGTCAAGGCCTCTGAGTGGCTGCTACCTGTCGTGGCGGAAACGTGGGACGGCTACCTCAACAGCATCAACCTGCCGAGTGTCACGACGCAGCATGCCGCGATCGCCATCGACGCGGCCGTCAGCGGCCCCGTTGCGGAAGGTTCTGTTGGTGGTGGCACCGGAATGAACTGTTACGGCTTCAAGGGTGGCTCGGGGACGTCGAGTCGTCAGGTGTCACTTGGTGGCACTTCGTACACCGTCGCGGCGTTCCTGCAATGCAATTTCGGTGATCGGCATGAGCTCAGCATCGCCGGCGTGCCGATGGGTGATCTCGATGTTCCGTATCCCATGGGCCAAAACGATTGGATTCTGCGCGATCGCACCGCGACCCGCATTCCAGGGGGTGCTGGATCAGTCATCGCAATCATCGCAACAGATGCGCCCATGACCCCGCATCAGACGTCAGCCCTCGCTCGTCGCGTGCCGCTAGGCCTGGCTCGCACTGGAACAACGGGTGGTCACTTCAGTGGCGATATTTTCCTCGCGTTCTCGACGGCCAACCCAGGTGAACTCGATAGCGGATTCCCGATGGTCGAGAAGGATCAGGTGGCGATCAAGAACCTGTCGTTCGTACCATGGAATTGGATGGACGAGTTCTACGCAGCTGTCGTGCAATGCGTCGAAGAGTCAGTGCTCAACGCGCTGGTCAATAACGAAACAATGCATGGTCGCGCTGGCTCGATGAGCCCGGCTCTGCCGCATGATTTGGTTGTGGAGCGCTTAAAGCGCTCCTAGACACAAGAAAAAGTCCCCGTCACATTCGTGACGGGGACTTTTTCTTGTTCGAGTTCTAGTTAAGAAAGCCCAACTACCTTGCCGTCGACGAGATCGATGTGCACTGAGGCTGGGATCTTCGGCAGACCTGGCATCGTCATAACGTCGCCACAGATCATCACGATGAACTCTGCACCAGCCGAGAGGCGAACCTCGCGGATGTTGACCGAGTGGTCAACGGGAGCAGCACGAAGAGCAGCGTCAGTTGAGTACGAGTACTGCGTCTTGGCGACACAGACTGGGAACTCGCCGTAGCCGGACTCCTGAAGCTCCTTGATGCGAGCGCGAACTGCAGATGAAGCGGTGATCTCCGAGGCGCGGTAAACACGCTTGGCGATGGCCTCCATCTTCTCCCACAGAGTTGCGCTGTCCTCGTACACGAATGTCATCGGCGTAGGTGCTTCGCAGACCTCGACGATTGCGTGTGCGAGCTCTTCGGCACCGGCGCCACCGTTTGCCCAGTGCGTGGCGATAACAGCCTTGGCGCCGAATGCGGCAGACAGTTCCTTGATGAGCTCGAGCTCAGCGTCGGTGTCGGAGATAAAGCGGTTGATGCTGACGACGCAACGGATGCCGTACACCGTTGAGACGTTCTCGATGTGGCGCTGCAAGTTGGCGAAGCCAGCGCGCACTGCGTCAAGGTTCTCAGCGTTGAGTTCCTTGAGGTCGACACCACCGTGGTACTTGAGTGCACGCACGGTTGCGACGATCACAGCTGCATCGGGGCGAAGGCCCGACTTGCGGCACTTGATGTCAACGAACTTCTCAGCGCCAAGGTCAGCACCGAAGCCGGCCTCGGTGACGACGTAGTCGACAAGCTTCAATGCTGATGCGGTGGCAACAACGGTGTTGCAGCCATGCGCGATGTTTGCGAACGGACCACCATGAACGAATGCTGGAGTTCCTTCGAGGGTCTGAACGAGGTTCGGACGGAACGCATCCTTGAGCAGAACGGCCATTGAGCCCTCAGCCTTGAGGTCGCGAGCGGTGACAGCAGTCTTCTCGCGGGTGTAACCGACGACGATGTTGCCGAGGCGACGCTTGAGATCCTCAAGTGAGGTGGCCAGGCAGAAGATC
>CANGPO010000101.1 GCA_947455705.1 Actinomycetota bacterium | reverse complement strand
TGGCCCCGACATCAACCCGATGTGCACGTCGATCGTCATCGATTCGGGACGTAAGGAAGCGCGTTCAGTTGTTCTGCTCCATGGCTTTACAAGTTGCCCGGCGCAATGGGCCACAGTGGCTAAGGCGTATGCAGCGCAGGGGTACAACGTCGTCGTGCCCCGTCTACCCGGCCACGGCTACAGCGATCGACTGACGAACGCACCGAGCGATGTCAGCCCACAGCAGCTAGCCGACACAACCGATGAAGCAATCGACTTAGCGGCTGCCCTTGGTGATCGCGTAAGTGTCGTCGGGCTTTCGGCAGGTGGATCGCTGGCCGCTTGGGCAGCTGCACATCGCAACGATGTTGCCGAGGCAGATGTGATTGCGCCACTGATGCTGCCCAAGGTGCTGCCTGAATTCGGGGTTGCGCCCGTCTCCCGAATCACTCGATACATCCCTGACTTCTACCTGTGGTGGGATGGCGCGCAAAAGGAGAAGCTCGCAACACCGCCCTATGCCTATCCGCGGTATTCGCTACGCGCACTGGGCGCGTTCCTGGCCTTAGGACGCAACGCTCAACGTGATGTAACGCGCACAACTCCGCTGCAACGACTCCTGGTCATCACCAACGAAAACGATGGCGCGGTGAGTAATACCCCGCTCAACGGCTTCGAGGATGCGATGCGCCCCGTCACCAAGCAGATCGACGTCTACGAGTTCCCGTCGAGTGAGCAGATCAAGCACGACATCATCACCATCGACGGAGAGAACGCGGCTGATATCAAGGCGATCTATGTCAAGTTGGCGAGCCTTTTGAACCTGCCGAATCTAGCGAACTACTGACCCGCGTCACGAGCTGGAGACGTTGCCGGTCTCTGCAAACACTTCTTCGCGTCTAGGTCAGCTCCGCGAGCGGGTTTGACTAATCGCTGAGATGCTCGTGCGGTGACTTCACTGAACGGATTGAGCATCGTTGTTGTAGGTGCCACAGGTGGGCTCGGCTCTTCAATGAGCCGTCAACTGCACGAGGAGGGAGCAACACTCACCCTCACCGGTCGCAGCGCGACCCAACTTGAACAATGGCGTGACCAGGCGACGCTCGTCACCGGCGACCTGCGTGATGCAGAAACCGCAACGCACATCATCGACACCGCAATCAACGGCCACGGACGGATCGACGGCCTTGTCATCGCAAGCGGAGTCGTTGCCTTCGGCATGCTCGCGGATCTCACGGACGAAACCCTCGACGATCTGTTCGCCACCAACGTCATCGCCCCGATTCGTCTGATCCGCGCCGCGCTTCCGTATCTCGAACAATCGAACCGCGACGGACGTAGCCCATTCGTGGTCAACTTCAGCGCAGTCGTCGCCGAACAACCAACCGCAGGAATGGCCGCGTACTCCGCCTCGAAAGCCGCACTGACTGCGTTCGATGCAGCCGCCGCACGCGAACTACGACGCAGCGGAATCCGGCTCATCGACGCACGTCCGCCACACACCGAAACAGGTCTGGCCGATCGGCCCATCGCCGGAACCGCACCTCGACTCCCACAAGGCCTTTCGCCAGATGCCGTCACAGGCCGCGTCATCGACGCCATCAAGAACGACGAGCGCGACCTCGGGAGCTCAGCCTTCACCGCGTGAAAGCTCGCAGCTAGATTGGCCTGCAGTTCACTCCGGGAATGGAAACTCCAACGTAGGCATCCATTCGCGCCACACCTGTTCGAGTCGACCGTCGGCAATAACCGCGGCCAAAGCTGCGTCGATTTCCTCACGGAGTTCGGGACGATCTTTCGCGACCCCGATTCCCCAACGGTTGCGGGTTTGAATCGTGAATGCCAGCTCGAAGCGCGGATCCGAATCCAACGGAACGAAGACGAGATCGTCGTCGACTACGCCGTCAACCTCACCAGAAGCCAGCGCGGCCAACATGTCACCGAACACATCGTCGGTCTCACCGCCGAAAGCCACGGTGATCACATCGGCAAAGGTCTCGGCCAATGCCATGTTCGTGCTGCCCGCGATCGCACCGATGCGAAGACCGGCGAGCTGATCTGGCGACGTGATCCCAGAACCCTTACGCACAAGCAGTGACTCATTGAAAATGCCATACGGCCGAGTGAAATCCACCTGCTCCTGACGCGACGGAATAATGCTCTGACCACACCACACCGCATCAGCATCATGGCGCTGCACACTCGGGATCATGTCTACCCAAGGCACCATCACCCACTCGACGGTCCGACCCATCTGCGCCGCAACCAACGCGGCCGCGGACGGCTCGTATCCGATGCGGGTAACGCCGTCTGGGCTTTTGTTAAACAGCGGCGGCGCTTCCGCATCAAGGCACGAGAGCCGCAATACCCCGCTCACGGGATCGCCTGCTCGTAACGGGTCTGCTCGTAATCCGTTACGGCAGAACAGAATCGAGCCCACTCATCGGTCTTATAGTCGATGAGGATCTGCGACATCTGCTGCCCAAGAGTTTCCTGAATGACGGAGTCTCGCTGGAAGGCGCTGATCGCCTCGGCCAACGTCAGAGGCAGCGGTTCGAATCGTCCAGCAGCGCCAACCTCGGAGGCACCAATGTGAGATGGTCCTGGATCGATCGCAT
The DNA here is from genome assembly GCA_947455705.1 of Actinomycetota bacterium. Classification (GTDB taxonomy): domain Bacteria; phylum Actinomycetota; class Actinomycetes; order S36-B12; family CAIYMF01; genus Longivirga. The sequence goes on along the minus strand of CANGPO010000101.1, from coordinate 6,473 downwards.
TCGCCAAACCATCCGCTGCCGCACCCAGAATCGCCGCGTGCGACAAGTACGGGTTCACACTCGCATCGGGAAGACGGCACTCCAAACGGCCGTTCGCCGACAGTCGAACCGTGCACGAGCGGTTGTCCATACCCCAGTTAATTTCAGACGGAGCGAATTGGCCCGCATCCCAGTAACGCTTGTACGAGTTGATCGTCTGGCCATTGATCATCATGGAGCCGGGGGTGTGGCTCAGGATTCCGCCGAGCAGATGCTGACCTTCCTGCGTCAGGTGGAGTTCACGTCGTCCCGGCTCAGCAAGCACATTCTGATCGCCGCGCCAGAAGCTGATGTTGTGATGGCAACCGTTGCCCATCATTCCGGTGGCGGGCTTTGGCATGAAGCTGGCAATGAGGTCGAGTTCACGTGCCACCTGACGACAGATCTGCCGGTAGGTAATAAGGCGATCGGCCGTCAGATCCGCTTTGTCGAACATCCAGTTCAACTCAAGCTGACCTGGATCCTCGTAATCCCCTTCGATCATGTTCAGGCCCAGTGCCGTCGCATACCGGATCACTCGCTGGTAAACCGGACGCATCAATTCAAGGTTGTCGATGTGATACGACGGAGACGCGCCAGCGGCGAAGCGAACCGCCATCCCTGGGCCCTTCCACGTCATTTCCGGCTCACAACCGGAGCGCAGTTCCAAACCCGTCTTGGCGGTGAAGTCTGCGTGGACGCGCTTGAGAGTTCCACGACTATCAGTGCCGAGCCGTTGGCCACCGATCTCTGGCAGATGTTCTGGTTCGTAGATTTCCGTGAAGAAACGCGCGACGGAGGTGTCCCACGGCAGCACGGCGAAGGTGTCGAGATCGGCCATCGCAGTGAACTCGGGCGCCTGAACACCGCCACCGATCAGGTTGCCGGCACGATCAGCCTGGAGATCGGAGATTGCTGTGCGGTGCAGGTTAATTCCGCGTTCCAAGTTTCGGCGCAGGTGCTTGGCTGGTACAACCTTGCCCATCACTCGGCCAGTGATGCTGATGCCCTGGTAGTAGATGAACTCAACACCTGACGTCTCAATCGTGCGCACGATCTCACTAACCGCAGCTTCGGAGGCGTTTGCTTCGCGATGTTGATCGAGTGGGGTGGGGGACATGACTTCCTCTCCGTCAGATGTACGGGTGAACTACTTCGCAGTTGGGGTGAATTCAAGGGGTAACGTGATCGGGCCGGTGTTGCCCGAATCCGGCAGCCATTGCGAGCCCTCGCCGATCCGCATATCGGGCATGCGCTTGGCGAGCATCGGCAACGCAACGGCCATATCCATTCGGGCCACGAAGTGACCGAGGCAATGATGAGCACCTCCACCGAACGCAAAGTGTGGTTTGCGATCGGTCGCAGTCACATCGATTCGTGGATTGGGGTAGGCAAGAGGATCAGTACCCGACGACTCCGCGTACAAATGGATCGTCGTGTTCGCCGGGATCGTGAGGCCACGAAAGGTCACCTCGTCGATCGACTCACGAGTAACCCAGGTCGTTGTCGGGTTTACTCGCATTACCTCTTCAACGGCCGGGCGGCCAAGGTCCGGACGCTCAGCAAGAATCTGCCATTGGTCGAGCTGTTCAGAGAACGACTTGATCGCGAGCCCGAGTTGATTGCGAGTGGTGTCGTATCCACCAAACACCAACAGGGCCATAGAGTCACGCAGTTCTCCATGTGAGAGTTTCTCGCCCTCACTCTGCGCCTGAACCAGCATCGTCGAGAAATCGTCACGCGGATTGCGAGTGCGATCATCGATGATCGCATCGCAGTAGTCATAGAGCTGATCAAGGGCAGCTTCGATCTGCGGCAGATCCTGCTGGAAGGTGACGCCGAGCGATAAGCCGATCGTCGCCGAAAGCTCAGCGATCGTCGGCCACTCGTCCTCGGGAATCCCAAGCAGTTTCGCCACAACACGAGCTGCGTACGGCTCGGAAAACTGCGAGACAAACTCACACTTTCCGGTATCTGCAAAAGCGTCGATCAGTTCGTCAGCCAGGCTGATGAAGTCATCCTGCATCGACGATATGGCCTTTGCAGAGAAGGCCGGATTCAGCAGCCGACGAAGGCGCGCATGGTCTGTGCCTTCCATGTTCAGCACCCAGCCGGCCCACCAGTCTGCGAACCGTCCGGTGACTCCGTTGTGCTCGGGCCAGGCGTAGCTGCCCTGACGTAGACGTCGATCCTTGATCAATGCGCTGGTCTCTTCGTAGCGCAAGATCGCTAAGCCATAGGGAGTGCGGGCACACCAACCCGCATCGCGTGCAGCACGAACTTCATCCGACTGAATCGAGAAGGACGGGTCCGAAACATGCAGATACGGAAGGTCATCCCATGACAGTGGTGCAGCGTCTTCTACTGGAGTAGAGGTCATGGAATAAAAGAATTGACTTCATAGGTATTAATGTCAATACCTTCGGCGAACTGATTTCCTAGCCCTCTGGGATCAGGAGCAACTTCCAGCCCAGATCCGCGACAACATCCCACACCACCGTGGCACCCGAGTCAGACGTTGGACGAACGCGCGCACCAATCGCATAGTGTGGAGTGTTGGCCGTGATCACTCTGTTTTCATGATTAACCAGCGCCGCACGCCTGGGCAACCGGCGCAAAATGGGAAGGAGTTCGGGCTCAAGCAGCGCCAACGGCACGTCTGCACCAGCGATGCCGACGAACTCCCCCGCGACCTGCACTGGCGTGGCAAACGTCAAGCCGAACCGATCAGCCCCTCGGTAATCGAAGTACGGTCCACCCACCATCCGCCGTCCTTCATCGCGCGGAATCCGAAACCACTCCATCTCCCAGTAGTCATAGGGATCGGCACTTTCCGGATCAACATCAAGGATGAGCGCGCGCGCCCGGCCATCACGGCCTAGTTGTCTCCACTCAAGATGAGACTGAACATCAGCCAGGTAGCCAGGATTGATAACAACTCCAGCACCACCCAGAAGGGCGTAACGCGCAATCGTTCCATCAGCCACGGCCGCGATCACACCAAGATCGTTCGACTCAGCACGACGACCGTCACTAGTGATTCCCGTGAGCACATCTGCTGTGACGGTGGCGAGCAATTGAAGCTCGGTGAACACGCGCTCAATTGGTTCGGCTAGCTCGCCAATGGCACTCGCGACGTCATTCGACGCCGATTTCTTACGAGCCATGTGCTGCGCCTGCGTGGAGGTCGATGCGGGCCTCAATAAGTCGGTGGGTATTTCGTTCAACATGCTCCTCGGCCAATTGCCCTGCCAATTCTGCATTTTCGGCCGCGATCGCTTGGGCGATGGCACCATGTTCGTCCGCAGCCTGATGTGCTTGCGTATCTGAGGTTCCCGGTGCCCAGAGCAGTACTCCGATCTCACCTTGGAGCCCTACCTCAGCTCTGATGAGGCGTTCCGATGCAGCAGCTACCGCCACCTCGATATGGAAGCGGCTGTCGGCTCGAGTTCGATCGCCAACACCAGAGGCAGTTGCAATCCGATCAGCAAGCACCACAAGACGACGCATGTTGTCGGTTGACGCACGTGAGGATGCAAGCCGCGCGGCTGCCCCACTGACGGCCGCTAGCTCATCGCCTGCATCGCGCAGATCACTCACCGAGAACTCGGCCAACCGTGCACGCATCGCACTTTTCGTCGGATCCCCCGGCGCACGAATAAACGAGCCGCCGCTGCGACCACGCTTCGTCTCCACAACCCCCTGTTCGCGCAGGAGCGCTAACGCCTCGCGCAGGGTCACCGTCGAAACGCCTAACTGGGCGGAAAGTTCGACTTCACTGGGGAGTTGCTCACCATCGGCCAAAAGGCCCAGAGCCACCGATTCGTTGATGCGTTGAACAACAGCCTCAGTCCGCCCGGCAGCCGTGAGCGGGGTAAACGCGGCCGTACGAGCGGTGGCGCGCAGGCTGTCGACCACATCACTCCCTCCGCGACGAAAGAACTCCATGAACAGGCGAGCTGGGCACTCATGCCGAGGCTCAGCCGAGAATCATTCCGCAACATAGCGGGCGGATGAGGATTTGTCATCGGCCAATACCTCTGGACATGATTCTTTAAAACCGGACCTTCGTGGCGTGGATTTCACAAGAGCATTCGATTGGATTTAGGGCTAGCACCGGTTCCTCGTCGCAAAGCAACCCACATCCTGCAAGAACTCAAGCGGCGCGCAAGGAAACCCTGAGGGTATGAAGAGGGTTGCTCGCTAGCGTCGTTCACGTGACTACAGACACGACGAACGTCCCCCATCCAATCGGCCCCGGCAACCCATCTGCATCGACGCCGAAGAAGCTCCGTCGCGACTTGCCCCTGATCGCCGTCATTGGCGTGTCACTGGCGACGATGGCCCCGTCCTTTGGCATCAGTACCAATCCGCAGGGGATGGTGCCCGCTGTCGGAGCAGCTGTTCCCGTGGCCTTCGCGCTTGCAACCGTGGGCGTGCTACTCGTCGCGTACTCGTTCATGCGGCTATCGCAGCGCTTTGATCATGCGGGCGCGGTGTATGTGCAGGTTGGGGCAACCCTTGGTCCGCGCACCGGCGTTCTGACCGGCTGGCTGCTGGTTGGCGCCTATGCCATGTTCGGAGTTCTCGCCTCAATCGCCTCAGGTCGATTCGTCTCGGGACTCGTCAAGGAATTTGGCGGCTCAACCCCACCCGATTCATTCGCGTACGCCGTAGCGCTCATCGTCCTCGCTGGTGTCACCGTCTTAGGCCTTGGCACAGTGAAACGATCAACGACCATCCTGATCGTGGTTGAGGCAACGACCGTTCTGCTGATCGCCGTGGTAGCGATCTTCATCCTTGTGCACCTCATGCATGGCGACGGTCCACAAGGTCAGACGTTAGATATGGGCGTTTTTCAATGGTCGTCAGCCAACACGCCCACACAGCTGCTGCTTGGGGTGACCTTCGGCTTCCTGTCATTCGCTGGATTCGAAGCGGCCACCACACTTGGTGATGAGGCGAAGAGCCCGCGCAAAGACATTCCACGCGCCTTGATCATCGTGCCGATCTTCGCGGGAATCTTCTTCGTCCTGGTATCAGCGGTCGAGGTCATGGGCTTTGGCACCAGCGCGGCAGGAGTTGCCGCATTCGAGAATTCAGACTCGTTGATGGGTGATCTTGCCACCACATATCTCGATTCATGGGTTGGTGATCTCATCACCATCGGTGCCATGTTTAGCGCGATTAGCGCCACGCTCGCCTGCGTCGTTGCATCGTCCCGCATTCTGTTCGCGTACGGCCAAGACGGCATCGTGCCCAGGCGATTTGGCGAACTCACTCGCAGGCAAGCGCCACGCAACGGTGTCCTGTTCATCGCTGGCACGGTGGCTCTGATTGAAATCTTCGCCTTCCTGGTTTTGCACGCCCCACCCTTGAACGTGTTCATCGAGGCTGGAAGCGCCGGCGTCATCATGATCCTGGTGGTCTATCTGATGGCCACCCTAGGAATGACCCGCTGGTTCTTCCTGTCTGGCCGCAACGAGGTCCCGAAGTGGCAGATCATCTTTCCGATCGTCGCCGTGCTCTTCCTCGGATACACGCTGTGGTGCAACTTCGTCCCATTCCCCTCGGGTCTCGACCTTTGGGCACCCGTCGTTGCGCTTGTGGTGTTCATCGCCGGACTGGTCGTCGCCGCACGAGTCAAGGGCATTCCATCGAGTATCGCTGGCAAGGCAAACGAAGAAGAATCGTTAGTCGAATCGGCCTAATCCTCGCACTCCACGGTTCTTCTCCTCCACGTTCGTGGCGGTACTCTCAACTATCGAGAATTCCCCCACGCAGATGTGAGTACTACCGTGCCAAGTACAGCCAGCCACCTCACCATTGCCAGCCATCTCGTCAGCCGGTTGAAGGAAGCCGGAGTTGACGAAGCCTTCGGCATCGTCGGGGACTTTGCGCTGCGGCTATTTTCAGCACTCGGCGACGAAGGCCTCCCCGTCCTGGTCACCACGGATGAGCAAGGTGCAGCGTTCGCAGCAGACGCATACGCGCGTCTGCGCGGGTTTGGTGTCGTCGCTGTTACCTACGGCGCTGGTGGGTTGAAGGTGGCCAATGCCGCAGCCAACGCGTGGGCCGAGCAAGTGCCGCTGCTGGTTTTATCCGGCTCACCTGGCATGGCCGAGCGGGCTGGCGATCCGATGCTGCATCACAAGGTGAAGGATTTCGATACTCAACTTCGCGTGTTCCAAGATCTGACGTGCGCACAAGCAGTCCTCACCAGTGAGCACACTGCAGCCGATGAGATCGATCGCGTGATCCGCACCATGATTCAAGAACAGCGTCCTGGCTACATCGAGGTGCCAAGAGACCTCATCGGTCACCCCATCGACGCACCCGACTTCGGCATCACCCCTGATCTGCCCACGGTAGATCGCGATGCTCTCGCCGACGCCTTGGAAGACGTCATGAACGAGCTGCGTCAGGCTAAGACGGCAGCAATTCACGTGGGCGCG